>CAYYNP010000341.1:0-10196 GCA_964472545.1 uncultured Planctomycetaceae bacterium | reverse complement strand
CAACCCCCAACTCCTAACTCCTAACTCCCCCCTCCCTCCCATGCCTCGCTACGCCGTCCTCGAACACGCGGCCCCGTCCGGGCTCCACAGGGACTTGCTGCTTCAGTGGAGGGAGACGTTGAAGACGTGGGCCCTGCCGGAGCCGCCGGCCGTGGGCAAGTCCGTACTTTGCGATGCGCTTCCGGACCATCGGCCAATCTACCTGGAGTATGAAGGGCCCGTCTCCGGCGACCGCGGTGAGGTGGCCCGCTGGGATTCGGGCACGTATGCCGTGTGCCGTCGGAGCGTCGGCGAGTGGATCGTGCGGCTATCGGGCGAGAGGCTCCATGGCCGGGCCGTGCTTTCGCGCGTGGCCGACGAGCCAACGCGGTGGCGATTCTCGCTGGACGATGGCGGTGCGTAGTCGGAGAGTAGCCATCTCGCTCCGCGAGATGTGGCCGTCTCGCAGAGCGAGACGCCTACTCTAAGGCCGCTTGGTCGTTCCGGCCAGATAGATCGTGCCGTCTTCGAGTTCGAGGCTGTCGAGCTGCACGATCATGGTGCTTTGTCGTTTCGGCCGGCCGCTGCCGCGCCGAGGGGGCGCCGCGCCGCGGAAATCGACGCCGTCGTCGTCCGCGTCGACGACCAACGGCGGAATCGTGATCAACGCCACCTGGTCGCCGTCGGCCTGCTGCCAATCGAGTTGCACGTTGCTCTCGCGTGCTGCCTCGCGGGCGCCTTCGAGAATCCGCCCGATCGGAAACCAGAGCTTCCCCGCCCGGGCCTTGCGGATCCGCAACGCCAGCACGTCGCGCCGGCGCTCCAAGAGATACGGCTCGATCGTCAGCGTCACTACGCTCGAGACGCCGCCCTGGTTGACTTCGCAGAAGAGCATCATCCGGTCGGGCTTGATCGCCACGCGGGGATTGAGGAACTCCTCGGGCAGAGTGCCGGCGTGCTTTTCGACCAGATCGTACGCCAGCCAGGCGTTGATTTGCTCCGCCGTGAATCGGGCCTGCCAGCGGCCCTCTTGCTTCACGTCGCTGGCCAACGCCGCGGCGCGGCGGACCATCTCTTTGCTCTGCGTGCGATCGGCGGTGAGCGCCTGGCGATACAACTCCGGCACGTGTTGCGACAAAATGAACAACACCACCGCGGCCAGCAACAGCAGGCAGCAGCCGATAATCGCCAGTTTGCGCAGCAGCCGACGCACCAACATGGTCCCTCGCGAATGTCGCGTTTGTGATCTCCCAACCGTAGCCGAATTCGCCAGGGTTTGGCCGCTTGTCGGAGAGCAAGTATCGTAAGGCAACTTCGGCTGTTACCCGCTTCGGCCAAAGTCTGGCGACTTCGGCTACCCGAGGATTCCCGGCCGTGCCGACCCGTCGCCCCGCCGATCGGGAATCCTAGACAGCACGGCCGGGCGAGTCAATGGACGTTTCTTCTGCCGCCCGGCTTACTCTCTAGGCAACCACACCCGCATCCAGCCCGGGCCGCGATTGGCGTAGAGGTAATACGGGATCAGTTTCAAGCCGTTATCGGCGGTGAGCGTGACCGTGCCGCCGAAGAAGTCCTTCTCGAAGGCGGCCTTCAGCTTGGCGTCGTCGGGCAGTTTGAGTTGGCCGACGTCAACGGTGTTGTCCTTGAACTCGGTACAGTAGACGAACGGCCCGCGCTCCACGGCAACGAGGCCCTTGTCGGCGACCGCCTTGGGGTGGGCCACTACGCGGCGGATCGGCATCGGCAGGTTCAACTGGATCGTATCGCCGGCCTTCCACTGGCGCCGGATTTCGACGTATCCCCGCTTCGCGTCGGCCTCGACCGGCTCGCCGTTGACTGCCGCAGTGATCTGCTCGTCGGTCTTGTCGACGTACCTGTAGAGGTTGCCCGGCATCGGCTGATTGCGTGCCCAGCCGGGGATGCGCAACTTCACGGCGAACGTGGCGGCGTCCTGCGGCCGCACTTCGATCGCGATCCGGTCTTCCCACGGATAACGGGTCGTCTGGATCATCGTGACGGGATTCTCCGGCAACGGGACCGTGCCTTTGCTGGCAATGTACTGATTGACCAGGATCGTGTCGTCGCTGTGCGAATAGGCATATCCGCCGATCGACGAGATCACCCGCACGAGGTTCGACGGACAACACGCGCAATCGTGCCCGGGCCACTTCCAGCGCTCGCGTCCGCCGGTGCTCAGCGGGTTGGTGTAGTAGTGGCAATCGCCCTCGGCCGAAAGCGAACTGAGCATATTGTTCAGCAGCGTCCGTTCGATCAGGTCGGCGTACTTGCTCTCGCCGGTGAGTTGATGCAGACGGTGGTTCCACATCGTGAACGCGATGCCCGAACAGGTTTCGGCGTAGCAGTTGTTGCCGAGTTGATAGTCGCCGGCAAAACCCTCCGGGCCGCCGGGCTGGCCGATGCCGCCGGTCAGATAGGTCTTGCGGTTGACGATATTGTCCCAGATGCGATGCAGGGCGTTGGCGTAGGCCTCGTCGCGGTTGGCTGCCGCGATGTCCGTAGCCGCACAGTACAGGTAGCCGGCGCGGACGGAATGTCCTACGCCCGTCTCCTGGCGTACGAACGGAATGTGATCCTGGCTGTAGGTGCCGTAGTGCCGGTCTCGATCGGGATGCCCCCGCTGGTCGACGAAGAACTTGGCCGTGTCGCGGTATCGCTTCTTGCCGGTCAGCCGGTAGAGCCGCATCAGGGCCAGTTCGATCTCCTGGTGGCCCGGAGCGGCCGCTTTCTTGCCGGGGCCAAAGGTGTCGCAGATCAGGTCGGCGAAGCGGATCGCCACATCGAGCAGCTTGCGTTTGCCGGTGGCCTCGTAATACGCCACGGCCCCTTCGATCATGTGGCCCGCGCAGTAGAGTTCGTGCTGCCCGCCGATGTTGGTCCAGCGTGCCTCGGGCCGCCGCTTGGGAATCGAGTAGAACGTGAAGACGTAGCCGTCGTCCCATTGTGCGGCGGCGATCCAATCGATCACCTTGTCGGTGTAGGCCTCGAGCTTCGCGTCGGGGTGGTTCTTCAGCGAATTGGCCGTGCCTTCGATGATCTTGTAGACGTCGGAGTCGTTGAAGTAGATGCCCGTAAACGGCCCGTCCATCAACCCACCCGCCTTGCGGAAGTTGTCCAGCCGGTTCGAGTCGTCGCCGTTGGCCCGGGTGGAATGCTCGCAGCGGCCCCAGACGTGCGGCAGGCTGACCGTGCGGTTGACGTCCATCCGTTCCCGCCAGAGGCCGCCGGTTACGGTGACGTTGTGGAAGGAGACGGCGTTGACGAAACGCTCCGGCTGGATGTAGCGCGGCCACGGTTTGCCGTCGTCGCCGGCCGGTTGCTGGTACTCGATCGAAAGGTCGTCGAACTGGACCGTGCCCGCAGGGGTCGATTTGAATGCGTCACGATTTCCGAAGCCCAGGCTCATGCTCTTGACGTTGTCGAGCCGGAAGGCCGGGTTGTTCCGGACCAGCCGCCGCAAGTCGATATCCCAGCACGTCCAGGTGGCCTTCTTCAGGTTGGCCGGATCACCGTCGTACTGCACCACCGTGCGGCGGGTGCCGAAGTCGTTGTCCTCGAAAGTCGCGGTGAGTTTGTCGCCCCGGTTCGCCGGGTCACCTTTGAAGTGGACCCGCAGCGAGCGGAAGGCGTAGGTGGAACTCAGCCAGTCCTGGTTCTGGGCGAACGTGAACGTGGCCTCGCATCCGCCCGTCGCGTCGAGCTTGAGCGATTTCCGGCCGGAGTGGGCGCCGCCTTGTGCCAACGTCGCCGATCCGCCGCCGGTCACGACCCACTGCGAGGTCAACTCGGCCGTCGATTTGTAGTCCTCGAAGCCGGCCAGCTCGCGATCGTAGATCGTGAAGCTCCAGACGTCGCCGCGATGGGTGTCCGTCTCGGTCACTTCGTCGACACGCCAGTAATAGGTCTGGCCGTCGGCCAGATCGCTCAGTTCATAGTCGATATCCGCCACGTCCTGGCGCCCTCGATACACGCGAGGGCTTTCGCGATCCCCCTGCTCGACGGCCTCGCGCGACGTGCCGAGGTAGACGTCGTGCTGCAGCGCCCCGCCGCCGGGCACCCACGAGAGCGTCAGCTTCGGCGGCCGATCGACCGCTTTGTCCTCCGGCGCCGGAATCCGGGCCGTTCGTACTTGGCCGCCACAGGTCAGCGAGAAGTCGTCGAAGCTTACTTGCCCCTGGTTATTGCTATACGTCGCCTGAAACAGTCCCACTTGCAGCGGCAGGTTGACCAGGTCGTTCCGCGTGATGGGCGAGGCGGGCAGTTCCTCCCACTCAACGCCGTCCGGGCTGTGTCGCAGGAAGAAGAGATTGCCGACGAGTTCCAACTGCAAGTATTTGTCGGCCGCGCGCCCTTGCCCGTTGCTGCCCTTTTCGTGGCGGCGGTTGTCGTCGGCCATCCGCGCGTAGATGCCGCCGTAGATGGGGAAGTAATCGATGCTGATCCAATCCTCGCCGCGGCCGGCGTCGTCGGGGTTTGCCGCCCGGGCCATGATGCCGCAGTTGTTGTACGACAGGCTCTGGTAATCGACCACCCGCACGGTCGCCTTGAAGTCGCCGCGGACCGTTTTGTAGAGCATCGGCCCCAGCGGATTCCAACCCTCCTGATACCGCCCCTTAGACGACTGCAAAAAGAGCTTCCCATCGGCCGCGGCGATCCGATCGGCCGTTTCGCGCGGCCCCTTGCCGATCAGTCCGTCCCAGCCGCGCTCGGCGAGGCCGGCGGCGAGGAAATCGTGATCGACGTCGAAACTATCGCGAAACGTCTCGGCCGCGGGGCCGGCGTCGGCTTCTGCCGCGTTCGCCAGCGGCGGCGGTCCCCAAAGAGCAGCAATCAAACCGACAAAGACGGCCCCCGCCACGACACGTTCGAGATTCATAGGATGCACCAGTGGTAAGGTTGGAGGAACGGCCCACGCTGTCCGTACATTTCCGTGCTTCTACCCAAGCGGTCAATTATCGCACGCCGGCCGCGTCGCCTGCAAGTGGCACGCACCGTCTTCCGCCGCAGACGGCTACTCGGCCGCTTCAAGGACCACGCGGAAGCCGGTATAGGCGCTCTTTCCGCCGGGCGTGCCGCGATCACGATGGGCCGAGCGGCAATAGATCGCCTCGCCGAACCAGCAGCCGCCGCGGCCCACGCGGTGCGTTCCGGAGGCCGGGCTGGAGGGGTCGGTGGCCAGCGCACCGGCATCGTGACGGGCACGGTACCAGTCGCTGCACTTCTCGAAGAGGTTGCCGTGCATGTCGTACAGCCCCCAGGCGTTCGGACGCTTTTGGCCGACGCGATGCGGGTAGTGCTCGCCGACGTCGAGGGCGTTCTTATCGAACCAGGCGTAGGCGTCGAGATCTGACGTACTTTCGCCAAAGCAATAGCGGCTCGTGCTGCCGGCGCGGCAAGCGTATTCCCACTCGGCTTCGCTCGGCAGACGATACGTGCGTCCTTCCTTCTCCGACAGTCTCCGGCAGAACGCCACGGCGTCTTCCCAACTCACGTACGTGGCCGGATAGTCGGGTCCCTCTTTCACGAATCTCCGCCCGCGCCACGGCCGTTGGCCGGTCAGCTTCTCATACTGCCCTTGTGTCACTTCATACACGCCCAAGTAGAACGGCCGCGTGATTCGCACTCGATGTTGTTTTTCGTCGTTGAAGCGTTCTTCTTCGTCTGCCGGGCTACCCATCACGAACTCCCCCGGCGGGATCCGCACGAGTTTCATACCGATGTGGTTGGTGACGGCTTGGGGAGTCGGGGGATCGGTGTCGGAGGCTCCGGCGTGAACGTCGGCAGAGAGAACGAAGACAGCCGACAGAAGCACGTGCGCCGCGTGAGCCAAACCTCGACACCGGGGCCGACGACGACGATCGGGGGATGCGTTGGGATCTCGCTTCATGTAACCTCCGGGGGAATCAGCCCGGCAGCCGGTTGCAGCAGCGCTTCAGCGCAATACTCGCTGCCGTCTGCGCGACACGCAGCCGGCCAGCCCCGCGATGCCCACCCCCAGCAAGACGAACGCGGAAGGTTCCGGCACCACCGTGATCGGGCCGTACGTTATCACGCCGCCAAAGTCCTGCACGTACTCCAGCACGATCTCACCGTCGAGGACGTTCGGCGGTACTTCGTAGTTGGGCCCCGCAGGCACGATGTGCGCTTGCCAGTCGAACCCCGGCTCGATGAGTTGGCCCAGGTTGACATTGTTGTAGTTGGAAAGAGGGAAGCCGAACGTCGCATCACCAATCGTCCTGCGATTGGCGGAGATAAAATGTCCCGACGATTCCAAGGCGCTGTGGACATTGGGCACGTCTGGGCCGGTAAACAGCTCAAGTTGTGCACTCACCAGATTCCAACTTCGCACGTCGTTGACCGACACAGTCCACTCGTTGCTGACGTAGTTGTACTCCATCCGTACCGTGCCGTAGTCGGCGGGGCCGGGATCGTAGTTTGGCGCGTCGTCGGCGTTGCCGGCAATCGGAACGTCGTCCGCCGCGTCGGCCCACGCCGTGCCCATGCCGCCTGCTGCCAAGAGCATGCTTGTCGCGATAACCCATACACGTCTCATTTCGCTGCTTCCTTCTTGATTGCGGGCATACTGCCCTGGATGTACCCCGCCGGGAGACGGATCGTCTTCGTCGGGGAAAACCATGGAAACCGACCCACGCCACGTGAGCCCGTCGTCTCAGAACGCACCCGTAGAGATGGGCCGCCCAAACGGCCAATTTCGACTTGGGTGCTCAGTCGCTGCCTCCGGCTTACCGCCTGCCTATTCAAGATCCAATGGAATCAACGCACGCATACTTGATCCGTAACACACGGATCTTCTCCGCCGTGGGGACCTCCGAAAAGTCGACCCGCCGACGGACGGGCCACTTCGCCACCCTAGACGATCGCAACGGCCTGGATGCCGCTACGCCAGATCGGGTGCCGGTGCGCTGCCTCGCTTTAAGGACTGGGGAAAAAGCGCCTCAAACGGTTCAATGGAAATCGCCTGCTACGCTAGCATTGCCTTGGTCGTTTGTCAACGAAAATCGGAGGCGTCGGCGAAACTTCTTGGATTTGGCCGTGTGAGAAAAAAATGGCAGAAAACCACCGGTCTTGGTGTTCCGCCCGGAACAGGATGGTGTGTGGCGGCAACCGTCGGGTTGCGGGACGGTCAAAGACAAAGGCCCCCGCACTTGCATGCGGGGACCTTGGCGGGCTTGATGGTGGGCTCAACTCGCGTTCGCCCTCACCCCAACCCTCTCCCGGAGGGAGAGGGAGCCTTCCGCCTACACCGGCGGAAACTGACCCGGCACCGGGATCGGGTAGTCGCCGTTCTCGTCCTTCTCGACCGGGGCGGGTACGTCCCAGCCGAGTTCCTCGGGCATCTCGCTCTTGCCGTTGGCGACCAGGTCGTCCCACTTGACGACCTTGCCGGAGTAGTTGGCGATGCGGCCCAAGGCGGCCGTCATGCTGCTGCTGGCGCCGTAGTAGCCTTCGTTGTAGCGCTTGCCGGCACGCAGCGTGGCCAACAGGTCGGTCTGCTCTTGCTGGTGGCCGCCGGGGCTGTTGCCGCGGAAACGCCACTCGTTTTCGCCGGCGATCGAACCGGAGGGGTTCGAGGTGCCGATGGTGCCGTGGACGGCTTCCGAGACGTTACCCCACGTGTTGCGCATGTGGCGGCACTGGCTGTACATCTTCGAGCCGTCGGCGTAGGTGAACTCGACGAAGTGGTGGTCGAAGATCTGGCCGGTGCCCTTGTTGTTGCCCAGGTAGCGGGCCGTGCAGCCGCCCATGCCGTTGGCTTCGACCGGATGCTGGTCGCCCATCACCCAGTTGCTGATGTCGATATTGTGGATGTGCTGCTCGCCGATGTTGTCGCCGCTGACCCAGCAGAAGTGGTACCAGTTGTGTACCTGGTACTGGATCTCGGTCATGCCTTCTTCGCGGCCGCGGTTCCAGATGCCGCCGCCGTTCCAGTAGACGCGGGTGAACATCACCTTGCCGATGGCGCCGTCCTGGATCTTCTTGACGGTCTCGATGTAGCGCGGCTCGTGGCGGCGCTGCAGTCCCACGCCCACGCAGAGGCCCTTCTCGTCGGCCAGCTTGCTGGCTTCCATCAGGGTGTTGTAGCCGGGGGCGTCGACACAGCAGGGCTTCTCCATGAAGACGTGCTTGCCGGCTTCGATGGCCGCTTTGAAGTGCATCGGCCGGAATCCCGGAGGCGCGGCCGTGGTGATCAGATCGCAATCGGTGGCGATTGCGTCCTTGAAGCCGTTCAGACCGGTGAAGATGTTCTCCGCCGGCACGTCGACCTGGTCGCCGTAGCGGTTCTTCAACCCGGACACGGCCCCGTTGGCCCGATTGGCGAAGGCGTCGTGTACGGCGATCAGCTTCACGCCTTTGTCGGCGTTCATCTGCTGGGCCACCGCTCCGGTACCCCGTCCACCGGCCCCGATCAGGGCCACTTTGATCACGTCGCTGCCGGCCGCATGGGCCGATCGGGCAACGTTCAGCCCACCAGCCAACGCGACGCCGGCCGCTGCTGCCGTGGAACCCTTGAGGAAATCCCGCCGGGAAGGTCCACTCTTGTCGCTCATCCTCGCATCTCCTTGAACTGGGGAAATCGAAACCGGCCGGTCGCCGGCCAAAAATCGAAAACAACGTAAGCCCAAAGCGCCCCTAATCTATCACGTAGCACCCTCGATTGCCAAAGTAGTCATCTCGCTCCGCGAGATGTCATGTCGTCTCGCCGAGCGAGACGACTACTATCCTCCGGCCCACGAGTTCTCTGACAAAGCCTAGTGCTTGCCCGCAGCCATCTCTTTGTACTCCCGGATCTCGTCGTAGTCCGGCTCGTACAGCTTGGCCTCTTCTTCCCCGGGCACCTGCAACGGACGCACCACGCGGAAACCGGGGCAGTAGGTCTCGGTGGTGTACCAAATGCTCTGCGGGATCTGGGGGTCGTTCTGCTTCCAGTCGATCGACGAAGCCGTTCTGGCGGCACTGCGGAGCCGGTCGGCGTCGTCCCACCAGTTGCCGCCGCGGGCAACGCGGGGATACTCGGTGGTCGGGTGTAGCAGCGGGCGGACCGCCGTCTTGCCGGCGAACTGCTTGTAGTAGTCGACCTGGAACTGGTCGAGCACCCATTCCGAGACGTTGCCGTGCATGTCGTGCAGACCCCAGGGATTGGGCTTCTTCTGGCCGACCTTCTGGTAGCCCGGATCGCCGTCGACCTCGCTGTTGTCGAAGAACCAGCCGTAGTCGTCCAGATCGTCCACGTTGTTGCCGAAGGAATAGGCCGTCTTGGTACCCGCCCGGCAGGCGTATTCCCACTCGGCCTCGGTCGGCAGGCGGTAGTAACGGCCGGTCTTGGCCGAAAGCCACTTGCAGTAGAGCCGGGCGGCAGTCTGGGTCATACAGATCGCCGGGAAGCCGTCGTGGCCCATGCCGAACGTCATGTCGACGTACGGAGGCGTGGGCTGCGTGATGCTGTCGACGAGTATCTCGCGTTCGGTCGGCTTGGTACCTGCCCTCTTGTGCTTCAGCGCCCGCCGCTCCTTGTCGATCTTCAGCCCCCAAAGCTCATACTCGTCCCAGGTCACCTCGCACTTGCCCATCCAGAACGGCCCCACGGTGACCTCGTGCTGCGGGCCCTCGGCGCTGACCGGGTTGCCGTCGTCGTCGACGACGTCTTTGCCCTTCTTGTCCCTCAGCCAGCGGCCCTCTTCAGCCTCGGGGCTGCCCATCGTGAAGGTGCCGCTGGGGATCGCGATCATGTCGAACTTCACCTCGGTGTCGGGAATCAACTCCGTGTAGTTCTTCATGTCCTCTTCTTTGTCGACCATCGCCTCCGGCACGCCGATCGGCGGGGGCAGCCACTTGGTCGTGACCGTGTACGTGTACTTGTCCTCTTCCTTCACGGCCGGCTTCGGCGTGCCGGGGTCCGTCGTGCCGGGATCCGGGTCTGTGACGCCGGGGTCCGTGGTGACGGGGTCGGTCGTACCGGGGGCAGGATCGGTTGTGCCGGCGTCAGGGTTGGTGGTGCCCGGGTCGGGATCGGTTGTGCCCGGGCCAGGAACGTTCGTACGCGGATCAGGCTCAGTTGTGCCCGGATCGGGATCAGTCGTGCCGGGATCGGGATCAGGCGTGACGGGATCAGGATCAGGCGTAACGGGATCGGGATCAGGTGTGACCGGATCAGGGTCAGGCGTAACGGGATCGGGATC
>CAYYNP010000340.1:0-10221 GCA_964472545.1 uncultured Planctomycetaceae bacterium | reverse complement strand
GTCGACGGAGCCAGTCCCCTTTTTCGGGCTCCCGCACACTTTGCAGTTTTCCTGGACCACCGACGCGGCCGCTTGACCGGCTGTCGGTAAGTCCCTAAACTGGTAGACTGTCCCCCCCGTTTTCGAGTTCTACGTTGCTACATGCGCGCGTTATGCACGTATGTCATCAAGTCCTTTTGCACTGCGGGCTTAGCCCGTGCCAGGTTTTTCCGTAATGTCTACACCAGCCGACACAGCCGGCGCGGTCACCGGTGGCACGCCAGATACCAGCCGGCCGGATGGGGTCGAACCGTCGCCGGAGGGAGTGTCTTCGGGAGTTGTCCAGTCGATCGACGGCCCGCGGATCGAGCGTGCGGTGCGAGAGATCTTGCTGGCCGTAGGGGAAGATCCCGATCGGGAAGGCCTCTGCGACACACCGGCGCGGGTGGCCCGCATGTACGCCGAGATGTTCGGCGGCCTGCATACCGATCCGCGGCAACATTTGCGCAAGGTCTTCACCGAGCGGTGCGACGAGGTGGTGCTGGTCCGCGACATCAGCTTCAACAGCATGTGCGAACACCACATGCTGCCTTTCATGGGCAAGGCTCACATCGGCTACCTGCCCAACGGCCGCGTGGTGGGGCTGAGCAAGCTCGGCCGGGTGGTCGAGGCGGTGGCCCGGCGCCCCCAAGTCCAGGAGCGGATGACCGAGCAGATCGCCGACCTGCTGGTCGAGGAACTCAACGCCCGGGGCGTGGCGGTGGTGATCGAAGCGGAACACACCTGCATGACGGTCCGCGGCATCCGCCAACCGGGCTGCATTTGCGTGACCTCGGCTATGAAGGGCCTCTTCCGCTCGCGGCTCTCCAGCCGTGCCGAGATCATGACGCTGATCTTCGGCGATCGCCGCTAAACGCCGAGCCTACCTTGAATCGAGCCCGCTGAGAATCGAGGATGGAACAACTCGACCAACAGCGCGACCGGATCCAAGACGATCTTCGCGGGCTGATTGCCGGCGAGGTCCGCTGCCACAACGTCTTCCGCGAACTCTACGCCAGCGACGGCAGCATCTATCAGATCAAGCCGCTGGGAATCGTGCGCCCCCGTTCGGTGGCCGACGTCGTGGCGTGTGTGCAGTACGCAGCCGAAAAACAGATTCCGATCCACGCCCGGGGTGCGGGAACCGGGTCGTCCGGCGAGTCGCTCGGGCAGGGGCTAGTGATCGACTTTTCCCGGCACTTGCGGCGGATGGTTCGCAGCCAGGCGGACCGGATTCGCGTTCAGCCGGGCGTGGTCTGCGAACGCCTCAACGCCCATCTGCGTCGGCGGGGACGGATTCTCGGCCCCGATCCGGCCAACGCCGACGTGACCACCATCGGCGGCATGATCGCCGTCGACGCCGCCGGCAGCCGCTGGCTGAAGTACGGCTCGATCCGGGATCGCGTCCTCGGATTACAGATCGTGATGGCCGACGGTACGCGAATCGAGGTCGGCCGCGAACCGCTTCACGACGGCGCCAGCCGCGACGCCAATCTTCGCAAACGCGAGCTGATCGACCGGCTGGCTGCCCTGCTGCGCCAACACGCGGAGGTAATTCGCGACAACCAGCCGAAGTGTCCGTTGAGCCGTTGCGGATTCGAGTTGACCAAAGTGCTCTCTGACGAGCAGATCGATCTGGCCCGGCTGCTGGTCGGCTCGGAAGGCACCCTGGCGTTGGTCAGCGAGGCCACGTTGGCTACCGACGTGCTGCCGCGTCAGCGGGGCGTGGCGCTGCTGCTGTTCGACCGGCTGGAAAAGGCCTCGCGGGCGGCCTTGGAGATTCTGTCGCACCGGCCGACCGCGTGCGACTTGATGGATCGCCGGCATCTGAGCCTGGCCCGTGAAGCGGAAGTCCGCTACGATCTGCTGATACCTCCGGAGACCGAAGCGTTGCTGTTGGTCGAGCAGGAGGGCGACGAGCCGGCGGAGGTCCGCGATCGGCTGCAAGAGATGGTCGAGGACGTGTGGCACGGCAAGCGGCTGGCGTTCGGGGCCCGTCAGGCGTTCGACCCCGACGAAACCACACTCTTCTGGGACCTGGCCAGCAACGTTCGGCCGGGGTCGGGCAGAGCAAGGGCTTCCGCGCATCCGGTGCCCGCCGTGGAGGACGTGGCCGTTCCGCCGGAGAGCCTACCGGACTTTCTGGTCCGCCTGCAAAACGTGCTGCGAGAACACGACGTCATGGCGTCGCTGTATTGTCACGTCGGCCAAGGGCAGCTCCACGTCGAGCCGTACCTGAATCTCGCCAGACCGGACGACGTACGGCGAATGCGCCGATTGGCCGAAGAACTCTATCGCGAAGCGCTCGACGCCGGCGGCTCGATCAGCGGCGAACAGGCCTGTGGCCTCAGCCGAACGCCCTACATCCGCCGCCAGGTCGGGCCCATGTACGAGGTCTTTCGCCAGGTCAAGCAGATCTTCGACCCGGACAACCTGCTGAACCCCGGCAAGATCGTCGGCGACGACCCCGACATGATGACCCGCAACTTGTTTCCCGCCTTGCCGGTGCGGGAGGCTCACGAGGAAGCGAAGACGGCCGAAGAGACGTCTTCCGAAGAAGACGCGCCTCCGCTGCGCGATCTGGTAGAGTTGCAGTTGAACTGGGAGCCGAACCGGGTGCGCGGCCCGGCGGCGGCGTGCCATCGTTGTGGCCAATGCCGCTCGCAGGCCCCCGACGTGCGGATGTGCCCGGTGTTTCGCTGCTTCACCGCGGAAGAGGCTTCCCCGCGGGCCAAGGCGAACCTGATCCGTGGCGTGTTGACCGGCGGGATCGAACTGGAGACCCTCAGCGACGACGAATTCAAGGCGTTGACCGATCTCTGCGTCCACTGCCATGCGTGTCGCCTCGAATGTCCCACCCGGGTCGACGTCCCCCGGCTGATGCACGAAGGCAAAGCGGCTTACGTGGCGGCCAAAGGACTGTCGCTGGCCGACCGGCTGGTCACGCGCCTGGAATGGCTCGACAAGTTCGCCGGCCGCATCAGCCCGCTGGCCAACTGGGCGCTGGGCAACCGCCAGATGCGCTGGCTGATGGAAAAGACGCTGGGGATCGCACAGCAACGCAAACTGCCGCGGGTTGCCCGGCGGAGTTTCCTGCGCCGCGCCGCGCGTCGTCGTTTGACGCGGCAACCGCGCGGCACGGGACGCCGGGTGGTTTATTTCGTTGACCTATTCGCCAACTACCACGACCCCCAGCTTGCCGAAGCGTTGGTGGCCGTGCTGGAACACAACGGAGTGGGCGTCTTCGTTCACCCCCGGCAAAGACCGGCCGGCATGGCCTCGATCGCTTGCGGCGACTTCGACCACGCCCGGCGGCTGGCCGAGCACAACGTCGCGATGCTGGTCGACTTGGCCCGGCAGGGCTCCCACGTGGTGGCCACCGAGCCTTCGGCGGCTCTCTGCCTGGTCCATGAGTACCCCCGATTGCTCGGCGACGACGCGCTGCAAGACGACGACGCAAAACAACTCGCCCAAAACAGCAGCGAAGCCTGTACCTATCTCTGGAAACTCCACACGCTGGGTAAGCTCCGGCTCGACTTCAAACCGATCAACGCCACCTTGGGCTATCATCTGCCGTGTCACCTGCGGGCGCTGGAGGTCGGTTCGCCGGGCGAGAACCTCTTGCGGCTGATTCCCGGGCTGTCCGTGCAGCGTCTGGAGGAAGGCTGCACGGGCATGGCCGGGACCTACGGCATGATGCGCGCGAACTACCGCAACAGCCTGCGGGCCGGCTGGCGATTGATCTCCCGGCTGCGCGATCCGGAAATCCAGGCCGGCACCACCGAATGCAGCGCGTGTAAAATGCAAATGGAGCAAGGCACCACCAAGCCGACCGTCCATCCGATCAAGCTGCTGGCGTTGGCTTACGGCCTGATGCCCGAGGTCGGACGGCTGCTAACCACCCCGGGCAAGGAGTTGACGATCACGTGAACGTACGCGTACGCCTCTATGCGGCCGCCCGTCAGGCGGCCGGCTGCGACCACCTCGACGTGGCGCTGCCCGACGGCGCTACCGTCGGGCAGTTGCGAAGCAGTCTGGTCGAACAGCTTCCCCAAATCGCCGAGTTGATCTCACGGGTAATGTTTGCCATCGACGCCGACTACGCCGCCGACACGGCGAGTATCCCCCCCGATGCCGACGTCGCCTGCATCCCGCCGGTCAGCGGCGGATAGCGCGTCGGGAGCGCGGTGATTTGCCACCGCTTTGAGACCACTGGTCTTGCTGACCGACAAACGTGCATCCTTCCCGAAGGGTGGCTGGCTACCTGATGGGGTGGCTGGGGCAAAGCGCAGCGGTGCCCCAGCCACCCCCATCTCACGAAGCGAGACAAATACCGCCAACGCCGGCCCCATTCGTCAAACCGGCTGCTGCCGTGTATAATTGTCCTCTGATCGACAAATCCACTAGAGTACACGCGGCTCCATGATCGCACTGACCCACGACACAATCGACGCCGCCGAGGTCCTTCAAGACGTCGGCTCGCCGGCCGCCGGGGCGGTGGTGCTGTTCTTGGGTACGGTCCGCGGCGTGACCGACGACCGTCAGACGACTTCGTTGGACTACGAGTGTTATCCGGAAATGGCCGAGAAGAAACTGGCCGAACTGGAAGCCCAGGCCCGGCAACGCTGGCCGCTTCAGTCGGTGGCGATCGTCCACCGTTTGGGCAATCTCACGGTCGGCGAAACCAGCGTGGCAATCGCCGTCAGTTCGGCCCATCGCCGCGAGGCCTTCGAGGCCGGCGGGTGGTTGATCGACCGTATCAAAGAGGTCGTGCCGGTGTGGAAGAGAGAGAACTACGCCGACGGCGCCAGCGATTGGGTCCATCCCGATTCAAACGACGCGAGGCCCACCGAGGAAACACCACGCACGTGAGCATCACCGGACCACTCGTCGACTCCTTAGGCCGTGTGCATACCGACCTGCGCATCTCGGTCACCGACCGCTGCAACATCCGTTGCTTCTACTGCATGCCGACCGAAGGCGTACGGTTTCGCTCCCACGCCGAGATCCTCTCTTACGAAGAGATCGAACGCTTCGTGCAGGTGGCCGCCAGGCTGGGAATTCGCAAGCTTCGGCTCACCGGCGGCGAACCGCTCGCGCGGAAGCACGTGGTTCGGCTGGTCGAGAAGTTGGCCCGCGTGCCGGGCATCGCCGACCTGGCCATGACCACCAACGGAATACTACTGGACCGGCACGCCGAGGCGCTGAAGGCCGCCGGCCTGCACCGGCTGAACGTGAGTCTCGATACGCTCGATCCGGCGGTGTTCGAGCAGATCACGCGCGGCGGCCGTTTGGACGAGGCGTTGCAGGGAATCGCGGCCGCGCAGCGCGCGGGCTTCGAGAACATCAAACTCAATTCGCTGGCCATTCGCGGACAGACCGAAGACCAGATCGTGCCGCTAGCACGCTTCGCCCGCAAGAACGGGCTGCAACTCCGCTTCATCGAGTTCATGCCGGTCGACGGCGATCGGCTGTGGCACAACGATCAGGTTTTGCCGGGCGAGGAGATCCTCGAGGTGCTTTCCCGCGAGATCGGCGCGCTGGCGCCGGTGCCGCCGGTCGGCGTTCGGGCGGCGGCCACCGAATACCGATATCTCGACGGCGGCGGCCGCGTCGGATTGATCCATTCGGTGACCGAGCCTTTCTGCGAGCACTGCAACCGGCTGCGGCTGACGGCCGACGGCAAGATCCGCAATTGCCTCTTCTCGAACGATCAGTGGGACGTCCGCGAGTTGCTGCGTTCCGGCGGCAGCCCCCGTCAACTGGCCCAACTGATCCGCCTGGCCGTATCGCGCAAGAAGAAGGCCCACGGCACCGACGACGGCCAGTTCGCACGCTCCGATCGGGCGATGCATCAGATCGGCGGGTAGTGGTGAGTTGGGAGTCGGGTGTGGGGAGTCGGGTGTGGGGAGTTGGGAGTGGGGAGTTGGGGGTGGGGAGTTGGGAGTGGCAATCGGGGTTTAGCAGTCGCCGGAACGGCGACTTTGGTGGGCCGAACCCTTCGCTCTGCCAAACCAATCCGCCAAGCCAACACGTTTCCGTCCGTCGCACGACCGGATGATCGAGAATACCCTATGGCCAAGAAGCCCTGGTTTCACCAAGGACTGAAATTCCGCTGCGTCGGCTGCGGCGATTGCTGTATTGGTGCACCGGGATACGTGTGGGTCAACAAGGCCGAGATCGAAGCCATCGCCGACGTGCTTCAGATCGACGTGGAGACGTTCGAGATGCGATACGTCCGGCAGGTCGGCATTCGCAAGAGCCTCGTCGAATTCCCCAACGGCGACTGCGTCTTCTTCGACAACGATCGCCGCCGTTGCGACGTCTATGACGTCCGCCCTCGTCAATGCCGCACGTGGCCCTTCTGGGAGTCGAACATCCGTACGTTGCAGGCCTGGGAGGAGATGTGCGAGTGCTGCGCGGGCGCGGGCCGGGGGCCGCTGGTGACACCGAAAGAGATCGCGTCAAAATCGGGCGTTCTGAAGGTCTGAGCAACGGGCGGATTCTCGGGAGCAGCTCTTTCGGTAGAAGGCAAACGGCTCACGTGAGCTATGCGAGTTGGTGGATTCTGTCAATTATTCGTTCTAGCTAGAGTTTCCCGATCGACGGGCCGATAAACGGTTGCAGCCATCGGCATTGCCAAGGTTGGTGCGCCGTAGGACCGCGGCTGCTGTCCCCGGCGAGTTCCGACGGATTTTCGCAAGTCGTTGTAAGTAAACAACTTGCAGAGAGGCCGTCGGGGCAGACGACTCGGGCAAGAGCCAAGCTCTTTGACAATATGGACTTAGGACGATTTGGCCGGCTGTGCTGAACCGGCCGATTGATAGGGAATTCTCACCCGTGTCAAGCCCTTGGGTTGGCCCGGGGAATTGATTGATCTTGACTCTAGTCGTTACTGGGCCTACACTTGGAGCAAAGACGAGCAGCTTTTCGGGACACGGTGACGCCCCTTAAACGACCTCTTCTCAGAGGAGAATCGAGTCGTGACTAAGAAAGAGATCGTTCGGACCATCTCCGAGGAAATCGGACTGACTCAACTTCAGACGAAAGAGATCGTCCAGAAGACATTCGACGCCATCGTAGAGACTTTGGTGAGAGACCGGCGGATCGAACTACGCAATTTCGGCGTTTTCGAGGTCAAACGACGTGCGCCGCGGATGGCCCGCAATCCTCGCACCAGCGAAGCCGTGCCGGTGCCGGAGAAGTTCGTCGTAACCTTCAAGCCGGGCAAAGAGATGGAAGAGCGGGTACGGCAATTGGCCCGCGAAGCGGCCGCCCAAACGGCCGCCGCGGAGCCCGGTCCGACGCCTCCGGCAAGCCCCGTGATCGAACCGGCAGGCGCTCCGGCAGGCTTTGGCGCCGGCAATTCCGGCAGCTAGGCCGCCCGAGGGCCTCGTTTCTGACCCGCCAGCTTGCCAATAGGGCAGATCCCTTATTCCGCCAGGATTCCCCCTGACGATTCTCTGACCGCGCTTTCCCGCCGCGGCCGGCAGCGTGCGAAGCAGACCCCTCGTGCTTCGGCGACCACGCATTTTTCAAAGCAAACACATACTCGGCCGGTTGGCCACACGGACCCGGCATTGGCGCCGGCATTGCGCCCCTTGGGGGGGTGCGCTGTTTTTCGTCTCACGGAGGAACCTACTGATGCGCAAGCTGCTGTCGGCCTTGACGTTGGGCCTGTTGCTCAGCGCGAATACCGGATGTATTATTCCGGCCTATTCGGGCGATCCCGCCCGGCGTACGCAACAACTGATCTACACCTCGGAGAACTTCCGCCTGATCCTCGACGAGTGGGAGCGGGCCTGGTTCCTGGATCAGCCTGACCATTGCACGCCCTACCGGACACACGGCGGTCTGATCTAACCGAACCGGGCGTCCCGGCCGCGGTAGCCGTTCGCGCTGCGCGCTCGGCCGGGTGAAAATGCCCACGGGGCCGACGGATCGCGCCGTCGGTCCTCGGTGTGTCGAATTGACAACCGGCCAACGGGACCGCTACACTTGTCGTTTCGGCGCCTGCGGAACGTCCGCAGGCGGGTCCGTTTCCTTTGCGCTGTAGGCCGCCAAGAGCCGCGTGAGTCCCGTTTCTATCGATCCGAAGTCCGTCCGTCTCGACGTCTCGTTGGGCCGGCTGCGGTTGGCCAATCCGATCGCGGTCGCCTCGGGCACGTTCGGCTATGCGCGCGAAATGGCCGGCTTTCTCGACGTCGGCCGGCTCGGCGGCATCTTGCCCAAGACGATCACCCAAGAGCCCCGCCCCGGAAACCCCCCGCCGAGGACCATCGAAACGACCGGCGGAATGCTCAACTCCATCGGCCTGGACAACGACGGCATCGAGGCCTTCATCGTCGAGAAGCTGCCCTACCTGGCCTCGCTCGATACGGCGATCATCGTCAGCATCGCCGGCAAGACGCAGGGCCAATTCACCCGCATGGCGGCCCGGCTCGACGGCCTGCCCGGTGTGGCCGCATTGGAACTGAACGTCTCGTGTCCGAACGTCAGCGGAGGCGTCGATTTCGGCACCGATCCGGCGATGTGCGAAGCGGTCGTGGCCGGTGTGCGCGGGGCCTGTTCGCTGCCCGTGCTGGCCAAGCTGACCCCCAACGTGACCGACGTGACGGCCGTCGCACGCGGCGCCGAGGCCGGCGGGGCCGACGCGATCGCCCTGATCAACACCTGCCTGGGCATGGCGGTCGACTGGCGGCGCCGGCGTCCGATCCTCGGCAACGTGCTCGGCGGGCTAAGCGGCCCGGCGATCAAGCCGATCGCCCTGCGGGCCGTCTATCAAGTCGCCGGCGCGGTGAGCATCCCCGTCATGGGCATCGGCGGCATCGCCACCATCGACGACGTGATGGAGTTCCTCGTCGCCGGCGCCACGGCCGTGCAGATCGGCACGGCGAACTTCTACCACCCCACCGTCTGCGTCGAACTGCTCGACGCCCTGCCCGCCGCCTTGGCCGAACTCGGCGCCACCTGCGTCCCCGACGTCGTCGGCACGCTACAACTCAACAACTGACACTCCGGAGCCCTCGACTCCGCCCCCCTGACTCCCAACTCCCAACTCCCAACTCCCAACTCACCACTCACCCCCCCACTGCTATGCGAGTCCTCTCCGGCATCCAACCCACCGGCCGTTTCCACTGGGGAAACTACTTCGGCGCCATCCGCCAGTACATCGACTTGCAGGACGGGGCAGAAGACGCGTTCTACTTCATCGCCAACCTGCACGCGCTGACCACGGTGCGCGACCCCCAAACGCTTTGGCAGCTTTCGCTCGATGCGGCCATCGACCTGCTGGCACTGGGGCTCGATCCGGACAAGGCCACGCTGTTTGTGCAGTCCGACGTACCCGAGGTCTGTGAGCTTTGCTGGCTGCTAATGACGGGCGCGCCAATGGGGCTGTTGGAACGTTGCCATGCCTACAAGGATAAGAAGGCCCGAGGCTTGACCGCCGACGCCGGGCTGTTCACCTATCCCGTCTTGCAGGCGGCCGATATCCTGGCCTACGACTCCGACACGGTCCCGGTGGGCGAGGATCAAGTGCAGCACATCGAGGTCACTCGCGATCTGGCGGCCAGCTTCAACCACCAGTTCGGCGAAGTCTTCGTGATGCCCAAGGCGAAGGTGCTCGACAGTTCGGCCCGGGTGCCGGGCACCGACGGCGAGAAGATGTCCAAGAGCTACGGCAACACGCTGGAAGTCTTCGAGGAGCCCAAGCCGTTGCGGAAACAGATCATGCGGATCGTGACCGACTCGCGTCCGATGGAGGATCCGAAAGACCCCGACACCGACCACCTGTTCCAGCTCTATTGGCTGTTTGCCGACGACGCCCAGCGCGAGGAAATGGCGGCCACGTATCGTGCCGGCGGTTTTGGTTACGGCCAGGTGAAGAAGGCCCTGGCCGACTTGGCCGTCGACTACTTTGCCGAAGCCCGCCAGCGACGCCAACAGCTCGAAGCCAACCCCGAGCAGCTTCGCCAGATCCTCGGCGACGGCGCAGCCAAGGCACGCCGCAAGGCGGCCGAGGTGCTTCTGCGGGCACAGCATGAGTGTGGGGTGAAGGCACGCTAGCACCTCGCATCAGCGAGGTGGACCGGTGGGCCGGGCGATCTTGACGCCGGGTGATCCTGTCTCCGTAGCCGCCGATGCCGACAGGAGAACTGCAAAGTCGATTCGCGGGAGTGGAAAACGGGGACTGGCTCCGAG
>CAYYNP010000339.1:0-10254 GCA_964472545.1 uncultured Planctomycetaceae bacterium | reverse complement strand
CGGGTTGGGCGATTGCTTACGCGGCAATCGACTGAACTATCGTAGCTTGCCCGAGTTACGTCTGCAACAGACAGGAGCTTCAAGGCATCTTCTCTGCGCTGCGTTCTCTTCACTTCGGCCCGCCGTTGCGGAACGGTCGAGCCACCACCATACCGGCCCCCCTCGGCGTACGCGAATTCCGAAGGATTTGACACAAAAAAGCACTTGACACGCCCGCCGCTACGGCGGAAGATGGGGGCGCCGGTGGAAGGACCGTGTACGCGGTGCGTCCGGCGTTTTTTTTGCGCTGTGGTGGAATATCGGAAAGGAGGATCTATGCGATTCTGTATTGTCTGCAAAAAGACCATCGATCCGGAGCGGGCCGACGCCTTCCCCGAGACACGGCTCTGCACCGAGCACGGCCGGAGAATTGCCGAGTACGGCGGCGAGTTCATCGTCAGCGCCTCACACGACCGGACCTCCAAGCCCGGCAGCCTCAAGCACAACTACGGCGGGATTTCGACCAAGCAGACGAGGAATCACGAAGCGATTGAGCGGTTGCGCGATGAGTACGAGCGGGAGCAGTTTGAGAATGCGTAGTGGACCCCGAGAGGCCTCTAACGCGGCACATTCTTGTGCGTGCCGCTCCCGCAAGTACTAAGAACAGACTGGCCCCATGGAGTGCCACTGTGAGGCAAGAAGTATGATGCACAAGCTTGACGACCTACCGCGTCCGCGGGGAAATGCCACGCCGGACGATCCACACTCGGAATGGGGCAAGGACACGCTGATCGCTGCGTTGGAAGCGCAGGGGCTCCGGCCGATATCGGTCGATCGGACGCTGCTGGTGATCGAGCAGTGTGAGCCGGGTGACGACTTCCCGGCGGGACGGTCCGCGGATCCCCTCCGCCTGACCATTCATCCCGATCCCGACGCCGACCCCGTCCGCGGCCCCGACTACGTCTACATCCACGCCGGCCGCTTTGGGCTGATGGATATCGTCGTGTGCCGAGAGAAACAGGACGGCACGTACGCGACCGATCGCTGCGTCTATCTCGATTCGGAGCGCGTAGAAGCACTCAGGAACTCCAACACACTCGTGGAGACCGAGACGGTGCTCAAGATCTGCCGAGAGTACCTGACCGGATGCTTCGAGGTCTGTGCCGGGCCCGACGCCGCCATGACCGAACACGATGAGGAGCTCGAGAAGCTCGGGCAGGCTGCCGTGGCTGCGGTGGAGCGCTATATGGAGAAGCTCCAGACCATGCCCAATCTGTTTCACGGTTGGGACCGTGACGGACAAGGCTGAAAAGCCGCATGCGTTCGAGAGCCGGGTGCGATGCCCACGCTTGCTGTGGGCATACCGTCATCCGTGATGAATCGATTCAGTCGTGACGGCACATGCCCACGACAAGCGTGGGCATGCCACCCATCCACCCCCATGTCTCTATCTCGCAGCCGCTAATCTCCGGCCCCTACTCACTATTCCCCAGCCCCTCTGCCCGAGCCCCTAACCCCCAGCCCCCAAATCTCCCCCTACTCCCCCATCGGCCGATAGTCAAACGAATCCCAGTACGCCTTATCCGTCGCGTAAGGATCAACCGGATCATCGGGCTTCAGATCCGCCGGGAGGATCTCGAATCGTTGCATCTCGCGGATGTAGTGCTCGTTGGGGCGGAAGCCGGGCATGTCGAATCGCTTGCCTGCTTGCAGACGGTTGTGGCCGTCGGTGATGGCGGCGAGCATCTGGCGGTAGAGCGGGTCGTCGGTGTTCTTGAAAACCGTCTCCTTGCAGAGGCCCAGTCCACCGGCTTCCTTTGAGAGCGGGGCACGCAGGACGTACGACTTTTCCGGCCGAGTGAGATTGCTCAGCGGTTCGAGCCGGTTGCCCCAGCCGCCGGGGAAGTTGAGCGCTTGGTTCGGCGTGCCGCGGCCGGTCACGTGGCAGTCGCCGCAACGCTCGACCATCGGACCGACCGGCAGATAGACCGGGTAGAAGCCGCATCCGAGCGAAGCGTAGGTGCCGGGGTACGTCGCGCTGGTCTCGACCCACAGCCGCACGACCTTCTTCTCGTGCTCGGAGAGCTTGGCCTCGTAGTGGTCGCCGTCGAGCATCGTCAATAGCCGGCTGGCGGCGCTGCCGTAGCTGTACGGCGGGCGGTTGCCATGGGCCTGGTTGCGAGCGTCGGAGACCAGGCCCCGGGTTTGCATCGTCCAGTAGCTGATCGTGTAGCGGGCCGTGTGGTCGCCGCAGAGGTCGACCTTGCCGTCGCGGCGGTCGGGGCCGTGGCACTCGACGCAGTGCTTGTCGAGGATTGGCTGCACGTCGCGGGGGAAGTCGAGCACCTCGGGCACGTCGTCGATCGTCTCGACCGGGCTGGGGCGCCGCCGCAAGGCCAGCAGGTCGGTCGAAATCGGCCGCGGTGTACGCACTCGATGCTCATGGCAGCCGACGCAACTTGTGGTCTCGCCCGGCTGGAGGATGACGAAGCTGTGCATCCGTTTGACCGCTTTGTCCTCCTCGTCCAAGGCAACGAAGAACAACGATTGCAGCGCGGGCAGGTCCATGTAGGCCGAGCCGTCCGGCTCCACCGGGATCGTGCCCACGATGCCGGCCAACGTGAACGACCCGCCAATGGTCAGCGGTTCCATGCCGCCGGAGAAGTTGACCGGCTTGGGGACTTGCCGCAGCACCAGCAGCTTCTTGATCTCGCCGCGCTCGACGCCCGCCATATTCCGCCCGTCGTAGATGTCCTCGAGGATCAGCCGGCCGGTCGGTTTGCTCAGGTCGGTGCGGTCGGGGATCACCCTCTCGCGCGGGCGGGGGCCCAGCGGCCGCGGCTCGTGGCATTGCAGATGCCGCTCGGCGTCGGAGAGCCGGTAGATCAGCTCGGCGTTGCCTTGGCCGTCCATCACGGAGATGCCCTGGTTCGACGCGACCAGGAAGCACTCTTCGCTGATTGCGTAGGGGTCTTTCCAGTGCGACTGGCGGCTGACGTTCCGCGCGGCCGAGAGGTCGTCCGGGCCGTTGGTCGGGTCGACGACGCTGACGAACCCCAGGTGTTCCGGACGGCCGTGGCCGGGCGAGAACGACGAGACGACCTTCTTGGTACCGGGGATCGGCTTGGCGTCGAGCATGGCGATGCCGCCGTGCATGTTGCCGTAGTAGACGGTCTGGTTGGTACCGTCGGGGTTCATCGTCCAGAGGTGATGGAAGTGGACCTGGCTGCGGTCGACGTATTCCCAACGCATGTAGAGCACGCGGCCGTCGGGCAGGACCCAGGGTGTGTTGTCGTGGTCGAGGTTGCTCGAGAGCATGCGGACGTTCTGCCCGTCGCCGTCGCAGCGATACAAGGCGGCCACGCGCGTGTGCCAGCAGTTGACGAACCGCCGGCATCGCGACGAACAGAAGACGATGCTGCCGTCGGGGCAGTAGGTCGGTTCGATGTCGTCGTCCGGGCCGTCGGTGAGTTGCGTCAAACCGGTGCCGTCGACGTTGATTTCGTAGAGGTGGAAGGGATGCGTCCCGCCTTTGCGATAGGCGAAGAGGATCTTCTTACCGTCGTAGTGCATCTGCGGGTCGCGGATGCCGCCCTTGGCGTCCTCGAAGATGACCTTCAACTGGCCGGTCCGCAGGTCCAAGCGGCAGAGTCGCCCGCCTTCGCCGTAGCCCCAGTAGACGCCGTCTTCCTTCTTGAAGCCCAGGCGTTGGGCGGGAGTCACCATATGGTTGGCGTAGTTGCCGAAGGTGACGTACCAGTGATCGCGACCCGGCACGCGGACCGCGAAGATGATCTCCTCGACGTCGGCCATGGGGCCATCCAGCATTGTCTTCAACAACGGGCCGGACTGGAAGCCGGGGGCCGGTTCGGCCATCGCAATGGGCGGGCCAACGCGCGCCAACAGCAGCCATGTCGCGGCGACGGCCGCGGGAACAAGAACGAAACTTCTGGTGACGAGGGGCTTCATTGCCGGGATCTCCTTCTTTCGGCCATGTGGATCGGCGGAGTGTTTCGTGCGGGGATGGCGTCCATTATACCAAGCGGTGAGACAAGTCAAACACCCGGCGCAATACAATGCCGCGACCGGCGGTCGCGCGAGAAGTGCTGGCGGGCGGGCCATGTTGCCGACCACGATGCCACCTCCGGCGCGACCACCGGTCGCGGCTTTGTGTTTCATGGCGTAAGCAATCGCCCAGCCCGTTCGTAGTGCCCCGAATCATCGGGGCCGTGCAGCGGAATCCCGTGAAAGACCGCATGAATGCGGTCACTACGAACGGCTCTTGACGGGTTCGGCGAATGAGTACTTCATGGCCACCGGGACCCAGTTCACGCCAAAATGTTAGAAACGCCGAGTCGCTGCCACACGAGGACCGGACGGCATCCGAGCCAATCCGAGTTGGCGGACTTCGACCGATTGCGAAGAATCCGACTGTAGAACGACTTCCAGGTCCTGTTCGCCGCCGTCGAAATGCTCAAAGGCGATCGGCGCCGTCCCTTGACAGAGCACGGTGTTTTGTCCGGTCTTGCGAACGTACACCTGCACCTCGTCGTCGGCCTCGACCTCGATCTGCCAGCGGCCCGGCGGGACGCGAAGCCCGTGAATCGCGGCCGGCTGCTGCGGCGTGACGGGGACCACAAAGCGACTGTCGGCGTCGAGGTAGGCGGTGGTCTGGGGGTTGGCGTTGAGCAGATAGCCCGGCACGCTGATCCGCTGATCGGTGCGGCGGATGCCGATCTTGGGGCTTTCCTTGCGGAGCCAGATGAGCGATCGGAAGGTATAGGGTGTGCGTCCCTCGAAGGTAACCAGCGCGTAGCGCTCGAAGAACTCCGGCTGCCGGAGCATCTGCTTCTCGCCGAGGAAAAACGCGGTGCGGCGTCCGTTGGGCCCGCCGAGCACGATCAGGTCGGGCCGGCAGTCGAGCACGTAGCGTCCGTCGCCCAGTTCGTGGGCCAGCCAGCCTTGGCCGAACTCCTTTGGCGGATGCCGCGGCAGGTAGTAGTCGTTCAGCCCCAGCATGTCCAGACAGGGCAGCTCCGACCAGTACGGCAAGCAGCCCGCACAGTTGACTGCCAGCAACGGCTGCGAGTCGCCAAACCCGTCGCGCAGCATCAGCCCGACCACCTGCCCGTCCCATTCCCAAGTCTCGCCGCGTACGCGGCGGTTCTGCGCGTCGGTCGTTTGCAGGTAGAAGGAGAGCCCCAGCATGACGGCCGCCGCCAGGGGTACTACAACGGTTGGAACGGCGTCGCCAAAGTAGCGTACGTTCAGTCGCACGCCCTCGGCCAGGACCAGCGCCAAGAGCACAATCGGCGGCAGCATATGGCGCCAGCCGGGAAAGATGTCGCCGCCCATCACGGCAATGTACAGCGACCAGACGACCAGCCCGGCCGACAGCAGCACGGTCCTCGCCCGAGCGGCCCGGTTGCGGCGCTGAAGGAGCAACTGCAGCGAGAACAGCCCGCCCAGCAGAAACACCGGCCCCAGAGCGAAGTACCCCCGCATCACGTAGCTGCCCCCTTTGACGAAACGCCCCCACGACGGGCTGACCTTGACCAGCGCCGTGTTGGGCACCCACTCGCCGTAGTAGCCTAACCGAAAGATGAGCTGCGCTACGTAGAACGCCGCCGGCAGCGCCGCCAGCCACAGGGCCGTGGTGAACGTGCGTCGCCGCAGTCCGCCGACCGCCGCCAGGGCGAGGCACGTAGTGGCGGTGAACAGCGCGCCGTCGGGCCGCGTGATGCAGAGTAAGGCCAACGGTATGGATGCCGCCAAGACTCGCCTCCGCGAAATCAATTGGGGCGCCGTCTCTACCGCCCGTTGAAAAGGGGGACAGGCACCTCGCGGTGTTGCATCTCCCCGAAATCCGAGATGAGCGGGCTCGGAGCCAGTCCCCCTTTTCAACGGGCTGCTGGCGAAGATCGGATAGCAGAGCACCATGGCCCACGCCAGCAACGCCGCCACGAGGATCGTCTCCAGGCCACCGACGGTCCAGGCGGCAATCGGACTGGCCGAGACGAGCGTCAGCATGCCCACGGCCATCGGCAGCCAAGAGCCTCGCTTGCGGCCGCCGTAGGAGTAAACCACGGCGCCGAGCAGCAGTCCGGCGCTGGCGAATCCCAACAGCCGCAACCCGTCGACCAGATCGACCCCCAGGCCGCCGACCAGCGCCGCCAGCAAGACCCAAAGCAGGTTCGAGTATCCTTCGACCGGCCGTCCCTCGGTCCATGTCAGGCCGTGACCGTCGAGCAGCCGTTGGGAATAGCGCAACGAGATCAGGGCGTCGTCGGCCAAAAAGGGCATGTAGTAGTAGCAGTGCAGCGCAAGCACGATCAGCCCGGCCAGCACCACGCCCAGAGAAACGGCCACGTCCCGGCCGGGGGTTGGATCGCCCGTGTTGTCAAGCTGCTCAGTCGCCAAATCGCCGGCCGTATGCCCACCGCGTTGGGAAGAAGAAGAGTGAAAACGAAGGGTCGCCTTGTACCGAAAACGCCCGTTCGCCGCAACCCCGCTTATTTCGCGCAGTCCCCCTCCCTTCGCGCACCGCCCCGAGAGCTTCCTCCTTCATCCTTCCTCCTTCATCCTTCCTCCTTCCTCCCTCATCCTTCCTCCCTCCCCTCCAACCGCCTCCACCAGCCGCTGCACCTCTTCCGCCGTGTTGTAGTGCAACAGCCCAATGCGGACCATTCCCTCCGGTTCCAGCCCCAACGCTTCGGTCAGCGGCAGGGCGTAGAAGTTGCCGTGCCAGACGAAGATCGCCTGCTCGGCAAGCCGCCGCGCCAGCGTGTGGGGCGAGAGCTTCTGGTGCGTGATGGCGATGGTCGGCACGCGTTTGTCAAAGCGGGCCGGGTCGGTAATGCCCCAGATCGTCACTCCCGGCAACTCGGCCAGACCCGCCAGCATCTGCACGGTCAGTACGCGCTCGTAGGCCGCGATCTCTTCAAACGCGGCACACAGCGCAGCACGCCGGCCGGACGCCCGGGGCGACAATTGACGCCCCAAGTCGGCCAGATACTCCACGGCAGCCAATGTGCCGGCGATGCCCTCGTGGCATGCGGTGCCCGTCATCCAACGCCCGGGCGGATCATCCGGCGCCGGCCGCACCTTGTAGGCGGGCAACTCGTCGAGCAGTTCGCGCCGCCCCCAGAGCACGCCCTCGTGCGGGCCGAAGAACTTGTAGGCCGAGCAGGCCAGGAAGTCGCAATCCCAGGCCGCCACGTCGAGCAAGGCGTGCGGGGCGTAGTGTACGGCGTCGAGAAAGACCAGCGCCCCGACGTCGTGAGCCATCCGTCCGATCTCCGCCACGGGGTTGACCGTGCCGGCCGCGTTCGACGCACATCCCACGGCCACCAGCCGGGTCCGCGGCGTGATCGCCTCGCCCATGGCGTCCATGTCGAGCGTGCAATCCTCGGGGCGAATGCCCACGTGGCGGACCGTTGCCCCGGCGTCGCGGGCGGCCAGCACCCAGGGCGTCACGTTGGCGTCGTGGTCCAGACGGGTGACCACGATCTCGTCGCCGGGTTGCCAGGTGCGCGCCAGCGACCGCGACAGCGCGAACGTAAGGCTGGTCATATTCGGCCCGAAGACGATCGTGCTCGGGTCGTCACAGCCGACGAAATCGGCCACCGCCCGATGGGCGGCCTCGATCATCGCGTCGCTCTCGCGGCTGGTGGCGAAGAGGCCCTCGTGGTTGGCGTTGGTGTGCAGCAGGTAGTGGACCACCGCGTCGGCCACACGCTGCGGCACCTGGCTGCCCGCCGGCCCGTCGAAGTAGACGGCCGGTTGTCCGTCGATGGTGCGAGAGAGCGCCGGGAATTGACCGCGGCAGAAGTCGATGGGGAAGTCGGAAGGGGAGGGCACGTCGTTCATGCGGGCATGATAGCCGCATGGAGCGAGGTTGGCCAGTGGGCGCAGCGCGGCCGTGGCGTCGATGTTCGGCGTGTCGATCGTCGGATCGACCGGCCGAGCGAGCCTGGATCGTGTTGCGAATCAGCCGCCCGGCTTGAACTATGCGGGGCGCAACGTGAAGGCCCTTCTCGCCTTCTCCACGCCGTTGACCACGATCGCGATTTCGTGTTTTCCGGGGTGATGCTTGCGCGTGGACAGGTCGGCGAACGAATGCTTCCGTTGGACGACGTGTTCGCCGGGCCGATACGTGCTCTCGGCAATCTGGAAGACTTTCTTGCCCACCTTGCCGCCGGGTCGGGCGAAGTAGACGACGTATTCCAGCCTCGCCCGGCAGGCCTTCTTGGTGCCCACCGCAAGTGCGAAGGAAAACGGCAGTACGTCTCCGACGGCCACGCCGCGCTTGCCCAATTTGACTTCTGCAACGCCCAGACGTTTCGGATCGCCGAAGCCGAACAGCCGCATCGCCCTGGTGTTTCCCGCTTTGAGCATCGTCCGGCAGGCGCGTTTGACGATCCAATCCGTACGGTCCGATTTGCCGTGCCACTTCTCGCAGACGTCGAGCACCAGGCCGGGGTGGTCCTTGGAGACGTCGTTGAGATTGTTGGCCACGCTCTTGCGGACAAACTCCGACTCGTCGTCCTTGAGCTTCTCGAGCACCGGCAAGATTGGGCTCGGGTCCGCTTTGAACTGCGGCAGCGCCATGGCCCAGGGCAACCTCGGCCGGCATCCCTCGCTGGCAAAACGCCGTACGTTCTCGTCGCGGTCGCCGGCAAGCTTTGCCATGAAGGCCATGCCGCGCTTCGCGTCCTGCACGAGAAAGGGGCGGATCGCGAACTCCGACGACGAGTACTTGGTGAAACACGCCAGCGCCTTCATCGACAGATCCCAATCGTCCAGACCGTACAGCTCGACGTAGTCGGGTAGGCACATCGCCTCAAAACCCGTGACCTGCGGCGCCGCCGCCGTGAGGATCTTGACCGCTCTCGGGTAGGACTTCGGCAGCGTCTGGCGCAGGCATTCGGTCGTGTGGCGCATCCTCTGCTTCAACTCCAACTGCGCAAACGCGTCGTCGAATACGAGTTGAACGAACCTACGCTTGTTGAAGCCTTTGTGAAAGCGTCGGATCACGTCGGCCATGGCGCGAACCGACGCTTCGGTGAAGAACATATCCTTGAGTCGGTCGGCCATATCGCAACGTCCTCTCTAGAACACTCCCTTTCGGTTGTCTCGTTTCTTCTCGGCACGCCGAGACGGCAGGGCTAGTTCTCGAGCGGCACGATCGGCGATTCCCAGCCGGCCATGTCCTGCGGTTTCAGGCCGGCCTTGCGTTGACCGTGTCCTCGGCTCCAAGTAGCGTTGTAGGGGCCCACGAAGCTCACGTCGGCGTCGGCGCGGATCGCATCTTCCAGCCCGGCGGCCCAGAAGCATCCGTTGACCATCATGCGGCGAAATCCTTCGTCCTCGAAGTCGTTCGACGCCCCGTAGGTCGTCGTAAACACGCGGCCGACGACGCCCGACGCTCCCGTGTAGCTTCGCGTCCACGCCCCGGGCACCGGCTTGCGGTTCGTATCCGACGGCGAATCCGGTTCCATGCCCGTCAGCGGCTGGGCCATCGCCAGAACTTCGGTCGGCTGAAGCGGATCGGCGAAATAGCCGCCGCATTGCGCCCAGATCTTCTCGACGCCCCGCATGATCGGATGTTCGGCCTTCTCGGGCACAATGTCTAACCGAGTGCTGGAGCGATGGTTGCCGCCGTAGTGTCCGGCCCATTTTTCGCCGAGCACCTGCCGGCCGAAACCGTCCTTGTACTCCTCGCCGGAATAGCCGTTGGAGTACTTGGCGAACTTTCGATCGCCGGGGATCTTGAAACCATGGGTGGCGGTCCGCAGGCCCACGATCGGTCCGCCGCGATCGAGATAGTCGACGAAGTGCTGCATCTGTTCGTCGGGCCAGTTCTGAAATCGCGTGTAGACGACCATCAAATCGGCCGACTTCAGCGTCTCGATCCCCGGCACGTTCGACGCCCCCGGCTGGATCACGCCGTCTTCGTCGAGGCCGAAGATCACGGTGCACTTGAATCCGTGGCGTTTCGCCAGGAGGCGCGCCAGCGCCGGCATCGCCTCTTCGGACCGATACTCGTGATCGCTGGCAATGAACACGATGTGTTGCCCTTTGCCGGGCCCGGCGTCGCCTTCATAGACCAGCGGGTCGGCGAAGGTGATTGTCGGCGCTATCAGCGCGAGCAACAGTGCCATAGCAAGGCGTCGTCTGATTCTCATGGTACGTCTCCTGGTAGTAAGGTGCGTTGGCGTATAGTAGTCATCTCGCTCCGCGAGATGTCACACGATCTTGCGGAGCAAGATCGCT
>CAYYNP010000338.1:0-10310 GCA_964472545.1 uncultured Planctomycetaceae bacterium | reverse complement strand
GCCGCCCCCACCCCCTCTCGCCAACATCCAAGACGCAACAACGCAACCGGCTCGAGCCGACGAGGCGGCGGACCTTCCGGGGGCTTCCGCCCACGGCTAGGGGAGGCTGCTGCGGCCGCACGATTGCCGGTCTGAACTCCGTGCTTCCCGGCTTTACAAATCAAGCAACCGCAGCATCGTCAAGAAGTTCGTCTGGTTGTTCCGTGCCAACAGCACGTCGGTGGCGTTGACGCGCTGGTCGCGGTTGTAGTCGTAGGCGTAGTCGATCTCGGCGGGGTCGAGGAAGTTGCGGGGATTGTTCCGCGCCAGGAGCAGGTCGGTGGTGGTGACCTGGGTTTCGTTGGGCGAATTGCCGGCCTCGGCCACGGCGTTGCCGACGTAGAAGACGGCGTCGTCCGCCAGCCCGAGACGGTCGGCCAGGGCGGTGATCTCGAGCCACGTGCCGCGGATGGCAAAATCGGCCCAGGTGATCGTAACGCGATCGGAGCCGTCGACGCCGGCCCCAACGCGCACGGCCACGGCAGTCGGGGCAGGCGCATCGGCCCAGGAACTCGGGTCGGGGTTGTTGCCCACGCGGAAGCGGAAGTCGGCGGCCGTGATCTCCCCGGACATATTGGCCACGTCGACCATGATGCCGTTGAGACCTTGGCTGAAGCTGGTGTAGTTGGCAAACGTGGCCGAGTTGCCGGGCAACAGGGCCTGCTTATCCGGGGCAACGGCGCCGTCGTCGGCCGCGCTGGTGCCGGTGTCGTTGTTGTCGAAGGCCGAGTTGTTGTAGAAGACGTGCACGCCCTCGACGCGCGGCTGAACGGCCCACGGCACCACGCCCGGCGACGGGGTCACCGCCTGCCAGTTACCCGGGTCGTCGCCCCAGGAATCCTCGGCCACCCGATGCAGCGAATCGCCCGTGCCCGCCGCCGCCGGCCAGGGGTCGCCCGGCAGATAGTCGAGTTCGTCAACCAAGATCCGCGGGACGATCAGCGAAGCGTCACTGATGGTCGGTTCGTCCGGCCGCCACAAACGCAGCCGTTCGCCGGTGTTGTCCAATCGCTTTCCGGCGGCGTACGGCCCAAGAATCTGCACCTCGGCCGGTACGTCGTAAAGAACGCGGAATGCGCTCGGTTGGATCGGCACGACCAACACCACGCCGCCGGCCGCCACGGTAACGCCGCCGGGGAAGTCGTAGTCGATGCCCGCGACCCGCCAGGTGTTTTCCGGATGGGCCGGATCGAACAGCGGCACCGGCCGCGGCGTGGGATTGAAGAGTTCGAGGTACTCCGGGCCGCCGTCGGCCGGCTGGTACATGATTTCGCTGAAGACGATCGGCCCCACGCGCGGGTCGCCGTTTGTCTCGCCCAGCGTCCGCTCGGCCATGGGGACCATCCGCCCGGTGGCGTCGGGCCAGCGTCCGAACGACTCGCCGGCGGCCGCGGCGGGAAACTCGACATGATCGCCGAAGCGGGTCAGATTGCCCGCCGCGTCGGCCTCCATCAGCCACACATGGTCGCCCTTAGCGCCGTTGAGCGAGAAGTCGCCTTGGCCCAGCCCGCCGAACTCTCCTTCGCCGGATACCAGCACGCCGTCGTCGTAGTGCCCTTCGTAGAAGACGAGGTATTCACCGGCGCCGATCGTGGTGCCGTCGGGAATGCGGAACTTCTTGTAGTCGTCGTTCTTGAGACTCTCGGCCCAGCCCCAATCGTCGCTGAGGTACCAACCGCCGAGATCGACCTCTGTGTCGGTCGTGTTGTGCAACTCGACGGCGTCGACCAACGGCGCGTCGGTGTGGGTGAGCACTTCGGTGATCGCGATGCCGGCGGCGTCCATCGGGCCGGTGCCCGGGGTGCCGCCGTAGGCGGCGCTGGAGTGCCAGGCGACGTCGGTGGCGTAGGCGGCCGGCGCGGTGTCGGTCGGATCGACCAACTCCAGCGACGCTCCCTTGCCGTCGGCTCGGCCGGGCCAGGAACCGTCGTCTTCATAGCGGAAGGCAAACATGCTCTCTCCGCCGGCCCCCACCAGTCGCAGCCGCTCGCCGCCGTTGTCCAGTTGTCCGGTGTACGTGCCGCCGACGTTGTCCAACTCGCCGTAGCGTGCGGCGAAGGCCACCGGATTGGCCACCAGCACCAGATATTCGCCCGGGCCAAGCAACGTCGTCGTCGCGTCGCTGAGCGGGAAGACTACGCCGTCGGTGAATTCCACGTCGAGTAGATCGACCGTCGTATCGTCGGTCGTGTTGAAGATTTCGATGAACTCGAAATCGCCGGCCGTGAAGTCGGGATCCTCCGGCGGCTGCGTGGCCAGTTCGGCGGGCGTGGGGTCGAACGGGTTGTAGTTGATCTCGCTGATGGCGAGATTCGCAGCCGAGGCGGGCTGATGGACGTAGAACGTCGCCTCGTTCAGCGCCGACCACTTGCCGCCGGAGTAGAGGCGGCTCTTGACCTGGGTCGAAGCGTTCAGCGTGATCGGCGCGTTGGTGTATCGCAAGGCGTCGCCAGAAATACTGCCGCCGAACTCCCGCGGATCGGTCCCGTCGAGCGTGTAATAGACGGTGCCGGCCGCTGCGTCGATCGTCAACTCGTCGGCCGGCTCGAGCAACCCGCCGTGTTGGTAGCCGCCGTTGACCTCGAACGACGGCGCGACGACGGTCGGATACAACCCCGAGTTGCGGAATTGCTGCAACACGATACCGGAACGTTGCACCAGGTAGGTGTTCATCAACCAGTTCCGCTCGTTGATCCACTCCTGCTGCGTCAGCGGCGTGGAGTGGTGGGTGTCGCCCCAGCGGGCCGATTCGGCCACGACGGCGGCTTCCACCTCGTCGGCAAGTTCGCCGTAGCGGGCACGCAAGGCGTTAGGCGTGAGGATGCCGTCGTTGAAGAACATCCGATGCACGCGGTCGCCGAACTCCATCTTGTATTCGGAGTTGTACCTCAGGTTTGCGTGCGGCTGGCCGGCCCCGTTGAGGTTGCGCGGGGCCACCATGTTCAGCGGCGAGCGCCCGCGGTTGTTGCCCATCGTGTTCTCGAAGTCCCAATTATAGAACTTGAAGCCGGTGCTCGCGTCGGTGCGGTCGCGTCCGGCCCAGTAGTTCTTGTTGGGCCAGTCCCAGTTGCCGCCCCAGAGATTGATGGCCATGTAGTCGATGTAGTTGGTCACATCGAGATAGTCCGCATAGGCGAGGTTTCGCGTGCCGTCGAGGTTGTTGCCCTGCAGCCGCTGGTAGGCCGACAGCGAGGTCCGTGCGGCGGAACTTTGGGAGATCATGGAGCTCCAGGCGTTCATGTTGCCGCCGGAGGCCGAGTTGTCGTGGATCGAGTCCCAGTCCTCCTTCTCCCCGCCGAAATAGGCGGCCGAGAAGGCATCGTCGGGCCGCTCCACCGGGTTGTAGAATCCCCAATAGACGCCGTTGATGTACAGATGAACGAAGGTCCCGTGCGAAGCAACTTGCCCGGCCGCCTCCTGCAGGCTGCGTCCGAATTGATCGCGGGTGAACTGCTCGGTCAAGCGGGCGGAACTCCACGTGTAACCGTCGTTTGCGCCGGCCCGTAGCGTGAGCGTGTCGAAGTGCGCCACCGCAGTTTCGCCAAACCAGGGATAATCGAGCTTGGTCTGGCCGTAGGCCCCCTTGAACAGCAGCCGTAGCGAGTGCTTCTTCGTCCCGGTGTTGCGGAACCAACCGCCTTGGATGCGGATGCCGCAATCGATCTGAAAGCCGTCGCTGCCGTCGGGGTAGATCAACTCGGCCGAGGTGGCACGCTCCCAGTTCACGCCGTGCTGCGTGGAGTGGGTATAGATGCCGTTGCTGCCGAACATATCGTCGGCGTCCATCACGATCGAGAGCGTGGGCAGCGACTTCAGGTCGTCGCGGACCGTGGCGGCGTAGCGCCCGCCGTAGTTGTCGTCGCCGTTGGGAGTGCCCGTAATCGGGTTGAACGTGCCGATCACTTGGGGGTCCATGCCGTAGTCGGCCGATACGCCGCCCCAACTCGACGGCAACCCGGCCGCCAGCGTCGCCGCCAAGTCCTGTCGGACCACGTCGTCGACGAAGATGTAGGTCTGCGTGTCGACGTCGGTCGGCTCATAGCCCGGCTTGAACGCCCGCGCCCGCAGCGTGGTGGTTTGCTCGACGGTGATCGGGGCGGTGTAGAGCCTGCCGTTGGTCTCGGTCGGCTCGGTGCCGTCGGTCGTATAGCGGATGAACGCGCCGGGCGTGGCGGTGGTGATGCTCACCGACTGCGGCTGGCTGTAGAAGCCGCGGTCGACGCTAAACTTGGTGTCCTTGACCAGATCCTTCACGCCCGCGCCGTTGGCCGCGCCCGGCGTGGCCGCCGAGAAGAACCCCATGCCGGTGGCCGCTAACTCCGGCCGAATCAGGAAGTTGCCGTCGGCCGCGCCGGCGTTCAGCCCGTGGATCGCCAGCACGTTGCGGCCGTCGCGGAGTTGGTCGAGGTGGCCGGTCAGATCGATTTCGACGGCAGCCAGCGACTCCTGCACGCTGCGGCCACCGGTTGCCGCGGCGTTCCACTGCGGCCCCTGAGGTGCGTTGCGGTCGGTAACGGGCACGCCGTTGAGATAGGCCGCGAAACCGTCGTTGTAGCGCATCTGAAGTTGCAGCGAGTCGAGTCTTTCCGGATCGCTGAGCTCGAAGGGAAACCGCATCCAAAGCGACGAGTTCTCGCCGTACATCGCCGACTCGACGTCGATCTGGATGACGGAGTCGAAGTCGTCGGCCGCTGCGTCGAAGCCGACGCCGGTGGCCACGTCGATCACGTGCGGGACGGTCAATCCGGCGTTTAGGCTGCCCGGCGACTTCGGCACGACGTAGTGCCAGTCGGCGGCCGTGTCGGTGTCTTGGGCGACCGTCCGCTGCATCGAATTGGAATTGTCTCCACGCGCGGTAACGACGTCGCCGCTCCAGATATCGTCGGCCGTGATCCGATGGCCGGCCACATCGAAGTCGAGATTCTCCAGGTATCCGTCGAGATAACCCCAGATCACGAAGTCGACCACCGTGCCCGCGTCGTCGACGATCATCACCCAGCCGGCGCCCGAGGTCCGCCAGAAGACCTCCTCGCCCCAGAAATGATCGAAGTCGAGCGGATCGTCGTTGCGATAGAGAATCTGCGTCGGCGTCATCAGATCCGGCATCTGCCAGGGCGTGTGGATCCTGTTGACGTCGGCGGTGGTGCCGACGTTGGCCACAACGACCCAGCCGGACGTGTCGACGGTGCCGTCGGTCACGTTTTGAATCTCGACGTAGTCCGGATCGGCCGTACCCACCTCGGTAATCAACACGCGCGACGCCTGACGGTACGCACCCCATGAAGAATCGTCGAACTCGGTCGCCGTCCACGACGTACCCAACGCGGCGTCGGCCGCAGTCGGTACGTGGTAGGTGAGTTGGGCGTCTTCGGGCACCACGAACGTCGACGATCCGCTCGTCGTCCCGTAGGAGACGTCGCTGGGCTGGGCCGGAAACGCGGGTGCGAACTGAGAGACGACCGTCGATCCGTCGGGCATTACCAACGCCAGATACTCGCCGCCGGCATCGAGTTCAAAGTTCGTGTGCAATGGCCTGGCCGGATTCCTGCGGTCCTTTTCCGACGCGAATACGACCAGGTACTTGTGCGGGTCGAGGTCGATCGACGGGAACTCCCACTTATCCAACCGGTCGACATCGTCGGTCAGATACCAGCCGTCCAGATCGACCGTCTGGTTGGTCGGGTTGTAGATCTCGATCCAATCGGGGTAGTCGGGCTCGGTCTCCTCGTCCGGCAGCGTGGTGTGGTTCAGCGCCATCAACTCGCTGATCACCAGCGACCCGCCGTCGAGCACGATCCGCGGCTCGAGCGTCTCGACGGCCAGGCTACGGCGCCGCCGGGTATTCCGGCTAGGGTCCGATGCGTAACGTTCTTCAAGATGGGCCAATCCCCTACCAAAGAATGGCAATCGCATGCGCATCTCCTAAGACCTACCGGAGGTGACGTTCATCGCAAGACTACCCCAAGTGTTCAGACTACCCCCAGAGGGCGGCATCTGTCAACGCTTTGGGCCACATTTGACGATAATCCCGGGTCGCTGCTGCCCGATATCTTCTCTCTTCGCTAATCTCACCCTCATATTCCCACTTTTCGTGCAGTCGACTCATCGCTGCCGACTGGGCGGGCGATTCCGCGATAAACCCTAGAAAAAAGTTGCCACCCGGTGTATTCTGGAAGTTGCTGTCGCAGGCTACCCCGACCCGTCGAGGATGCTCGCGGCCTACGTTTTGCTTGCCCAATCGGGGCCTTTTGTTAGGATGAACTGAGACGGCAGATGTTGCATCTCGGGGTGGGGCAGCCGATGGCTCATCGATTGCTTGTACGACGTACGCGTGACACGCCCCGTCCCAATTCGTCCCTAAGGGTATCGTCATACCCTGCCAACCGACCGGCTTGGTGTTCGATTTTCCGCCCTTGTCCACCGCCTGGTCGATTTGAACGTCTCGGCGGGTTCACCGCCGGGCGTCACCATCCGCCCTTCGACCGCTAACCGACTTCAGGCAACACATGACCGCTGCGGCTGAATCGCTCGAATCGCCCACACCCGACCCCTCCGCAGGATCCGAATCCGCCACCCAGCCAGCGGCCGCAGAGCGGGAAGTCCGCTACGAGCACTCGGTCGATCTGGCCGGCGTGTTGCAGGAACTCAACGCGTCGTTGATGATCTCGACCTATCAGGCCGGCAAGCTGGTGGTGATCGGTTCGTCTCGCAACCAGTTGACGATGTCGTTCCACAATTACGACCGGCCGATGGGCGTGGCGGTCGACGGACAAAGCCAAACCATGGCCGTGGCCGCCCGGAACAAGGTCTGGTTTCTGCGAAACGCCCCGGACGTTGCGCCGAAGTTGCCCCCGCGGGGCGACCACCAGGCCTGCTTCCTGACTCGCTCGGCGCAGGTAACCGGAGAGATCCAGGCGCACGAGATGGCCTTCGCCGGCGACGAGCTGTGGGTCGTCAACACGCTCTTCTCGTGCCTCTGCCGGTTGCATCCGAACTACAGCTTCCTGCCCCAGTGGCAGCCGCCGTTCATCAGCACGTTGGCGCCTGAAGATCGCTGCCACCTCAACGGATTGGCCGTCGATGAGGGCAAGCCGAAGTACGTCACTGCGATGGCCGAGTCGGACACCGCGGGCGGCTGGCGCCCGGACAAGGTCCGCACCGGCTGTTTGATCGACGTACCGACCGGCGCGACGGTTGCCCAGGGCTTTGCCATGCCGCATTCGCCGCGGGTCCACATGGGCCACGTCTGGCTGCTCGACTCCGGCCGCGGCGCGTTGGTGCGGGTCGACCCGGCCAGCGGAAAGGTCGACACCGTGGCACGTTTTCCGGGCTATGCGCGGGGGTTGGCGATGATGGGCCGCTTGGCGTTCGTGGGGCTGTCGAAGATCCGCGAGACGTCCACGTTCGGCGGCGTGCCGATCGCCGAGGATCGAGAGCGGCTGAAGTGTGGCGTGGCAGTGGTCGACCTGAAATCGGGCCAATTGGCCGGTCAGTTCGAGTTCACGGCAGGCGTCGACGAGATCTTCGACGTTTCCCTACTACCCGGCTCGCGGCTGACCGCCATGCGCGGACCGTTTGCCACCGAAGACGGCACCCAGACGATCTGGACCGTTCCGGCGGCCGGCGACCTGTCGGCTGCCAACGCGTTGAGGGGCCCCAAAGACAACTCGTGACGGGTCGCAGACCAGGCATCCCAGTGGTGAAGATTCATGCGTAGCTCACATTCCAGACGAATCGATCGGGGCCGCCACCGTGCGGTCGAACACCGTGCGGTCGGACACCGTGCGGTCGAACACCGTGCAACAGCCGCCCGCCGCGGCCGGGCGCTTTCGTTGGAGCCCCTGGAAGCCAGGACTCTGTTGTCGGTCGCACCGCAGTTGATCGACCTGAACCCGGAGGACGCCGCGTCGCCGACCGAATTCGTGTTGCTTGGCGACTGGGCCTATTTCGGCGCCGACGACGGGACCAACGGCCGAGAACTCTGGAAAACCGACGGCACGCCACAGGGCACCTCGTTGGTCAAGGACATCTACGCCGGCGAGGAGTCGTCCGATCCGCAAGGGCTGTACGTCTTCGACAACGCGCTCTACTTCGCCGCCAACGGCGGCGACGGGCAAGAGCTGTGGAAGAGCGACGGTACGGCTGCCGGCACGGTGCTGGTCAAAGACATCAATCCCGGCGAAGGCTACCAGTATCCCAACGGCGACGGCCCGTTGGGGGCGTTTCCGCGAGACTTCACCGAAGTCGACGGAGTGCTGTTCTTTAGTGCCGAAGACGCCGACGACGGCGCCGAGCTTTGGAAAACCGACGGCACCACCGGAGGGACGGTCCAGGTCAAAGACATCTTCACGGGTACCTACACCAACGATGACGGCACCTATCCCAACTCGTCGGTTCCGCGGGACCTATTCAGCTTCGACGGGACCCTCTTCTTCTCGGCCGACGACGCCGACAGCGGGATCGAACTCTGGAAGTCGGACGGGACCGCCGCGGGAACCCTGCTGGTGAAGGACATCTACCCGGGGCTCGGCGAAGGCGATACGCCCAACCACTCCTACGCCGGGCAGTTCATCGAATTCGACGGGACGCTCTTCTTCCTGGCCCTCGACGAGGCTCACGGCCCCGAGATGTGGAAAACCGACGGCACCGCCGACGGCACGGTCTTGTTCAAGGACATCAATCCCGGAGAGGACGGCTCGATGGCCAGCCGCACGCCGAGGCTGGTCGTGGGCGACACGCTCTTCTTCGCCGCCAACGACGGCTCCTCCGGCAGCGAGTTGTGGAAGACCGACGGTACGGCTGCCGGGACCTTGTTGGTCAAGGACATCGAGACCGGCAGCAACGGACGCCTCGCCAGCTACGCAGACTTCACCGACGTCGACGGCACGCTCTTCTTCTCCGCCCGAGACGCCACCGTCGGCCGCGAACTCTGGAAGAGCGACGGCACTGCCGCCGGCACCGTACTCATCAAGGACATCAACACCGGGCTCGACGGTAACGACGCGCCGAACAACTCCTACCCGTATTACATGACGGAGATCGACGGCACCCTGTTCTTCTCGGCCGGCTCCACGGCCTACGGACGCGAACTCTGGCGGAGCGACGGAACCACCGAGGGAACGGTGCTGGTGGCCGATACAAGGCCGGGCGAGGTCGGCATGAATCCGGGCTCCCTGGAGAGCATCGGCGGGACCCTGCTCATGGCCGGCAACAACAGCGACGGCCGCCAGCTATGGACGCTCGATACGGGATTGGCCGGAGCCAACACGGCTCACCTGACGATCTTCGTCGACTCCGAGCCGGTTACCATCCCGGCCAATATCGGCGTCTACGGCGACAACTCCACGGCCACGGCGTTTACTCGCAACAGCTCGGGCGAGATCCTGGTCGATTCCGGGGGCTCGGTCTCGCTCGACGATTTCTTCGACACCTGGCGGACCGCCGCCGGATTGGCCGGCAACAACCCCGACGCCGTGCTCAGCGCCGACCAATTGCTGGACAACACGGCCGACGGCACGGGCGCCGTGGGGATGTTCGTCAACGGCGAACCCTCCGATGCATTCGCCGACTACCAGTTGCTCAACGGCGACCGGATCGTGCTCTTCTTCGGCTCCAATCCGGTCGTCTCGTTGAACACCAACTTCGGCCCGATCGTGATGGAACTCTTCGAGCCGGAGACGCCCGGCACGGTCGATAACTTCCTCAACTATGTCAACGACGGCGATTACGTCAATTCGTTTTTCCACCGCTCGGTCGCCGACTTCGTGATTCAAGCTGGCGGCTTCGCAACGACTTCCACCACGTTCACCGACACGTCGCAGTTCTCCTCGGTGCCGACCGACCCGACGATTCAGAACGAGCCGGGAATCTCCAACCTCCGCACGACGGTCGCCATGGCCAAGGTGGGCAACGACCCGCACAGCGCTACCAGCCAGTTCTTCGTCAACCTTAGCGACGACAACACGTTCCTCGACCTGCCCCAGAACAACAGCTTCACCGTCTTTGCCCAAGTGCTCGACATGGCGACGGTCAACCTGATCGAGTCGCTGCCGCTGGACAACTCGAACCCGTCGCCCTACGGCGAATTGCCGGTCAGCGCCGCGGACCAGTTGGCGGTGATCGAATCGATCGCGGGGCAGGGACGGCTCTCGGGCGTGAAGTTCGTCGATTTCGACGCCGACGGCGTACGCGAGGAAGGCGAGCCGGGGCTCGCCGGCGTGAGAGTCTTCGTCGACGACAACGACAACGGCCTCTTCGACGGCGGCGAAACG
>CAYYNP010000337.1:7087-10339 GCA_964472545.1 uncultured Planctomycetaceae bacterium | reverse complement strand
CGGCGACGGCTAAACACCCCACTCCCCACCCCGCACTCCCCGCTCCCCCCTCCCCCACTACCCGAACTCCCGAATCGCGTCGAACATAGCCAGCACGTTCTCCACCGGCGTCTCCTCCAGGATCGTGTCGTGACTGGCGCCGGCGACGTAGCCTCCGCCGGGCTTCATAATCTCGATCACCTGCCGGGTTTGCTGGCGTACCGACTCGGGCGTGCCGTCGATCAGCACGTGCTGCGAGTCGATGGCTCCGTTGAAGAGGATCTTCGCGCCGAAGTCGGCCTTCAACCGCTTGAGGTCCATGCCGCGGCAGCAGGGCTGGATGGCGTGCAGGCCGTCGAGCCCGATTTCGATCATCGGCGGGATCAACTCGGCGAAGCCGCCACAGCAGTGCATCATCACCTTCAAGCCATAGCCGTGTCCCAGGTCGACCAGCCGCCGCAAATGCGCGAGGATGAAGCGGCGGAACATCTCTTCACTCAGCAGCGAGCCCATGCGGCTGCCGAAGTCATTGCCGATGAAGAAGACGTCGATCGCGTCGGCGGCGGCATCGAAGACGTTCTGGCTAACGGCCGCGTAGTAGTCGACGATATGCCCGAGCACGGCGTCGACCAGTTCCGGCTCGTCGTACATCTTCAGATACATGGTCTCCATTCCGAGCAGGTCGATCAGGTCGTGCCAGAAGGGCGACCAGTCGCCGCCGAGGATGGCGTATTCTCCTCGATATGCCTCGGCGTCGGCGCGAATCTGCGAGACGTCCATCCGTTGCGGATCGGGCCAGGCGTAGTCATGAACCTCGGCCAGCGTGGCTTCGGCCAGTGGGTTCGACTTGGGCTGGCCGTAGCCGATCCCATGGCGGTCGATCCCAAAGGGCGTTCGGGAATTCACATCCGGCGGCAACTCGGGGGCCGGGCCAACATAGCGGGCAAACAACCGGCGAAAGTCGTCGCCGAAGCGGACCCTCAAACCCTCGTCGTCGAGGCTCAATTCCCGCTTGGCCTTGGCCCAGAACTCGTCCGACGCGCCGCACCAGGCCGGCACTCGATCGGGCTCTCGATGTTCGAACGCCGTCATTACTCGCTCGCGCGAGGTCATCGCAATCCTCCTCCGCAGCCACCTCGTCAATCGGCCATTCGATCGTGATTCTCGCCGACGTCGGGCCGTTTCGCAAGCCGAGGGCTGTCGGCCCGGCCGCGCAGGGCGTAGAATGGGCCGCGTGAACCGCCCCGCCTCCGACAATCCGCCGCCGCCCGGCCGCATCGATCCCGACGCCCCCCCATCACCTGGCACCCGCCCGTTCGGCCTCAGCCCGGCCGTGGCCGGAACGGCATGTTGTGTTGTTTCGGCCCTGGGCTACAGCGGCGCCAACGTCTGCCTCCGCAAGTTGGCCCAGCTACAAGCCGACGAGATGTGGGTCGTCTGCAACAAGGAACTGGTCACCGTGGCCGTGGTCGGGCCGTGGCTGCTCTGGCGCGCCGCGCGTCGACTGCCCGTGCTGCCGCCGCCGAAAACGTTGGCGATCCTGTTGGCCGTCGGACTGGCCGTACAGATGGGCGCCAACTTGGGTGTGCAGTTCGCGATGGGTGTGGTGGGGCTGGCCATCGCCGTGCCGTCGATCTTCGGCGTGATGCTCACCGCCAGCGCGGTGCTGGGCCGGGTCGTGCTCGGCGAGCGCGTCTCGCGACGTTCGATGGCGGCCATCGGCGTGCTGCTGGCCTCGCTGCCGCTGCTGGGCGTGGCCGCCGACGTCGCCAGGCAGGCCCCGTCGGAGGCATCCACCGCCGCAGCCGTAACCGATGACGGCGATGACGCCACCGAGGCAACCACCGCCAAGCCCGACGCCCACGGTCCGCTGACGGTCGCCGCCGCCGTGGCCGCGGCCTGCTTGGCCGGGGCGATCTACTCGGTGCTGACGATCACCATCCGGCACACGGTCTCCGGCTCGACCAACATCGGCACGGTGGTCTTCTTCGTCACGGTCACCGGCGTCATCTCCCTCGGCGGCCTGAGCATTTACCGGCTCGGCATCCCCGCGCTGGTGAACACCCCCCCAATCCAACTCGCCTGGATGCTCGCCGCCGGCACGCTGAACCTGATCGCCTTTCTGGCGATCTCCAAAGGGCTGGAATTGACCACCGTGGTCCAGGTTAACGTGCTCAACGCGTCGCAGGTCGCCATGGCCGCCTTAGCGGGCCTGATCTGGTTTGCCGAGCCGCCCAGCGTCTGGTTGATCCTCGGCGTCTGCGTGACGATCGCCGGCGTGGTGATGATCGACCGACCGGTCGAGGTTGATCCGGCGTAGCCAACTCAAATGGGGGGCAAATGGGACACGCGGCAGGTTGGACGCGATCGACCGATTCCGCGGGTGACGTCGAAATCCCCGCCCGGCCACCCCCAACCGGCCCGTTTTCTCGCCGCCGCCCCTTGCCATCGGGTGTGCATTCCGCCCACAATAGACGGCTTTCGGGCGGGTTGCCGGTCACGTCGGGATACGTTGGCCAAGACACGTTGGCCGGGATACACACCCATGAGTGCTGACCCAGCAGATCTGATGTTCTACCAGGAGATGAGCACGGAGCGGTTCTTCGAGCAGGCCGATCGGCTGGGCGTCTCGCTCGAAGACCTCAAGGACGAGCGGACCCACGATTGGGTCTTCTACTCGTGCCTGGTCACGATCCGCGCCGAGACGGCCGCCGCCGTGGCCGACGAGTTGGGGCTCGATCTGACCGACCAGCAGGCCGAAAACATCGCCCGCAACAGCCTCGTGCCGGAGATCGCGACCGGTCCGGCCCGGCTTTCGGCCGAAGAACGCCGCCTGGCCGAAGAACTCTACTTCCACGCCATCCGGGCCGCCGCCGCCCGCCACGGCGAGACGATCGAAGACGCCGTCGCCCGCGTCGAAGCCCAGCGGATGGTGGTCACCGGCGAGCGCGGGCTTACCCGCGTACAACGCTTCAGCCGGGCCTGCGGGTGCCTGGTGCTGCTGGGGATGATGCTCTCGGCCGGGTCGACGCTGGCGGCCTGTCTGGTGGCGCTGGTCGTTCGGTAGCCATCTTGCTCCGCAAGATGTTGTGATGGTCGTTCGGTAGCCATCTTGCTCCGCAAGACGTCGTGATGGTAGTTCGGTAGTCATCTTGCTCCGCAAGACGTCGTGATGGTCGTTCGGTAGTCATCTTGCTCCGCAAGACGTCGTGATGGTCGTTCGGTAGTCATCTTGCTCCGCAAGATGTCGTGATGGTAGTTCGGTAGTCATCT
>CAYYNP010000337.1:0-6987 GCA_964472545.1 uncultured Planctomycetaceae bacterium | reverse complement strand
GTTCGGTAGTCATCTTGCTCCGCAAGATGTCGTGATGGTAGTTCGGTAGTCATCTTGCTCCGCAAGATGTCGTGATGGTAGTTCGGTAGTCATCATGCTCCGCAAGATGCCATGACGTCTTGCGGAGCAAGACGACTACTATTTCGCGTCAAACGGCGTCCCAGGCCTGTTTGATCAAGTCCGCGTACGCCGCCGGCACCTCGTCGGCCGGACGCGAGCCGCCGCCGGCCAGGGCGCGAAGATGGGCGGAGAGCCACGGGTACTGCTGGTCGAGCGTCTCCATCAGGCCGTCTTCTGCGTCGATGGCGGCCAGCGCCTCGTCAAGCGTGTCGCCACGAGCCCGGGCGGTCAGGGCGAGTTGCAGTAGTTGGACGACCGCCTGCGGCGGCAGCGACGGCGTCCCGGCAAGCTCTTTGGCCTTCTGCCGGGCCACCTCCTTCCGCCGCCGATACTCGGCCGCGTCCGCGTCGCCTCGCTCTTCGGCGATCTGTTGGAGAATCCTAAGAGTCTTCCAAGTCTCCGGATCGCCGATCCTCTCACAGATGGCCAGGGCCGCTTCGGCGTGCGTCTGGGCCTCCTCGAGTTGTCCGGCCTGTCGAAGTCGATTGCCCAAGTTGGAGTGAGACGCGGCGATACTGGCGGGCTGGCCCAACCGTTCATGAAGCCGTAGGGCCTCGCGTTCCTCGGAGATGGCCTCGGCAAGCAGCCGACGGGCCTCGGGCGAAGTCCGCGGATCGCCGGCCGCTTCGGCCTGCTGCACAAGACGATCGCCCGGTTCGTGCGGTTCGTGGCTTGGCCGTTCACGTCGCCCAACTTCGTGGCCAGCTTGAGCGACTGCTCGTGCCAGGCCAGCGCCGCCTCGAAATTGCCGCGCATTCCGTCAACGGTGCCCAGGGAGTTGAACACCTCCATTTGGCCGCTCTCGTTGCCGGCCCGCTGGCACGCCGCCAGCGCGTCGCGGAGATGGGCCGCCGCCTCTTCCGTGCGGCCGCGGTCCAGCGCCATGATGCCCAGGTGCTGCGAGATCGTTCCCACGAACTCGTCATCTCCGGCCGTCTTGGCAGTTTCGAGGGCCTCGGCGTAGCGGGCCTCGGCCTCCTGGAAGCGGCCCTGGCCGGCGAAGATGGAGGCGATTTGCCCAAGGCCCCGAGCGGCGGCCAAGGAGTCGCCACGTTTCTTGTCGAGCGCCAACCCCTCCTCGGCTGCCTCGATCGCCTCGTCAAACCGGCTCAGGGCACCCAGCGCGTTCGCCAGATCGCCGAGCGCGGCCGCGCGGTTGGCCGTGCCGGCTTGCCCTTCCTTCTCCAGTGTCTCGAAGAGTACCGCGGCCTGCCGAAGCGGATCGAGTGCGTCGGCCGGACGACGGCGGAAATCGTCATGGACCTCCCCAAGCGTCATCAACGTGAGCGCTCGCTGAAACCGCGTATCCCACGACTCCACGGCGTCGAGCCGCTCAAGCAGCGTCTCCAACTGCCGGGCGGCTCCCTCCGCGTCGCTGGCGGCACGTGCCTCGGCCGTCTGACGCGCAAGCGCCGTGGCAACCTCCGTCAATTCCCTCTCGTCGTCCAACCCGGCGCGGCGATGCACTTCGGCGACCAGCCGGGCCCCCTCGCCGCCACGCCCGCTACGTTCGAGAAACAACTTCAGCGAGTCGGCGATGAACGCTGCCTGTTGCACGTTGGAGTGCTGGAGCGCGGCGTCGATCGCCCGACGGACGACGACCTCACAGGCCGCCATCACCCCCAGGGCCAACTTGGCGTCGGCCGTGCGGACCAGTTTGTCGAACCCCCCGCAGAGCGACAGAATCACCGCGATGAACCGCTCGGCAAGTTCGTCCGAGGGTGCCAGCCCCTCGGCGTCGGCCAGCACCGGATGGGGCTTCAGCAGCGGGCCGTCGACGCGGACCAGGCCCGTCCGCTCCAATTCCTCTCGGACCCGCAACCAGTCCTCCTCTTCAAGCCCCGCCACCATGTGCCCCATGTTCTCCATACACCCGCCGGCCAGCAAGGCGACGGCCGGCAGCGCGGCGCGGGCCTCGGCGGAGAGATGACGCATGGAGAAGTCGAGCGACGCCCGCATGCTGCGGTTGCGGTCTTCCGGGTGTTTCTGCTCGGCCGCGGCCAACAGCGGCCCCAACTCGTCGGCGACCGGTTTCGGGCCGAGTTTCTTGATCAACGGGGTCAGCAATTCCAACGCCAACGGATGGCCCGCCGTCTGCTCGACGATCGGCTCCAGCGCCTCGACCGTGATCCCTCGCTTCTGCCGCTGTTGCCGGTCGATCCCCAGCCGTTCCAAAAACCGCACCAAGAGCGTCAATCCCTCGGGCAACGACAGCTCGCCCAAGGCAAACGGCCAGGCGTCGAGCCCGACTTCCGGATCGCGGCAGGTGAGCAGGATCCGCGTGTTGCCGCGGGTCCACTCTTCGGCCCAACGGGCATACTCCGGCGGCGTGGCGTCGCCGCCGGCGAACTTCGGCAGCGCCGACTCGTAGTTGTCCCAGACCAGCAGCATCCGCCGCTTGGCGAGTTGTTCGCTGAGCCACTGCTCTTTATCGTCGCGTTTGTGGAACTCGACGCCCTCGAGCGCCTCGCCCAACGCGGCCAGCAGGGCCTCGGGCGAGGCGATCCGCTCGAAGGAGAGGAAGACGGCCCCGTCGGGAAACATGCCGGTGCGGGTCCACCACTGGGCCGCCTCGCGGGCCAGGGCCGTCTTGCCCATGCCCCCCGGGGCGTGGACGACCACCGCCGGGTGTTTCAACACGGCCCGCTCCAGCCGGTGCAGCTCGCGTCCGCGGCCCTGAAACCCGGCCCGCGGCGCCGGAGGAAAACCCACGCACATCGGCGCCGGTTTCGCCTTCCGCCGCGAAGGCTTTTTGGACAACAAGACGGGGTCCTCGCCGCCCTGATAGAGCTGCGGGACGAACCAGTCTTCGAGTTCGACCTGTGGCGCGTCGGGCCCGGCACCCATGCGGCGGCTCGGCGAGGCCAACACCTGATTGCGGCCCGCCTGAAGCGCCGGCCCCAGCGGCTGCCCGCGGGCGATCGCCCCGTAGAAGCCTTCCATTAACAGCCGCGTCATGTCGATGTGGACGGAGTGACTCATGGCCACCACCGTGCCCACGCCCTGACGCAACAGGGCCGAGGCGAGCGTGTCGTGAGCGAAGAATTTGGCGCTCGTGCGGCAGGCCTCCAACACGACCAGCGGCACGCGGAAGCGGGCCATCAGGTCGCCGAAACGCGTCGCCCGGACGAGGTCCATCTGCCCGTCGGCCTTCTCGAAGCAGAGGACGCCCACGCCGCCTTCGGTGGTCAGATAGGTGCCGTGGCCGTCGAAATGGACCACGTGATAGGGCTTCCCGTCGTCGGCAGCCCTTTGCATCACGTCGGTCAGGACGGCGAGCGTGCCCGGGCGGCAGAAATCGACCGAGACCTCGGGACGGTCGTCAAGGGCCTCCAAGATCGCTTCGGGTGCATAGCGAGGGTCGAGGAAGCCGGCGTCGTCGGGCCGGCAGACTATGGTGAGAACTCGCAGGCCGTCAGAGGTGTCGGCCAGCTTCAGCCGCGGGAGGTTGGCGGTCACCCGGCGGACCACGTCGACGTTGAGTTGGTGCAGCAGCGTCCCGGCACCGGACGTCGTGTTGCCCACCCGCATCAACTCCCACGGCGAGCGGAAGGCGATTTCGTCGCGGGGATCGGCCGCCCGGAGTTCCAGCCGTCCGCTGCCGGATAACTGCACGGCACCGAGCCATTGCTGCAAGACCGCGCCTTGCCCACCGCCTTGCAGACCTTGCCACAGGTCCCAGCCGTAGTCGGCCAACTCCCGCTCGATCCGCTCGGCCCGGGTGGCGTTGCCGCCTTCGGGGAAGTCCATGTACTCTTCGACGTACCAGCGGATGTCTTTACGCTGGTCACCGGAGATACCCTCGCGGACCGCGAACGGCTCGGACGGCTCGCCTTGAAAGCGTACCGAGGCTCGGCCCTCCCACGGGCTGCCACCGACCTCACGAAACGTCAACTCCAGAACGGGCGTCATCGCCTGCCCTCCTTGCCGCGGATGTGATAGACGTTCGACGCCCCCGGATCATAGCACAATTAGGTGCATCCACAAGGGGGCCGCCAAAGAGGGGTGCGCCAACGGCGGCTATGAGCTCGCGTCGAGCCGCCGTCCGCGCCGGCGGAGGATCGTGCGGTAGAGTGCCAGCACGTTTTCCAGCGGCGTGTCGGGCTGGATCTGATGGCAGGGGGAGATGATGAATCCGCCGCCGGCGCCGACTTCGTCCATTAGCCGATCGACCTCTTGCTCGATCTCCTGCGGAGTTGCCCGTTGCAGCCAGCCTTGCACGTCGACGGCGCCGTGTAGCGTGATCCGGCCGGCAAATTCGGCCTTCAGTTCGTAAGGGTCCATGCCCTCGGCCTGCGGCTGGATGGTTTGCAGGGAGTCCATGCCGCACTCGATGAACCGGGGGATCAGGCCTCGGCTGGAGCCGCAGCAGTGGTGCGTGATCTTGGCGCCGTGGCCGTGGACCATGTCGAACAGCTCCTGCTTCTTTTCGGCAAACAGCCGATCGAAGCTCCGCGGCGAGATCAACAACCCTCGCTGGCTGCCAAAATCGTCGCCGCAGAGGATCAGGTCGATCCGTCCGCCGGCCGCTTCGAGAATCCGCTCGACGTATTGCATATAGAATTGATGCCGACGCTCGACCATGTAGACAAACACCAGGTCTTCCGCGGCGATGTCCATCAGCAACTGCTCCACGCCGCGGCCGTAGGAAAGGCCGTTGATGAAGTCTTGTACGTGGAAGTCGCCGGCGGCAATCGCGGCGTCGGGATACTTCCGGCACATCGCGGGAATGGCCTGATAGTCGAACCAGTCGGGCTCGGGCCAGCGGAACGCGGCGGCCTCGGCGACGGTCGTCCAGCCGGCGTAGGGCGTGCCCACGGGTTCGGAGTATTGCCCGTACTCGTTGGGCATCGGGCGGCGCCGAATGCCCCAGATGTTCTCCGTCGAGCCGTCTTCGAACTCTCTGAGCGGCGGGCCGACGTACGGCGGGTTGATGTAGCGGACGTCGGTACCGAGCCGTTCGGCCACCGAGTTGTCGCCGATGGTCGAGGCCGTGCCGCCCAGCAAGATTCCCCCCTCGTCGGCGGCAATTCCGAAGTAGTCCTTCAGCCCCTGCTGGATCTCCGGCGTGGCGAAGTAGTCGCACGGCGTGTAGTCGGGCTGAGACTGAGAAAGGGCCGTGCGGACGCGCTCGCGGGGTGTCATGGGAGGGCTCGTTGGGTGTGGAGGAGTTGGGAGTTGGGGGTTGGGAGGTGGGAGTTGGGAGTTGAGGGTTGGGAGTTGAGGGTTGGGAGTGGCGTGGTGTTTCGGCTTGGAGAATGGAACGTTTAGCCGCCGCCGGCACGGCGGTGTTGTTGTTGGTGAGCGGTGAAGGCTTGCTGGAAATCGGCGGCAACGTGGTCGGTTCGGGCCGGCAGGTCGGGAGGGCACGCTGGGGGGCGGTCGCGTTGGTCAACGGGCGGCCAACGCTTCGTCGATCCGCTTGGCCAACTCGCCGTTGCCAAGGGCACGCTCGAACTGCTCGACGTCGGGGTACATGACGTGGCTGAGGAACCGCACGGCCCAATTGTGCTGCATCGGGCTGATGGCGACCACTGCCGCGCCGTGCTGATAGGCTTCCCACATCTCGACGGCAGTCCCCATCGAGGCCTCGGGCACGAATGCCACCAGCACGTCGACCTCGCGGCACATCGCGTTGTGGCCGAAGAACACCTCGCGGCCGGTCGTGTCGTCGTAGTCGATCGACTCGGGGTGGTTCGCCCGGGGGTCGTAGACGTCGGCCGCCGGGAAATGCTCGCGCAGCATGGCGGTGATCCGCTCTCGATAGTCTTGGTCGTGGACCAGGGGCCCGGCGTGCGAGCCCTGGATGATGCCGGCCAGGAAGAAACGCATGGACTTCGCTACCTATTCGGAAACGCCTGTGGGGAAATGCCTGTGGGGAAATGCTGGAGAAACTTTGGGCGAACTCTAGCAGGTCGGCTGCCGTCTGACAACCAGGACGCTTTTGGCCAACGGCCACGAGCGGACACCTCAATCCTTCAGGGGGGTGGTGCTTCCGCTGATCGGTCCGGCCTCGTACAATGCGGCGGTTTGTCCAGCCCCGTTGGGAAGGCCCGCCGCCGCAGAGATCGGACGGCGCTTGGCGTGGCACGCTGGCCTTTCACCCGTCGACGGACTACGAGATTCCCTCCATTATAATGGTGCCGACATGGGCTTGATCGTCTTACGATGCCTGTTCGTGATCGTTTCGATGGGATTGGGCGTCTTCTTCGTCACCTCGCGGACGATCCCCGAAGACTCCGCATGGATGGCGTGGGGTGCGTTCGCCGGCACGACGCTGCTCTCGCTGGGGGTGATCGCGCTGGACATTGCCATCAAGCAGAAGCGGTTGGACACGATCTCCTCGGTCTACTTCGGCATGATCGTGGGGCTGTTTCTGGCTTACGTAGCCGGATTGGCCCTGACGCCCCTGTTTGCGTTTGCCGCGAACGAAATCGTGCAACAGACCGCCGACCGCTTCCAGGCCGTGGCCCAACTCGTGCTGGCCGCCGTCTTCTGCTACATCTGTATCAGCCTGTTGATGCAGACCAGCCACGACTTCCGCTTCATCATCCCCTACGTCGAGTTCTCCAAGAGCGTCAAAGGGGCCAAGCCGTGCATTCTCGACACCAGTGCGGTGATCGACGGCCGTATCGCCGACGTGGTCGAGACGCAGATCATCGACGCCCAATTCGTGATGCCGGAATTCGTCATCGCCGAATTGCAGGGCATTGCCGACAGCTCCGACCGGCTCCGCCGCGGACGTGGACGCCGGGGTCTCGATATCCTCAACCGGCTGCAAAACAACCCGGACGTCGACCTGGAGATCTTCGACCGCGAACTGGCCGAGTTCGTCGATCAACCGGTCGATCTGAAGTTGGTGATTTT
>CAYYNP010000336.1:0-10444 GCA_964472545.1 uncultured Planctomycetaceae bacterium | reverse complement strand
CGGAGCCAGTCCCCTTTTTCGGGCTCCCGCACACTTTGCAGTTCTCCTGGCCGGGCGACACCGAATGTTGCATGGGGCATCCCTACTGGGGATACTGGAGACGACGCTCGTTTGCCCGAAAGAAAGGACACCTACATGACAACGTTTCGCCCCAAGAACCTAAGCCACTCGGGCCGTGGCTTTCTCTCCCACGGCATCTCACGCATGGTGGGCTTCCTGCCGGCGGCGCTGTATTCGGCCGTCGCGATTCAACTCCTCTGCGGTGCGTCGGCCCTGGCACAGTCGGCCCAGCCACCCAACGTCGTCTTGATCTTCGCCGACGACCTGGGGTACGGCGACTTGAGCTGCTACGGGGCGGCCAAGGTGAAGACGCCCGCCATCGATCGACTGGCACGACAGGGCCGCACGTTCACCGACGCCCATTCGGCGTCGGCCGTTTGCACGCCGTCGCGATACGGGCTGCTGACCGGTAGGTATCCTTGCCGCAAGGACGATCTCTGGGGGCCGGTAATGCTTCGCAGCCCGTTGGTCGTCGATACCGAGCGACTGACGCTCGGCAGGCTCTTCAAGGAGGCCGGCTACACGACGGCCTGTATCGGCAAGTGGCATCTCGGCTTCGGCCGCACCGGCCCGACCGACTGGAACAAGCCGCTTGTGCCGGGGCCGCTCGAGTTGGGGTTCGACTCTTACTTCGGCGTGCCGGTGGTCAACAGCCATCCGCCGTTTGTTTACGTGGAGAATCATCGCGTCGTTGGGCTCGACGCTGCCGATCCACTGACTTACGGGCAAACGGCGCCGACGAAGCTGTTTCCCGAGAAGTTCGGGCTTTCGGTCATCGGCGGCGGCGAGAAAGCCCATGCGGCCTACGACGACGAAACGGTCGGCACCACGCTCAAAGAGAAAGCCGTCACGTGGCTGCGGCGACAGCGTGGCGATCGGCCGTTCTTCCTCTATCTGGCCACTACGAACATCCATCACCCGTTCACCCCCGCCCCGCGATTCCGGGGCACCAGCGGTTGCGGGCGTTACGGCGACTTCATTCACGAACTCGACTGGATCGTGGGCGAGGTGATGCGGGCGCTGGACGAAATGCACTTTGCCGACGATACACTCGTGATCTTCACCAGCGACAACGGCGGGATGCTCAACCAGGGCGGACAGAACGCGTGGAAAGAGGGACATCGGCTCAACGGCGAACTACTGGGGTTCAAGTTCGACGCCTGGGAAGGTGGGCATCGTGTGCCGTGGATCGTTCGGTGGCCCGGCAAGGCCCCGGCCGGTTCCCGGTCGGATCAGTTGATCAGTAACGTCGACGTGCTGGCCACGCTGGCGGCGGTCGTCGGCCGGCCGCTGAAGGAAGACGAAGGGCCCGACAGCGTCAACATGCTGGCCGCGTTCACCGGAGAGCCGGAGACCCCGATTCGCGATCACCTGGTCATTTCGCCGCGCAGCAAACGGCATCTGGCCTTGCGCAGCGGCGATTGGATCTACATCTCGGCCGCCGGCGCCGGCGGCTTCGGCGGCAGCCGCATCGGCGAGCATCTGCTCGGCGGCCCGGCGGCCCACGCGCTGACGAAACAGGTCAACAGCGACGTTGCAGGCAACCGCCTCAAGCCCGACGCTCCGGCCGCGCAGCTCTACAATCTTCGGTCCGATTCCTCGCAAGCGAAAAACGTCATCCGCGAACATCCCGAGAAGGCGCGGCAGATGAAAGAGCTGCTAGGGAAGCTGTTGACGCAGAGCGGGACGCGGGCAGATGAAGACTAGGCTAGTGCTCTGTCAACATTCGAAAGTGGGGCGAGCATCTTGCTTGCCGTTTGGATGAGCTTGCCCCAGCTTTGATCCACTTGGGACGTCGGTTTTTCGCCGCAATAGGCCTGCCCCGACGGGAGCCTCTCGAGGGCCTGTCGACCTACCTGGGCGGCACACTCAGGCCCACAATCGACTACCACCCGCCCTGGCTGTCGTCATTGACGGTCCGACGGCGTCGTGGTAGGCTGACCAGTTGCAAGGTCCCTCTTCTACGAGACAGGCAATGGCCACGTCGTTCGACCCGTACCATCGCTGGCTGGGCATTCCTCCGGAGAAACAGCCGCCGAATCACTACGTGCTGCTGGCGTTGCAGCCGTTCGAGGACGACCCGGACGTGATCCAGGCGGCTTGCGACCAGCGGATGGCCCATCTGCGGACGTATCAGATGGGCAAGCACTCGAAGCTCTCGCAGAAGCTGCTGAACGAGGTGGCCAAGGCCAAAGTATGCCTGTTGAATCCCAAGACCCGGGCGGCCTACGATCGGCGTTTGCGGGAGGAACTTCAGACCGAAGATTCCGAGACAGAAAGCGAGACGGCCGAGTCGGAGGAACGGGGCCCGGATTTGGCGGCCATGAGCGAGATTGCCGCGGGCCCGTCCGATCGCTTTCACCGCGCGAAAGACCGGCACGTTGGTACGACCGCGAAGAAGAAGGCCAAGACCGCCAAAATGCTCGGCTTCGCCGTGCTGCCGATTATGCTGCTGGTCTTGGGCATTCTGATCTGGGCGTTGGCCAACAGCGGCGGCTCGGCGGAAGGCCCCGTGCTGGTGTTCGACTGGCCGGCCGAAATGCGGCAGGACGTCGAGATTCTAGTCGACGGCAAGTCGGTCGAGTTTCCCAGCGACGGCAAGCCGCTGGAGTTTCCGTGCAAGCAGGGAGAACGAGAGATCGTCGTCCGGCGGATGGGATTCCGGCCGTTCGAGCAAACGGTGACGCTCGATGGGGACGAACGCAAGACGGTCGATCCGCCGCAGTGGGTGCCGATTTCGTATTTGGTATTGAAATGGCCACAAGACGAACGGGCCGACGCGACGTTGAAGATCGACGGCGAAGTACAGGACCTTTCCAATGACGAGGTGTTGGTCACTGCCGCAGAAGTGAAGCTGCCGCTGGAATCCGGGCGGCACACGGTTTGGATAGCCCGGCGCGGCGGCGAGTACGAGCCGTTCGAGCAGGCGGTGACGGTGGTCGAGGGCCGCGACGCCGCCGTAACGCCGGTGTGGACCGCCACGGTCGTCGTGCAAGCCCCGTACCCGATCCCGCCGGCCGAGCAACAACGGCCGTTTCGGGAGCAACTGGCCGCGGCTTGCGATGCGCTGCCGGCTGCCGAGAAGATCACCGCCGCCGAGAATCTGCTCAGCCAGGAGTCGCAAGTCGAGGCCAATCCGGCCCAGCTCTACGCATACCTGAGCGTGGCGGCCGAACTGGCCGGCGACGCCGGCAACGTGGCGTTGCTGTTGCGGGCCGTCGAGCGGCTCAACGAGAGATTCGCGCCCGGTTCTAAGGACGTCAAAGCCGCGGCGTTTGCCCGGTTGGTGCGGTCGGACGTGGAGCCGACGGGGGTCGAACTGCTGACCGACGCGGCCGACTGGGTCCTGCTGGCCGACGCCTACTGGGACTTTGCCGAGACGGTCGCCGGCGACCCGATGAAGCGGGACGACGTGAAGCTCACGGCCGGTTCGTGGTACGCCCGGGCAAAAGACGCCGGTGAGGCCGCTGCCGCCGTGCTGGCTCGGCTGGAGCAAATCGAGAGGATCAAAGCGGCGCGAGCAGGCACGGCTGCGGAAGCCCGCTACGCCGAGGCCATGCGGCAGATCGACGCGCTGCTGACGTCCTGGGACTTCAACGCCGCCGTCGACGGCCTGGCGAAATTGAACTTCTCGGAACCGGACCTGGCGGCACGGCTTGCCCGAGAGCAGAAAGTGGCCGCCCGGCTGGTGGCGGTCAAGGGCCGGATCATCGCGCGCATCAAGGCGGAGCGCCCGAAGAAACACGACCTGGGGCTCAGCGGGGCCAACGGCGAGGTGGTCGAGGCCGACGAGCAGGGGATCACCGCGCAGATCGGGTCGAAACGGGAAAGCCATCCGTGGCTCAAACTGAACCCCGCCGCGCGTGCTCCGCTGTTGCGGCTCGGCATCGACCGCACGGACCGCTCCGCCGCGGCGGGCGACTGGCTGGCGGCGGGCTTGCTGATGTTGCGGTGCGGCGACCTGACTGCGGCCGAGGCGTTCATTAAGGAAGCGGAAACCCTGGGCGTGAACGTCGAGTCCTATCGGGCCATTTTGGCCGACGCGCTGCTGAAGCAACTGCAGGCCCACCTGGCGGCAAGCGAAATCCCGCAGGCGGAATCCCTGCTGCGGCGGATCGAGAGCGGCTACGGCGGCCTGCCGTGGTTCGAAGCCAACCGGCCCGCCTTGACCGACGCCCGCGAGCAGATCGCCGCCCGGGGCAAGGACGCCGAAGCCGAGAAGCTGTATGCCGAGGCCGTGGCGCACTTCCAGGGCAAGCGGTACTTCGACTTGCGCGACGTGCTCGAAGAACTCAGGTCCGACTACGCACGAACTCGCGCCGTGACCGATACCAGCCGTTCGCCGAGTTACGTCGAGATGGCCAAGTCCGTGGTCGATCTCGGGCCGACAATCACGGTACGGCTAGACGGCAAAGGCAAGTTCCGCAGCATCCAGGCCGCCATCGACAGCGTGAGCCAACCGCAAACGCTGATCGAGATTCAGGACAACGGCCCCTACCGCGAGCGATTGTCGATTCCGCCGGGCAAAGACGGGCTGACGTTGCGGGGGGCCAAGGGTACGTGGCCGATCGTCACTTCGAAGGACTTGCCGGCGGCCTGCCCGGTCTTGGTCGACGTACGATCGCCCAACGTCACGCTACAACGGATGGTGCTTTCGCACGTACGGACCGTCGGCGACAAGACCGGCTGCGTGAACAACGCCGGAGACCCCGGCAAAGGGCTGCAAATGCGGATGGTCATCGCCTCCTCGAGTATGAACGCCTTGTGGCAGAACACGGGCACGATCCAGAACGCCGTGCTGGACCACTGCTTCTTCACCGGAAGGGTCAACCCGCAGCCCGATTGCACGATGACCAACTGCATCGCGCTGGATCAGGTTTCGGCCACTTCGTCGCGGATGGAGAATTCCGTTTTCGCGAAATTCTGGTCGAACAAGACGTGGCAATTGCGGCGTTGCACGATTCTGGGCGACCTGACGCTCAGCGCCGGCACCGGGGAAGTCAGCGACTGCCTAACGAAGACCGAGTTGGCGGCGGCACGTTTCGTCGATCCGGCGAACCTCGATTACCGGCTGGTCGAAGGCAGTGCATTGGCCACCCGGGCGACCGACGGCGGCCCACTCGGATGCCGCTACACCGCCGAGATGGTCGAGTTGATCGCCCGGGCGATCAACTCGACCATCTCGGCGGTGTAGCGGCATCCGAGTGGGCCGCCGTCGGTCGCCCGGGTGGCCAATGCACTGCCTTCGACCAGCCGGTAATCGAGGTTCGCCGGATCGACGAAACGTGCCGCCGCCAACTCGGTCTTCGTTAGGCAGTCGCTGACTTCCCCGGTGCCGGCGCTGAGCGTCAGGTCGCCCAGAATCGTGCAACGCCGCAATTGCCACGTCTTGTTCGACCAGAATTTCGCGAAAACGGAATTCTCCATCCGCGACGAAGTGGCCGAAACCTGATCCAGCGCGATGCAGTTGGTCATCGTGCAATCGGGCTGCGGGTTGACCCTTCCGGTGAAGAAGCAGTGGTCCAGCACGGCGTTCTGGATCGTGCCCGTGTTCTGCCACAAGGCGTTCATACTCGAGGAGGCGATGACCATCCGCATTTGCAGCCCTTTGCCGGGGTCTCCGGCGTTGTTCACGCAGCCGGTCTTGTCGCCGACGGTCCGTACGTGCGAAAGCACCATCCGTTGTAGCGTGACGTTGGGCGATCGTACGTCGACCAAGACCGGGCAGGCCGCCGGCAAGTCCTTCGAAGTGACGATCGGCCACGTACCCTTGGCCCCCCGCAACGTCAGCCCGTCTTTGCCCGGCGGAATCGACAATCGCTCGCGGTAGGGGCCGTTGTCCTGAATCTCGATCAGCGTTTGCGGTTGGCTCACGCTGTCGATGGCGGCCTGGATGCTGCGGAACTTGCCTTTGCCGTCTAGCCGTACCGTGATTGTCGGCCCGAGATCGACCACGGACTTGGCCATCTCGACGTAACTCGGCGAACGGCTGGTATCGGTCACGGCGCGAGTTCGTGCGTAGTCGGACCTGAGTTCTTCGAGCACGTCGCGCAAGTCGAAGTACCGCTTGCCCTGGAAGTGCGCCACGGCCTCGGCATACAGCTTCTCGGCTTCGGCGTCCTTGCCCCGGGCGGCGATCTGCTCGCGGGCGTCGGTCAAGGCGGGCCGGTTGGCTTCGAACCACGGCAGGCCGCCGTAGCCGCTCTCGATCCGCCGCAGCAGGGATTCCGCCTGCGGGATTTCGCTTGCCGCCAGGTGGGCCTGCAGTTGCTTCAGCAGCGCGTCGGCCAAAATGGCCCGATAGGACTCGACGTTCACGCCCAGGGTTTCCGCTTCCTTAATGAACGCCTCGGCCGCAGTCAGGTCGCCGCACCGCAACATCAGCAAGCCCGCCGCCAGCCAGTCGCCCGCCGCGGCGGAGCGGTCCGTGCGGTCGATGCCGAGCCGCAACAGCGGAGCACGCGCGGCGGGGTTCAGTTTGAGCCACGGATGGCTTTCCCGTTTCGACCCGATCTGCGCGGTGATCCCCTGCTCGTCGGCCTCGACCACCTCGCCGTTGGCCCCGCTGAGCCCCAGGTCGTGTTTCTTCGGGCGCTCCGCCTTGATGCGCGCGATGATCCGGCCCTTGACCGCCACCAGCCGGGCGGCCACTTTCTGCTCTCGGGCAAGCCGTGCCGCCAGGTCCGGTTCCGAGAAGTTCAATTTCGCCAGGCCGTCGACGGCGGCGTTGAAGTCCCAGGACGTCAGCAGCGCGTCGATCTGCCGCATGGCCTCGGCGTAGCGGGCTTCCGCAGCCGTGCCTGCTCGCGCCGCTTTGATCCTCTCGATTTGCTCCAGCCGAGCCAGCACGGCGGCAGCGGCCTCACCGGCGTCTTTTGCCCGGGCGTACCACGAACCGGCCGTGAGCTTCACGTCGTCCCGCTTCATCGGGTCGCCGGCGACCGTCTCGGCAAAGTCCCAGTAGGCGTCGGCCAGCAGGACCCAGTCGGCCGCGTCGGTCAGCAGTTCGACCCCCGTCGGCTCCACGTCCGACCGCACCAACCGGGCAAACGCCGCGGCTTTGACGTCCTTAGAACCGGGCGCGAATCTCTCGTTGAGCCGCTCGACGGCCCGCAACAGCAACGCCACGTTGCCGGCGTCGCCGGCCAGTTCGGCCGCCACGCTCAGGTATGCGTAGAGCTGGGCCGGATTGGCCTCGACTTGCGACTCCTGGCTGAGCAGATTCTCGGCGGCGGTGATCTTCTCGGCAGCCGGCAGCGCATCGCAAGCCGCGGCCAGTTGCTCCCGAAACGGCCGTTGTTGCTCGGCCGGCGGGATCGGGTACGGGGCTTGCACGACGACCGTGGCGGTCCACACCGGCGTTACGGCGGCGTCGCGGCCCTCGACCACCGTCACCGCCTGCTCGAACGGCTCGTACTCGCCGCCGCGCCGGGCTATCCAAACCGTGTGCCGCCCGGATTCCAGCGGCAGCTTCACTTCTGCGGCAGTGACCAACACCTCGTCATTGGAAAGGTCCTGTACTTCGCCGTCGATCTTCAACGTCGCGTCGGCCCGTTCGTCTTGTGGCCATTTCAATACCAAATACGAAATCGGCACCCACTGCGGCGGATCGACCGTCTTGCGTTCGTCCCCATCGAGCGTCACCGTTTGCTCGAACGGCCGGAATCCCATCCGCCGGACGACGATCTCTCGTTCTCCCTGCTTGCACGGAAACTCCAGCGGCTTGCCGTCGCTGGGAAACTCGACCGACTTGCCGTCGACTAGAATCTCGACGTCCTGCCGCATTTCGGCCGGCCAGTCGAACACCAGCACGGGGCCTTCCGCCGAGCCGCCGCTGTTGGCCAACGCCCAGATCAGAATGCCCAAGACCAGCAGCATAATCGGCAGCACGGCGAAGCCGAGCATTTTGGCGGTCTTGGCCTTCTTCTTCGCGGTCGTACCAACGTGCCGGTCTTTCGCGCGGTGAAAGCGATCGGACGGGCCCGCGGCAATCTCGCTCATGGCCGCCAAATCCGGGCCCCGTTCCTCCGACTCGGCCGTCTCGCTTTCTGTCTCGGAATCTTCGGTCTGAAGTTCCTCCCGCAAACGCCGATCGTAGGCCGCCCGGGTCTTGGGATTCAACAGGCATACTTTGGCCTTGGCCACCTCGTTCAGCAGCTTCTGCGAGAGCTTCGAGTGCTTGCCCATCTGATACGTCCGCAGATGGGCCATCCGCTGGTCGCAAGCCGCCTGGATCACGTCCGGGTCGTCCTCGAACGGCTGCAACGCCAGCAGCACGTAGTGATTCGGCGGCTGTTTCTCCGGAGGAATGCCCAGCCAGCGATGGTACGGGTCGAACGACGTGGCCATTGCCTGTCTCGTAGAAGAGGGACCTTGCAACTGGTCAGCCTACCACGACGCCGTCGGACCGTCAATGACGACAGCCAGGGCGGGTGGTAGTCGATTGTGGGCCTGAGTGTGCCGCCCAGGTAGGTCGACAGGCCCTCGAGAGGCTCCCGTCGGGGCAGGCCTATTGCGGCGAAAAACCGACGTCCCAAGTGGATCAAAGCTGGGGCAAGCTCATCCAAACGGCAAGCAAGATGCTCGCCCCACTTTCGAATGTTGACAGAGCACTAGCCTAGTCTTCATCTGCCCGCGTCCCGCTCTGCGTCAACAGCTTCCCTAGCAGCTCTTTCATCTGCCGCGCCTTCTCGGGATGTTCGCGGATGACGTTTTTCGCTTGCGAGGAATCGGACCGAAGATTGTAGAGCTGCGCGGCCGGAGCGTCGGGCTTGAGGCGGTTGCCTGCAACGTCGCTGTTGACCTGTTTCGTCAGCGCGTGGGCCGCCGGGCCGCCGAGCAGATGCTCGCCGATGCGGCTGCCGCCGAAGCCGCCGGCGCCGGCGGCCGAGATGTAGATCCAATCGCCGCTGCGCAAGGCCAGATGCCGTTTGCTGCGCGGCGAAATGACCAGGTGATCGCGAATCGGGGTCTCCGGCTCTCCGGTGAACGCGGCCAGCATGTTGACGCTGTCGGGCCCTTCGTCTTCCTTCAGCGGCCGGCCGACGACCGCCGCCAGCGTGGCCAGCACGTCGACGTTACTGATCAACTGATCCGACCGGGAACCGGCCGGGGCCTTGCCGGGCCACCGAACGATCCACGGCACACGATGCCCACCTTCCCAGGCGTCGAACTTGAACCCCAGTAGTTCGCCGTTGAGCCGATGTCCCTCTTTCCACGCGTTCTGTCCGCCCTGGTTGAGCATCCCGCCGTTGTCGCTGGTGAAGATCACGAGTGTATCGTCGGCAAAGTGCATTTCGTCCAGCGCCCGCATCACCTCGCCCACGATCCAGTCGAGTTCGTGAATGAAGTCGCCGTAACGCCCGCAACCGCTGGTGCCCCGGAATCGCGGGGCGGGGGTGAACGGGTGATGGATGTTCGTAGTGGCCAGATAGAGGAAGAACGGCCGATCGCCACGCTGTCGCCGCAGCCACGTGACGGCTTTCTCTTTGAGCGTGGTGCCGACCGTTTCGTCGTCGTAGGCCGCATGGGCTTTCTCGCCGCCGCCGATGACCGAAAGCCCGAACTTCTCGGGAAACAGCTTCGTCGGCGCCGTTTGCCCGTAAGTCAGTGGATCGGCAGCGTCGAGCCCAACGACGCGATGATTCTCCACGTAAACAAACGGCGGATGGCTGTTGACCACCGGCACGCCGAAGTAAGAGTCGAACCCCAACTCGAGCGGCCCCGGCACAAGCGGCTTGTTCCAGTCGGTCGGGCCGGTGCGGCCGAAGCCGAGATGCCACTTGCCGATACAGGCCGTCGTGTAGCCGGCCTCCTTGAAGAGCCTGCCGAGCGTCAGTCGCTCGGTATCGACGACCAACGGGCTGCGAAGCATTACCGGCCCCCAGAGATCGTCCTTGCGGCAAGGATACCTACCGGTCAGCAGCCCGTATCGCGACGGCGTGCAAACGGCCGACGCCGAATGGGCGTCGGTGAACGTGCGGCCCTGTCGTGCCAGTCGATCGATGGCGGGCGTCTTCACCTTGGCCGCCCCGTAGCAGCTCAAGTCGCCGTACCCCAGGTCGTCGGCGAAGATCAAGACGACGTTGGGTGGCTGGGCCGACTGTGCCAGGGCCGACGCACCGCAGAGGAGTTGAATCGCGACGGCCGAATACAGCGCCGCCGGCAGGAAGCCCACCATGCGTGAGATGCCGTGGGAGAGAAAGCCACGGCCCGAGTGGCTTAGGTTCTTGGGGCGAAACGTTGTCATGTAGGTGTCCTTTCTTTCGGGCAAACGAGCGTCGTCTCCAGTATCCCCAGTAGGGATGCCCCATGCAACATTCGGTGTCGCCCGGCCAGGAGAACTGCAAAGTGTGCGGGAGCCCGAAAAAGGGGACTGGCTCCG
>CAYYNP010000335.1:0-10556 GCA_964472545.1 uncultured Planctomycetaceae bacterium | reverse complement strand
GGGATGATAATCGGCGTTCCGGGCGCGACCACCGGTCGCGGCTTTATGAGAACTCGGCCAGCGCGATTTCCCTGGCCCCTTTCAGGTCGGTCTTGCCGGTGCCCAGCACGGGGATGGCTTCGATCTGGCGGAAGCTGTCGGGCGAGGGGATCCAGATCGGCGGCAGCCCGGCCTCGGACAGCCCTTGGCAGATCGATTTGGGGTCTTGCGGCAGGCCGGTGTGCAGCACGACGAGCTTCTCGCCTTTGCGCGGGTCGGGCACGGCGGTCACTGTGACGCCGACCTCGCTTTCGTCGTCGAGCCCGGCCAAGCGGACGATCTCTTCTTCCACGCGGATGTGCGGCACCATCTCGCCGCCGATCTTCGAGAAGCGGCTCAGCCGGCCGGTGATGCGGATGAACCCCTCGGCGTCGATCTCGGCCACGTCGCCGGTGGTATACCAGCCGTCTTGAATTACCTCGGCGGTCAACTCCGGCTTGTTCAGGTAGCCCTTCATCACGTTGGGGCCTTTGATCAGCAGCATGCCGGCCTGGCCCACCGGAAGGTCTTCGCCCGTGTCGAGATCGACCACTTTGGCCGAGACACCGGGGATCGGCTTGCCGATGGTGCCTTCGCGACACCCGGCCGCCGAACCGACCGCGCGGCTCGGCGGCACGTTGAGGCTCACCACCGGCGAGAGTTCCGTGGTGCCGTAGCCTTCGATCGGGCGGACGGAGAACTTCTTCTCGAATCCGTCGGCCACGTCGGCCGGCAGCTTCTCGGCGCCGGTGAGCACGACTTGCATGGCCCTGAAATCCTCCGGCCGGCAGCGCCGCGTGTAGGAGCGGAGGAACGTCGGCGTGGCGATCATGATCGTCACGCCGTGTTTGCCGCAGAGCTTACCCACCGCCCGGGCTTCCAGCGGCGAGTAGTGGTAGACCACCTGCGGTTCGAGCGTCAAGGCGGTCCACATCGTGGCCGTGTAGCCGAACGAATGAAACAGCGGCAGGATGCCGATCAGCACGTCCTCGCGCGACAGCCGGATCACCGAGTTGAAGCCTTCGATGTTCGTGCCCACGTTGCGATGCGTGAGCATCACGCCCTTGGGCGTGCCGGTCGAGCCGGAGGTGAAGATCACGGTGAGCACGTCGTCCGGGTCGATTTCGTGGAGCTTCAGCCGGCGGGCCAAGGTGCCGACGGGCATGGCCCAAGCTTGGGCCGTGGCGGCCAGCTTGTCGCTCAGTTTGAGCTTTTCGCGCAGGTCTTCCAAGAAGACCACTTCGGCGTCGATCTTCAGGTCGAGCTTCTCCATCACCCGGCGGCTGCTGAGCACGTGGCGCACACCGCACTGTTCGATGCAGGCGTTCATCACGCCGGAGGAGACGGTGTAGTTGAGGTTTACGGCGATCCGCCGGTCGAGCGTCAGTGCGGCGTTGGTGACCACGGCCGGCACGGACGGCGGCAGCAACAGGCCCACGTATCGTTCGTCCGCCGCGAGCACCTCCCGGCGCAACAGCCGCCGCAGGATCAACGTCCTGGTGAGCAGGGCGGCGCCGGTGAGTTCGGCGCCGAAGGAGTCGGAGATCTTGGTCCGGAACATACTTCCGCGGCACGTCCGCAGAAACTTCTCGGCCAACATCGACGCTTGGTGTTCGTCCATCACTGGTCTCCCGGTTCAACCCCGCCCGATTTGTCTTCACCCGATATAACTCCGCCCGATTCTTCTCCGCCCGATTCGTCGGCCAATTCAACCCCACCCAATTCGGCCACCGCCCGGCGGACCTCGTCGATGTCTTTCGGCTGGGCGATCGGCCGTCCGATGCGGATCGAGACGGGATACGGCCACCGCCGGGGCAGTTTCCAGAAATATCGGCCCCGCTCGAAACTGAACACGCTGCCCCACAACCCGCCCAGGTAGACGGGGATCACCGGCACGCCGGTCTTCTTAAGCATCGACAAGAAGCCGGGCTGAAACTCACGCAATTCGCCGTCTTGGGTGAGGGTGCCTTCGGGGAAGACGCCCACCAGTTCGCCGTCGCGGAGCGCCTGGCGGACGCGGCGAATCGAACGGATCACCGACTTGCGGCCCGGCTCGATGTAGATCACGCCCACGTCGCGCGTCAGCACGCCGATTAGCCCCTCGCGAACGTATTGGGCCAGGGCCACCATGCGGATCGGCCGAGGGCAGTAGATGGTTATCAGCAGCCCGTCGATCCAGGTGACGTGGTTGGCCACCAACAGGGCCCCGCCTTCCTCGGGAAGGTTCTCCTTGCCGTACACGCGAATGCGATAGCAGATCAGCCCCATCAGCCAGAGCACCATGCGGGCCGTTGCCGCAGGCAACAGCCAGAGCAAGAAGACGAGCACCGGTACCATCGCCACGCCGAGCAGCAGGAAGATCGCCCGGGCCGAAAAACCCAGCACGTCGCCGCAGAGCCACAACGTCCCGGACGCCACCAGCATGCCGCCGGCGATGACCAGGTTGCTGGCCGCCAGGATCGAGCCGCGCGTTTTCTCGGGGCTGCGCTGTTGCAGGTAGGCCTGCAAGGGGACGTTGTACATGCCGGCCCCCAGCCCCAGCAACAGCAGCCAGAAGAGGCTCGCACAGTAGGCCGGCGAGAAGGCCTCGCCGTTGGTGCCGGGCACGGCGAAGAGCATGATCGCGCTGACGGCGATGCCGGCCGTACCCAGCGTGACAATCCCCAACTCGATCCGCCCGCGCGACATCATGCCGGCCAACACGCTCCCCACGCCGACGCCCAGGGCAACCATCCCTTGCAGAATGCCGACGTGTTTCTGGTTGGCCTCTTCGGCCGCGGTGGCCAGCAGATCGTTGTTGACGAAGCGGTCGATATTCAACTGACCCAACACGCCGAGGCCCCAGAAGATCGCGGCTCCCAGGGCGACCAGCAGCAACGCCCGATTGGAGACCAGCGTGGCCAAGTCGCGGAACGTCTGTTGCGGGACGTCGACGGGGAAGGTCCGCGTGGGGTTGGCAGCCTTCAACCTGCAGATCGACAGACTGCACGCCAGCCCTACGACCGACGTGGCCACCAACACGATCGCCGGGATCCACCACAGGTGGCGTCCGTCGGGCGCGGTCAGGTCGAAGAGGAACCCGGCCGCGACCGTGCCCGCGACAATCGCCAACACGGTCGTCAGTCCGATCAGCCCGTTGGCTGCCGGAACGCGATCGGCGCGGACGATCTCGGGAATGCAGCCGTATTTCGACGGCGCGAAGATCGTGCCCAGCGAGCCGATCAGAGCGATGACGACGAACAGCAGGTAGGGATTGCCGAAGAGGATCGCGGCGACGCCCAGCAACACGATGGCCAACTCGGTCACCTTGCAGCCGACGATCACCGTCCGTTTGTCGAACCGGTCGGCCAGATAGCCGGCCGGCGCCGCCAGCAGCACATAAGGCAACACGGCACACACGCCCCCGATCGCCAGCACGGCGTTGTGGTGCGCGGAGTCGAACATATCGCGGGCGATCGGCAGGATCAGCCAGCGGAGCGTGTTGTCGTTGGTCGCACCCAGGAATTGCGTCAGCAGCAGGCCGAGGAAACTCCGCGAGCGAAGCCCCCCCGGGGTTTTCTTGCTGTATACCTCATCAGGGTGTTTTATCTCGGCGGGCAAGTCGGGCTCCACGACAATTGACGATGGGTGGCTGGGGCAAAGCGCAGCGGTGCCCCAGAGCCCCAAGACATCTGGGGCACCGCTGCGCTTTGCCCCAGCCACCCGCCATCCCGGGGTTTTCTTACAAGGCTTCAGTTTTCCACGTCGATTAGCGCAGTAAATCGCCCGGATTGCAAGGCGGCCGGACGCCCGACCGATTTTCTTTGAAATTCTGCCCGCAGGCGGCGGAAAATGCTTGACTTCCTGGGGTGCGAGTTGGAAAATGACGGTGGTCTTGCGGTAACCAAGGTACCCTTCTCGAGGCGACGAGCCGGAGGCAGCGAAAGCGTCGGCCCACACGTCGCTACTACTATGTAGTGGCGCCCTTCTTACGGCTGACGCGGGACTCCGGCTCGGTGAGTTGGCTCGCATGTGCGGGTCGATCTCTCTCGGCCATCGCCAACGCGAACCCTCCAAGTCCGGCGCGGGGTCCTCTTTCACCATCGGCCCAATTCCCACGTGCGGCTGCGCGCGACGTGCAGGCGCGGCAGTGCCGTATGAACCCAGGCGATAAACAACGCGTTTTGAAACTCCATAGAGCTCCAGGCAGCAATCCCATTTCCTAGAAAGGTTGGTAGCGCGATGATGACACGCACGATCCGGGTGGCGATGACGGTCGCCCTCTGCGTCCTGGGGCTTTCTGCGTCCGCGGTTACGGTCGAGTGGAACGGTGCTCGACCTTCCGACTCCTGGAGTGACGGAGCCAACTGGAACGGCGGCTCGGCGCCCGATCCCACCGAGGCGGCCCTGTTCACCAACGCCGGGTCCTCGACGATCCCCAACGAGGTGACCAGCGTGCTCATGGCCGATCGCACCATCGGCGGCCTGCTCTTTAGCAACAGCACGGGCAAGTATCACACGCTCGATCTGAGCGGATCGACGTTGCGGGTCGAGGGCGACCTGAGCTTCAACGTCAACAACAGCGGCCAGACGACGACCATCCTCCGCAACGGCCGGCTCGACGTCGACTCCCCGTTCGGCTACGTCAACGTCGGCCGCGCCTTCACCGGCAGCGGGTGGGCCGAAGTCGATCTGGGCACCCTCTCCGAGTTCAACGCCGAGGTACACGAGTTCCACGTCGGCACGCGTACCGGCAGCAGCGCCTACGGCGGCCTGACATTGGCCCAGCAAAACGCGATCGACGCCACCCGGGTGATCGTCGGCAACAACGCCACGGGCCGGCTTCACTTGGGCCAAACCAACACGATCTTGGCCGACGAAATGACCGTGGGGATGAACATCGGCAGTTCGCTGCTGGACGTGATCAACGGCGGCACGCTCACGCTGGGGAGCCCCGATCAACGTATGGCGCTGTCGGTCGGCGAGGGTATCTGGAACACCAATTCCACGTATCACGTCCGCTTCGACATGACCGGCGGCACGCTCAACGCCCACTTGGACAACCTCACCCTCGGCGAGAAGGACAACCGCAGCGGCTCCTACGACGTCACCTTCCTGGCCGGCGACCAAGGCTCGATCAGCATCGGCGCGTCGGGCAACACGGCCCGCATGGTGGTGGGCGGCACGCGATCGGTGGCCCTGGCCGACTTCAGCGGGCTGGAGAGTTTCTCGGCCAACCTCAACCAAATGCTGCTGGGCGTGGGCGGAAGTTCTCGGGGCACGGTCAAGCTGGCCGAAACCGCGAACATCGACGCCCGCCGGATCCTCGTCGGCGACGGCAGCACGGCCACGCTCACGCTGGGAAACGACACCACGATCGTGGTGGACGACTTCGACGTCGGCGCCAACTACAGCACCGGCACGGTCGACGTCCCCAACGGCGGCACGCTCGCGCTGGGCACGCCCGAACGGCCCACCAATCTGTCGATCGGCAAGGGCACCTGGGATTCCAACGTTACGCGCTACTGCAAGCTCGATCTGACCGGCGCCACGCTCGTGGCCCATCTGGACAATCTCGTCGTCGGCCGCAAAGACAACCGCAGCGGCTACTACAACGCCTCGTTGGCGGGCGCCGTCGACGGATCGGTCGCGCTCGGCCGGCCGGACGATCCCGGGCGGATGATCGTGGCCGGCGAAAGGGGGACGGGCCTGGTCGACTTCAGCGGATTGGACAGCTTCACCGCCCATCTCGACAAGATGCTCTTGGGCGCCGCCCCCAACGCCAACGCCACGGTCAAGCTGGCCGAGGTGAACGCGATTGCCGCCGAACAGATCGTGGTCGGCGATCGCAGCCCCGCCGTCCTCGAGTTGGGGCAGGAGAACACGGTCGAGACCGGCGAGCTGCGCATAGGCGCCAACTACAGCACGTCGACGGTTACCGTGCCCAACGGCGGCACGCTCAACCTCGGCACACCCGAAAACCGCACGGCCCTCTACGTCTCCCAGGGCCCCTGGAGCAAAGACACCACGCGCTACGGCAAACTCGACCTGACCGACGCCACGCTCAACGCCCACCTCGATCATCTGATCGTCGGCGAGAAGGACAATCAGTCGGGCTACTACAACGCTTCGGTGATCGTCGGCCGCGGTGGGACGGTCAGCCTGGGCGACCCGGCGAAGCCCGCCCGGGTGCTCGTCGGCGGAGCCAGGTCGACCGGGTTGGTCGACTTCACCGGACTGGACGACTTCACCGCCCACGTGAGCCAGATGCTCTTGGGCGTCGGCGGCAACTCCAACGGCACGATGAAGCTCGCCGACACAAACGTGATCGACGCCGAGCGGATCGTCGTCGGCGACGGCAGCCCCGGCAAGATGACGCTGGGGCGCGAAAACACCATCCTGGCCGACGAACTACACATCGGCAAGAACTACAGCACGTCGACCGTCGACATCCGCCCTGGCGGCACTCTCAACCTGGGCTCGCCCGAGCGGCGAACGCACCTGACGATCGCCAACGGTATCTGGAACTCCAATACCACACGTTACGGCATGCTCGATCTTTCCGAAGGGACGGTTGTCGCCTATCTCGACCGGGTGGTGATCGGTCAGAAAGACAACCAGACCGGCAATCACGACGGCACGCTGCGGCTGAGCGACAGCGCCAATAACTACGTCGACGCGGAATCGATTCGTCTCGGCGGCCCACGGGCGACGGGCACCTTGGACTTCGCCGGCGGCACGCTGCGGGCCGGATCGATCGAAAAGGGAACCGGCACGGCGCGGTTCAACTGGACCGGCGGCACGCTGCACGTCGATCGGTTCGGAACGCCTGCCCATCCCCTCGATTTGGCCAACACGGGCACGGGGATACTGTCGCCGGGATATCCGTCGGCGGGCAGTTCGCTGCCGGGGGATCCGATCGGCACGACGCAGATCTTCGGCGACTACCGGCAGGGGTTTGCGGCCACGCTCCAGATCGACCTCGACTCGCCGACCGCCTTCGATCGGCTTCTGGTACACGAACAACTATCGCTCGACGGTACGCTGTTGATCAACGTGCCACCGGGCGGACTCAGCGGCGAGTTTCCCATCGCCGAGTACGGCACGCTGACCGGCCGGTTCGACGAGGTCCTGGCGCCCGGCCTGGTGCCCGGCCACTTCTCGCTCGACTACGGTAGCGGCGCAAACGACACGATTACGTTGGTTACCGCGCCGGAGCCTTCGGTGCTCGTGCTGGCCGCCCTCGGCTTGGCCGGCGCGGGGATCTGGCTGCGGCGAAAGCGGCGAACTTCCTGACACGTTTCTCCATGGCGTGAGGCGATTACTTCACACACCCCTTGCCTTCGAGGAGGCAGTACGATGACTCGAATGACTCGCTACGTGGCTGCGTTTGCGGTTCTGGCCGCGATGACCACTCTCTGCTCGGCCGACACGATCACTTGGTCCGGCTCCGGCATGAACGACCGCTGGAACACCAACGCCAACTGGAGCACCGGCTTCGCTCCGGGGGCAACTCAGGCCGCGTCGTTCCAGAATATCGGGTCCTCGACCGTCGTCAACGAAGTCACGAATCGGCTCCTCTACGATCGAACGGTCGCCGGGCTAAGCTTCAACAACAACGGCCGCTATCACACCACCGACCTCGGCAAGAAGACGCTCACGGTCAAAGGCGACCTGAACTTCAACCTCGACCAGCCCGGCCAAACCACCACCACGTTTCGCAACGGCGTACTCCACGTGACCGCGCCGCTGGGCTACGTCAACGTGGGCCGCAGCTACACGGCCGGCGCCTGGTCGCGGGTCGATCTGGGCACGCTATCCGAGTTTCAGGCCAACGTGCGCGAGTTCCACATCGGCACCCGCGTCAACGGCGGCGCCTACGGCGACCTGACGCTGGCCGCCGACAACCGCATCGAGGCCGGCGCGATGATCCTCGGCCGCCACGCCACCGGCAATTTGCACTTGGGAGCGAACAACCTGATCCTCGTCGATCAGCTTACCTTCGGCGAAGGCAAGGGCGTCTCGAACGTCGACATCGTCAACGGCGGCGCGCTGACCGTCGGCAGTTCCGACCGGCGGGCAAACCTCTCCGTGGCCGAGGGGATCTGGGACTCCAGCGGCACGTATTACATGCGGCTGGATCTCTCAGGCGGCTCGTTCGACGCCTGGTTGAATAACCTCGTTATCGGCCAGAAAGACAATCGCAACGGCGCCTACAACGTCACCGTCAACGGCGGCCAGGGCGGTTCGATGAGCGTCGGCGAGAGCGGCAACACCGCCCAGATGATCGTCGGCGGCACGCGATCTACCTCTTGGGTCGACTTCAGCGGGCTGCAGAGCTTCGACGCGAACCTCGACGAGATGCTGATCGGCGTCGGCGGCAGTTCCTACGGAAACCTGAAGCTGGCCGAGGCCAATTCGATCGACACGAAGACCCTGACCGTCGGCGACGGCAGCAGCGCCGTGCTCACCTTGGGGAGGGACAACACGATCGTGGCCGATGAATTCGTCATCGGCCGGCAAAGAAGCCACGGTACGTTCGAGATGGCCAACGACGCCACGCTGACCCTCGGCACGCCCTCGCGGCGGACCAACCTCTCGATCGGCACCGGCACCTGGAGCTACAACGGAACCTACCGCTCTCGGTTCGACGCCAGCGGCGCCACGCTCGACGCCTATCTCGACAATCTGATCGTCGGGCAGAAGGATAATCAGACCGGCACCTACGACGCCCGGCTGCTCGGCGGCAAGAGCGGGTCGATCAGCGTCGGCGATACGGGCAACACGGCCAACATGATCGTCGGCGGCGCCCGAACCAGTGCCTGGGCCGACTTCAGCGGCATGGAGACCTTCACCGCCAATCTCGATCAACTGCTGCTGGGCACCGGCGGGTCGTCCTACGGCAACGTGAAACTGGCCGACCAAAACACCATCGACGCCCGCATCATCATCGTCGGCGACGGCAGTAGCGCCGTACTCGCGCTGGGCGACGACAACACCATCCTGGCCGACGAGTTTGCCATCGGCAAGATCCGCAGCCACGGGACGGTCGAGATCCGAAACCGCGGCACGCTCAATCTCGGCTCGCCCGAGCGACGCACGAATCTCTCCATCGCCACCGGCACCTGGAGCTACAACGGAACCTATCGCAGCGCGCTAGACACCACCGGGGCCACGCTGAACGCCTATCTCGACAACCTGATCGTCGGCCAGAAGGACAATCAGACCGGCACCTACGACGCACGCTTCCTCGCCGGCGATCACGGGTTCGTCAGCGTCGGAGAACCGGACGACCGGGCCGACATGATCGTCGGCGGTGCCCGCTCCACGGCCACCGTCGACTTCAGCAATCTCGACTCCTTCTCGGCCCACCTGAACGAACTGCTGATGGGCACCGGCGGAAGTTCCCACGGCACGCTCAAACTGCCCGACGACGCAACGATCGACGCCAACAAGATCGTCGTCGGCGACGGCAGCGGTTCCGTACTATTCTTGGGCAAGAACACCACGATCAAGGCGGATCAGTTCGCCATCGGCGTCAACCGCAGCCACGGCCGCGTGGAAATCGTGCCCGGCGGAACGTTGACCGTCGGCGAGCCGGACCGTCCGACCCACCTCTCGATCGGCACCGGCACCTGGAGCTACAACGGGACCTATCGCCCCGGGCTCGATCTGAGCGGCGCCACGTTCCGCGCCCATCTCGGCAGCCTGGTCCTGGGCAAGAAGGACAACCAAACCGGCAACTACGAGGCCACGCTCACGATCAGCGATCGCGACGACAACCGCGTGGTGGCCGACTCGATCGCGCTGGGCGGAGTGCGCACCACCGGCACGCTCAATTTCGGCGGGGGAATGCTCGCCGCAGGGTCGATCGAGCGGGGCGCCGGCACCGGCCGATTCAATTGGACCGGCGGAACGCTCCACGTCGGCACGTTCGGCACGCCCACGATCTCCTTCGCTTTGGTCAACAACGGCGACGGCGTCCTCGCGCCGGGAACCTCGATCGGCACGACCGAGATCTTCGGCAACTACATCCAAGGACCCTTTGCCGCACTACAGATCGAACTCGAATCGGCCGCCTCATTCGATCAGCTCGTGGTCCACGACGACGTCTCCCTCGACGGGTCGCTGCTGGTCGACGTGACCGGTGGGCTGGCGGGCGACTTTCCCATCGTCCAGTACGGGGCGCTTCTGGGCCGATTCGACGAGTTGGTCATCCCGGGTCTGAAGCCCGGCACGTATTCGATCGACTACGGCAGCGGCACCAACGACGTGATCACGCTAAGCACCGTCCCGGAGCCGTCCGCTATCGCGATGCTGCTGGGAGCATTGCTGGGATTGGCCGCGTTGGTCCGTATTCGGCGGCGGCGGAAGTAGTCGGCACGAGTAGCGAGATCCCGTAACGTGTTTTCACTCAACGTGTTACGTCAACGTCGCGCGACTCTCTGGCCCTCGGCGGCCAGACACGTCGACGCCTTCTGAACCGAACCGGCGTTCTCGCCAACGGGCAGGAGAACTGCAAAGTGTGCGGGAGCCCGAAAAAGGGGACTGGCTCCGTC
>CAYYNP010000334.1:0-10601 GCA_964472545.1 uncultured Planctomycetaceae bacterium | reverse complement strand
GCTGCCTCAACCGACAGCAAAAGAACGCGGTCCGCAAGGCGATCATGGAGGGGTTTATGCACGACGTCTGGACCAACGCCAAGAACGTGCTGGAGTACCTCGGCAGCACCGACTATCACTCGCCGGGTACGCTGTAGCCGCTCACCTCGACCGCGGCCACTCAACGACGTATCAGCGCAATCAAGTCCCGGCCGGGATCCTTACCTGCAGCACGCCGTGGACCTCTTTGCTCCAGATCAGCCTCAGCCGACGCAACAGAAACGCGGCGGCGGTGGTTTGCGGGATGTCGCCCAGGGGAACCCAAGTGCGTTTCTCGGCCAGCAGTTCCCAGAGCCGGGCGGCGTGGTGGTAGATCTGCGGCTCGACGCGGATTCGAGAGCGAAACGCCTTGGCGGCGTGGACGGTCAGATGGGGTGCACTGAAGAAGAACCAGGTGAGCAAGTACGCGAAAGTCAGCGCGTGTCCCGCCCGCATGGCGCCGTAGTTGGCTGTGAAGACGGATTTGCCGGGTTCTATGAAACCACGTTCGGCAACGGTTGCCCAGTCAAACTGCCCCCTACCGTAGATCAGCCCCTCGACAACCAGCAGCAGCAGCAACAGACCGGCCACGTAACCGCTAATGCTCCGGGCGGCGTCGACTTCGAACAGCTCCAACGGGTACGAGAAAAGTGACCGGGCCACCACAAATGTGACGTACCACATCACCGCCGCCGCGATCACCGCCAATACGCCGAATCCGATTTGCAGGGCGTTGTGCTGCCTTACGCGCGACGCCAGATCTTCTTCGCTCATCGTGCTCCCCCAAAAAGCCGCGACCGGTGGTCGCGCCGTGCATACTCACTCGTGCCTCCTGGCGCGACCACCGGTCGCGGCTTTGTACTCAGCGGCCGGCGTGCAATCGCCCGGTGGCGGCGTCGACGCGCGCCCAGAAGGGATGCTGCCGATCGCCCCGCGAGCGGACGTCTTCGAGGATCGTCTCCAGTTCAGGCTTCACCAGCCGCCCCTGAATGTTGATTCGCTTGCTGTTGATCACAATTGTGGCCTGACGCTCGAAATTGATCATTTCCGGCGAGAGCCAGACGCTGGCGAAGCTGGTACCGGTGCGGACGTTGATGCCGTTGTTTTCGAGGATCTTGCCGGTCACCTGGGCAGCCAGCGTGTTTCGCGGCGGCGGCCAGTTCGACGGATCGACGGTGGCCTTCGGCGGCAGCCCGTCGAGTTCGACAAACCAGAAGTAGTTATCCCAGGATCGCATCGTCGAACAGGTGAACTCGCGGGGGAAGAAGTCGCGGCGAAAGCGGCTCATCCAATCGAACAGTTCGAGGATCTCGTCGTAGAAGTGCTCGTGTCCGCGGCCGAGATACTCGACCACCGTGCAGTTGTACGCCCGACGCATGTAGTAGTCCAGGTCGGCGGCGCTCTTGATCAGCCGGTCGCCGTCTTTTCCGCCGAAGACGGCGTAGATTGGCAGTTGCCGGGCGTTCTCGCGATACCGCGCACAAAAGCGGTCCGGCCGTCCGACGATCGGGATCACGCCGGCCCAGAGATCGGGATGGGACAGGGCGATGTCCCAGACCGCGTCGCCGCCGATCGAATGGCCGCTGAGATAGACGCGGTCGGTATCGATCGAAACCCGCTTGCAGGCATCGCGGAGGCTGTTGAGCACGGCGGCGTGTTCCCGTAGCGAGTACAGATACTTGCCCTGATGCGCGACGGTCCATTGCGGTGCGATCACGATGTATCCGTGGCGTCCGGCCTGGCCGTCGCGGCGTCCGCCCTGTTTGGCCCAGGAGCCGGCCCACCAGTCGACCTGCCGCGACGGCGACGTGCCGGCCCCGTGCAGCGTGAGGATCGCCGGATACTTCCGATACGGATCGTACTCCGGCGGAAGCTGCACCAGGTACTGGATTGGCGGATCGTTGGGCAAGCCGTCGGTGGCGAGCGAATAGAAACCGGGATGCTCCGGCGAGACCGGATCGCCCAGCGGCAACGGCGGTTTCATGTTCGCGATCAACGCCGCCACGAGTTCCGGCCGGGCGCCTTCCTCGGAACGCAGTTCGTCGAGGATCCCCGCCCGGTTGAGTTTGATCGGCTCGTTGAGATACTGCCGCACCAACTCCCGCACGCGAGCCACCGAGAGCGTCACCGGCAGATTCATCGTGGCCGAGTTGGTCCCCAGCAGCCAACCGCTGACGGCCAGCGAGAGTTTGTCTTCGGCCGGCATGTCGGGATCGTCGAGGTTCTGCTGAAACGCGGCCAGCCGTGCGATCGTGTTGGGGCTGAGTTCGGCGAAGATCTCGTCGCGCAGCGGCTCGAGCTGTTTCTTCTGTGCCGGGTCCTTCACTTCGGCCAACAGCATCTTTATCCCCTGGGCGATCCGCTTGCCGCGGGCGCCGAGGAACTGATACTGCTGGATCATCTCGCGGACTTCCATCAACTCCTCGACGGCCACCTTCTCGCTGGGAAAGGCACGCAGTGCGCCGAGCACGAATTGGTGTTGGCCGGCCCGTTGGCGCATCTTCAAATCGGCCTTGAGTTGTCCGGCGGTGAGTTGCCAGAGGAGTTGAATGGTGGGATCGAGTTGCTCTTTGACGGCCTCGGCGTCGATCTCGGGGTCTTCCAGCGCGGCCTTCAGAATGGCCTCCAACTCTTGCCTGGCCTCAATGTAGCGCTTGCAGCGGATATAGAACGAAGCGATCCGTTTGCGGTGCTCGATGTTCTTCAGGTCGATCTGCGCGTGGAGGATCTTCCGCATGATCTCCGGCCGAATCGAACTGGTGGCGATCCGCATGTCCCAGATGTGCGAGATCCCCTCGACCTTGGTCCAGCGGGGTGTGATCAGCGTGATGCCCTGCACCACGTGGACCGGGCCATCGGGCGTATTGAAGGAGTAGATCCGCCGGCCGAACTCGTTGAAGTCGGTGATCCGCAGCACGGGCCCCACGCTACCGACCATCTTCCCGCCCCGAGCCACGCGCTGGCTGATCGTAAAACGCTCCTCGATCTCTCCCGGATCGTCGGCCCGGACTTCCTGCTTCAGGTAGGTTGAGACGAACGTCCGCCGCAGGTCGTCGTCAAGGAAGATGATCGTCTGTACCGGGCCGGTCTCCCCCGGCCCGGCAGTCGGCTGATCGGCCATGCTGGCGGCCATGCCCAGGGCGCCGCGCAGCGTGCGGCCGTCTTTGAGCACCAGTTCGGCAGCGGAAGCCCCGGTGACGACTGCCGCCCAACCGGCCGCGCAAAGCAGAATCCACGTCAGCGTCCGATCCGTCCGACGGCCCGTTCGGCTCATGGCAATCCTCTCCCGAGTTCCGGCAGCGAAAAGGGGACAGGCACCTCTTGTGCGAAGCACCCTCCGGGCCGTTCCGGCAAAACGTGCCTGTCCCCTTTTCGCCTATTCTCGCCCTTCTACCCTAGCTTCATTGTGTCGCCCGATGGGGCTCAGTCAAGCAAGCCTTGGCTCGCCAGGTCGCTAGCGTGGCAATTCCTTCTATACGTCGGCAAAGGTCGTAGGGATTGGGGAAATGTGACGGATTCTTGGACCGGCCGAACGACACCCCGTGAAACCCCACTCCAGTTGGTGTCGTGGTTCCATCTGTGGAGCTATTCGGTGAACGACGAACGGCCGCGACGTGCGGCTCGGCGGAACGAACGCCGTGAAACCCTACGTCCCGTCGTCGCTCAATTCCTCCGCGGTCGCCCGGCGCACACAGCGAAACCCGATGGCTTCGCTGGCGAAGCACGCATCGGAGAAGCCCGGCTCTTCGTCCAGGCGTGTAGCCGAACCGCAGGCCTCTGCATCGACCCGCCAGTGGCCGCCGCGAAGCACGCCGCGCCAATCGTCGAAATCGACCTTGCGGCCGTCGCCCGGGCCGCGCGGATTCGTCACAGTGCCGTCGGCGGAACTCGCGGTGTAGTAGTCCTCGGCGTAGACGTCGTTGCACCATTCGGTCACGTTGCCGTGCATGTCGAACAGTCCCCAGGCGTTCGGCTTCTTCTGACCCACCGGATGCGTCTTCTTCGACGCGTTGCCCGAGTGCCAGGCGTATTGGCTCAGCGAGCCGGGATCGTCGCCGAAGCCGTATCGAGTGTTGCTCCCCGCCCGACAGGCGTATTCCCATTCGGCCTCGGTGGGCAGCCGGTAGCCGTCGGCCTCGAAGTTGCAGTTGCCCTCCATGTCGTAGCACGGTTCGAGACCCTCGTCGAGCGATCGCTGGTTGCAGAACAAGGCGGCCATGTCCCAGCGGACCAACTCGGCCGGCAGGTCGGGGCCCTTGAAGTTCGAGGAGTTGACGGCCAGCCATTGACTGCCCTCGGCCAGCCGGTCGCATTGGGCTTGGGTCATCTCGTAGCGATCCATCAAGAACGCATCGAGTTGCACCTCGTGCGGCGGCGACTCGTCGGCATCGCCGTCGTCGCTGCCCATGGTAAACGTGCCGGCGGGAATCAGCACCATCTCGATGCCGCCTTTGGTCGCGATCACTTTCGGCGGGTCCGGCCGTTCGACCCGATGGCAGGACGTGCCGGTCACGAGGGCCACCATCGCTACGGCTCCTGCCAGCAACGCGGCGGGAGACTTCCGTAGCCGAATTCGCCAGAATCTGGCAGTGGCCGCTCGATCCAAAGTCTGGCGACTTCGGCTACCGCAAAGCGCAGTCGTTCTGCCTGGGACGTTTCGCATAACGATCATTTCTCCCCGCGCATCCAATCCGGCTCTTTGTTGCAGGCACCGTCGTTGGTGATCGGCGTCCAGCGATTGGTCGCCGCCGGATCGGCGACGCAGATGTTCCAGCCCTTCGCCTGCACGCCGACGATCTCCGGGATCATGCCCATCAGCTTCGTTGACGGACCGCGGCTGAAGGCCACGTACTTGCCGTCGGGCGACCAGTCGATGTGGTAGATCTTCATCGGCTTCGTGCTGGTCACCACGTCGCGGGCGTTGAGGACCTTGGGCTCACCGCCGGAGAAATCCAACTCGCCGACTCGAAGCGCGAAATCTCCCGGTCCCCAGGCGACCCGTTTCCCGTCCGGGCTGACGTCCGGCCGGCAGCCGGGGATCTTCAAGTCGACGACCTTTGTCCCGTTTGCTTCGATGGCCAAGATCGCGTGCCGATAGCCCATGCCGGCGTGCACCGTGGCCAGAAACCACCTGCCGTCGGGCGTCCAGCAGAGGTTGTAAAGGTGGTGGATCTCCTTGTTGGGATGCTCCGTGTGGGTGTCGCTCTTCAGGTCGTAAACGAAGATCCCTTTGGTGGCGTAATCCATGTAGGAGAACTTCTCCGACTCGCCCTTGAGGTAAGCGATCGCCTGGGAGTCTGCCCGCCAGCACGGCTGCCGCGCGTTGGTGGCCACCAGCGTGCGGCCGGTGCCGTCGAGGTTCATATAGTAGACGTTGCGGATCATCGACGCGCCCTTGCCTTCATCGCATACGAAGCAGATCTTGCGGCCGTCGGGCGAGACGTGCGGATAGAGTTCGTTGACGTCGTCGGTTTGCGTGAGGTTGGTCCGGCGGCTGCCGTCCGCATTGGCGGCGATCAGTTCCCAATTGTCTTCCTGCCAGGTCTCGAAGACGACCCGACCGGCCACCGCTTTGAGCTCATCGGGCAGTTCGGCCGCCGCGGCCACCGAGATCGAGAAACACGGCAGCATCGCCGCCCCCATGCAAACAAGCCCCCTCATCCACGGACGCCAAACGCTGCCTGACTGTCGACTTCTCATCGGTTCGACCTCCTGGAGTCTGAATTGCACGGATCGCGAACTCTCCCACCTGGCAAAGGTAGCGTATCCGATCAGCGTAGCCGCGGGTCGAGCTTGGGTCAAGCAGCCAAAGCGGCCACTTGGGCCGGAGGAGAGTAGTCGTCTCGCTCCGCGTGACGACATGACATCTCGCGGAGCGAGATGACTACTTTGCCATCTTCCGGCAAAGCCTACTGTTCGCCTTCAGGCCATTTCGCCGTGTGGCACTCCGCCCGGGCGGCGTTCATTCCTCGTCGAGCAACCCTTGTACCCGCACTTCCATGACGCGCGTCAACGCCGCCGCGGCCTCACGATTGCTCTTTTGCGGCTCGACGGGGATCGGTTCGCCGAAGGTGACCTTGACCTTTCGCGTGCCGCGGATGCGGGCCGTCTTGTAGCCCAGCACGTCTTCCTCGAACTTATCGAGCGTTTCGGCCATGCGTTCGACGGTCGGTTGCTCGGCCACGTAGTTGCCCGGATAGCTGAAGGCTTGGACGGCCAGGAAGAGATCGTCGAGGTCGGTCTCCAGCGGCGTCCGCTGCGGGTCGTCTTCGGGCAGGTCTTGGAGTTGCCGGATGACGTGTTGCCGCAGGGTTTTCACACGTTCGGGAACGGTGGCGTCGGCCGTATGAAGGCCGTAGCGCGATTCGAGACGCCCCAGGAGGCTATCAATGAAGGCGGCGATCCGCTCGGGCACGGAACCGGTGCGGGAGTTGCCCAAGTATTCGATTTCCTTGAGCGAGAGCACGCCCTCGGCGAAGCGATAGATCCGCTCCGGCAGCGACAGGTCGGGTCGAGGTCGCCACATGATCGCCCGCTCGAGCTCGTCCATCAACGGGAGTAACTCGGGCGTGGGGTCCTCGATATACGTGTACTTCATGCTGCATGGGATACAGACCACCGGCCGAGAAGCCCTCTTGGCCGCCATCAGGGCGATCGCCGCGGGGCCTTCGCGAAAGGGCGTGATGCGGCCGTTGCAGTGGTAGACGTCGCCCTCGGGGAAGATAAACAGCGGGCTCTTGCGCGACTGGAGGATCTCTCTGGCCTGGCGGATGGCACTCAGGTCGGTCCCCTCGCGGTCGATGCTGAAACCGCCGTGGTGGCGAAGCATCATCGCCCGCAGCCAGCCGTCGCGGGCGAAGACCTGCCAAGCGATCATCACGTAGACGGGGCATCCCAACGCGTCGGCCGCGGCGTAGAGCGAATGGCAATCGGCGTGGCTGGCGTGATTGGGCGTGATCAATACGCCCTGGCCGCGATCGACCGCGTGGCGGACGTGATCCAGTCCGCAGACCTCGACCTTAAGCAGCCGGTGCTTCTTCAATTGCGTCCGCTTGCGCAGCGGGCGCCAGCATCGGATCCAGCCGGGGCTCATCCGCGGGCCCCACCACCTGGGCGGCTTCTCGTACGGTTGACGGTTCATGGCGGCTCGACCAAATACGCCCCGACGGTTATCGAAACCAGGTCACACCAAAGGCCCAGCTTCACCGGGCGGAGTTCGGGTGAGCATATAACACCCGACGCGTGCCGGCAAGGGTGGTATGAAGGTGGCACGAGGTTGGCATGGCGGCTGCTATCGCAACTTCCGCCAACCGTAAGCCGCCAGCCCCAGGGCGCCGACGACCAGCAAGACGAGCGTCGACGGCTCCGGCACCACGGTCGCCGCCGTTTCCCCGGGCACGGTGATCAGCTTCAGCGACGTGAGGAAGTTGGTCTGGTTGTTCCGTGCCAGCAATACGTCCGTGGCGTTGACGCGGCCGTCGCGGTTGTAGTCGTAGGGGAAGTCGACTGCGGCCGGGTCGAGAAACGAGCGAGGGTTGTTCCGGGGCAGGAGCAGATCGGTGGGGGTGACCTGGGCGTCCTCCAGCAGATTGCCGGACTCGGCAACCGCGTTGCCGAAGTAGAAGACGTACGGGTCGACCAGCCCGGTCAACTCGTTGGCCAACACGGTAACCTCGAGCCACTCGTTCTGAATCTCCCGATCGGCCCAGACGATCGCCACCCGATCGGCACCGTCCTCGCCCTCTTCCGGCTGCACGGACACCTGCAGGATATCCGGGGCCGCCTGCCAATCGTCGGGCGTGTTGTCGTTGCCAACGCGAAACTCGAAGTAATCGCCGATGGTCTCCGGGCTGAGGCCGCCGAGGTCGCCGAAGTTGGCCACGTCGACCAGAATTCCGTTGATCCCCAGGTCGTAGCTGGTGTAGTTCTCGAAGCTGGCGGTCTCGCCCGGCAGCAACGCGCGCTTGTCGGTGGCCACGGCGTTGTGTGGGGGATCTTCGAAGGCGGAGTTGTGGTAGAAGACGTGCTGCGACGTGACCGCCGGCCGGGACGCCTCATATCGTTCGAGGGCTTCGAGGAAGTAGTAGTCGCCGAAGATCAGGCCGATGTCGTGCCGCCCGTTCTTGCCGGTCGTGCCGTGCTGCAAAAGGCTCTTGAAGGCGGAGCCGTCGGAGAGGAAGCCGGGGCCGGCCAACGAAAGCAGGATCTTCTCGCCGGCCCGGGTATAGCGCTGGCGGTCGGGAGCGTCGACCAGCGTGGCCAACTCCATCAACGCCGAGGCGGTGATGGCGGCCGCGGAACTGTCGCGGGAAGGGGTCCCCGGGGCGTCGAAGTCGTAATAGGACACGTGATCCGCCGGCAGGTTGTCGATGAAGTAGTCGGCCAGATTGCGGGCGGTGTCGAGGAATCTCGGGTCACCCGTCTCGCGATAGGTCATGGTGAAGCCGTAGACGCCCCAGGCCTGCCCCCGCGACCAGGTCGACTCCGTAGCGTAGCCCTGGAACGAGGCCTTGGTGATCACGTCGCCCGTGTTGCGATCGAACCGCACGGTGTGGTACGTACTGCCGTCGGGCCGAACCAGCGTTTCGTGGGTCTTCAGGGCGTGTTGCACGGCGATGTCGTAGAGGCTCGCGTCGCCGCCGTTCTTCGAGGCCCAGAAGAGCAACTCCAGGTTCATCATGTTGTCGATGATCACCGTGTAATAGCCCGTCTCCTTGTCGCCCCACGACTGGATCGCGCCGACGGTCGGATTGAATCGAGTGGCCAGCGTGTCGGCGGCGGTGAGGATGACGTCCTTGTACTCTTCGTTGCCCGTGGCGGCGTAGCCTCGGCCAAAGCTGTTGAAGATCTGAAAGCCGACGTCGTGGATCGAGTCGTCGAGCTTCTGACTTTCGAGATGGGACGTGCGGGCTGCCGCCGTCGCACGCCACGCTTCGTCGCCCGTGCGGCGATACATCTGCCACAACATCCCGGGAAAGAACCCGCTGGTCCACTGGATCTTGGTAGAGTATTGCCAGGGTCCCGTGGAGAGCGTACTGCTGGGATACCACCAGTCGGACGTCATCACCTGATCCGTGGCAGCCAGATTCTGCTCGGCGAATTGGAACAGCGAGGGGACCTCGAGCGCCGGCGGGCTTGCCACTGGAGCCGGGTTGCTCAGCACGGTTCCCGCGGAAAGGTGGATATCGTCGATCAGCACGGAGTCTTTGTTGGAGCCGACGGTCTGCGCGTAGAAGCTGACCAGGTCGTTGGCCGCCGCGCCGTTGTGAAAGGGCAGGCCGCTGCCGACCTTCCGTTGCGTTTCGATGCCGCCGCCTTGGATGTAGTAGTCGGCCCGGTCGGCCGTATTGTCGGCGACCATCCAGACGTTGTACCAGGTGTTGACGTCGAGGTTGCCCGCACCGCCGTTTTCGCTCAGGTCGACGTATCCCCCGCCGCTGGCCGCCTGCAGTTTTACGTTGCCACCGTCGTCGGCGACCAATCCGCCGACCTCGAAGTCGCCGCGCGATTGCGGCACGGCGACGTCGCTGAGCCCGAAGGCGTGGTTTGCCCCGGAGGAGGAGGCGAAGAATCGAAAGAAGAGCGTGCTGGTCGACTCGTCGGCGACGGCCGCCTCACCCAGGCCCCGGTAGATGTTGTTGGACCGTCCGGCCTGATACCAGAACTGGTTGCCGGCGTTGGTGAAGTCGCGTCCGATCCTGGCGGCGTCGGAGTCGGCATGCCACCCTGCCGTGCCGTCGAGCATGCCTGGCGCGAGACCGTCAAAATCCTCCAAGACCACGGCGCCGGCGTTGCCGGCCGCGATGATGAGGGCCACGGCGGCTGCCAGGATTACTGGTGGCTTCATCGCGGGGATTCCAAGAGAGGTGACGAGGATGGTCTGGAGAAACGGAGGGACATTCAGATGTGCCGCTACGGCGCAGAAAGCGTGTTTCCCAACACGGAGACAGGCACCAACGCTGAAACGAAGCGGTGGGATACAGGACGACGGGAATTGGGGATGCGCGACGAGCCACTAAACTCGATCTTGTATCGTAACGCCAAGAGTGTCAAGAACTTTTCGGCTTTTCCCTGCCATGCACCACCCGATAGATGGGCACGCAGTCAATTCGGGGCAATGCACACCCTTCGCGCGTAGCGTGTGCCACCGCTTCCGCGAAGCGATGGCACACGCCTTTCACTCTACGATCCGATCCTGCCAGTTGGCCGTCAATCCGTGCGCCTCCGCCGCCACAGGCCAGCGGCAACGCCCAAGAGGCCGAAGGCCAGCAGAGCGACGGTCGAAGGTTCCGGCACGACGTTGATCGTGCCGATCTGCGGCTCCGCGCCGAAGCCGGTGACGTACTCGAGCGTGAGTTGGCTGGGGTTGGTGCCGGCGGGGACGATCGCGCCCAGGGCCACGTTGCCGTAGCTCATCGTGCCATGGAAACCGCCTTCGCCGACGGTGTTTTCGTTCAGCGAGGCCAGGTTTGCCGGGTCGCCCAACGGCAGCACGTCGCTCAGTGCCGCCAGGCCGGCGCCGGTGAAATCGCCGTCGCTGATCAGGCTCCAACTCATCACGCCGTCGGCAAAGATGCGCACCT
>CAYYNP010000333.1:0-10640 GCA_964472545.1 uncultured Planctomycetaceae bacterium | reverse complement strand
CAAACACAACTCAAAGCAAGCAACTCACTTCCGTACAACGCAACCGCCTTGGCCAAGGGAAGCTCACAAGTCGAGGTTGACGTGAGAAGCGAGAGGTGATACAATCCCGAATGCTAGTGTAGGCCATGGCCCCCGACCGGAACGGTTCGGAAAGAAACTGGCCGCTTGAATTGGAGTGTGAGAGCACGTTTTCTGCGATGCGAATTCACCGCAGCGTGGCTACCCACGTAGTTCGAGCACCGGCGAAACTGAACCTTTTCTTCGAGGTCCTTGGCAAGCGTGACGACGGATACCATGAGATCGAAACCCTCATGTGTCCGGTCGACCTATACGACAGCCTGTACTTCACCGAGGAGACCGGCGGACAAGTAGAACTGAAATGCGAGAGGGTTCGAGCGTCGGGTTATTCCGGCGAGGCTCAACGTGGCGACATCGACTCAGGCGACATCGACCCGGGCAACATCGGCTTGGGTGACCTCCCACAAGGCAACGACAATTTCGTGGTCCGGGGGGTCAAGTTGCTGCAAATGCGAGCGGGCATAGACCGCGGCTTGCGTATGCGGCTGGTGAAGCGGATTCCGATGGAGTCGGGTTTGGGCGGCGGGTCCAGCGATGCGGCGGCCGCATTGGTGGCGGCCAACGCGATTTGGAACCTCGGCTTCTCGCTCGACGAATTGCGTGCGGTGGCCGCCGAAATTGGCAGCGACGTGCCATTCTTTCTCGGCGGCGGCGCGGCGATTTGTCGAGGGCGAGGAGAGCGGGTGGAACCCGCGGCCGGGCTTGGGAGTCTTAGTTTCGTCGTCGTGCGGCCACCGGCCGGATTGCCGACGGCCGAGGTGTACGGCCACTGCCGGCCGTCTCGGGCTCCCCGATGCGTGGAACCGTTGGTTCGCGCCCTGTCGCATGGAGATATGAGGCGTGTTGGGCGGCTGCTGTTCAACCGATTGCAGCCGCCCGCCGAAAGACTGTCGCCTTGGATTGAGAGACTACGGCACCGATTCGCACGTGAAGACTGTCTAGGGCACGGGATGAGCGGAAGTGGAACGTCTTACTATGGGCTTTGCCGTCACGCGCGCCACGCTCGGCGTGTCGCGGGACGTTTACGAGCAGACGGCGCGGGGAGCGTCTTTGCGGTGCGGAGTTGCCGTTGAATCGCCCGATGTGTAAGGAGAACCGCCGTGGAAATCACCGAAGTTCGCGTCAAGCTCATGGACGAGCCGGGAGAACGACTGCAGGCGTTTTGTTCGATCACGTTCGACGACGCGTTCGTCGTTCGTGATTTGAAGATCATCGAGGGGGCCACCGGCCCGTTCGTGGCGATGCCCAGTCGTAAGCTGACGGCCCATTGTCCTCAGTGTGGCTGTAAGAACCATCTGCGCGCCGCCCACTGCAACCAATGCGGTGCGCGGCTGAAAGAGCAACACGCCGCCAAGGACGACGACGGCCGCGCCAAGCTCTACGCCGATATCGCCCATCCGATCAACTCCGCCTGCCGCGAGATGATCCAAGAACGGGTGATTGCCGCATTTCGCGAGGAAAAGGACAGGGCGACGCAGCCCGGCTATGTCCCCAGCTACGACGAACTCGACGCAGACGCGGCCGGCGAGCCCAAGAGCGCACCGGCCGTGCTCGAGCCGGCTCAGCTTTCCGCCGCCGAGAAGCCTCGCGGTCCCCATAAGGCCCCCACACACCAGCCGCAGCCCGAAGGGTCGGCCGACGACGGTTTTGGGGCGGGGATCTTCGAGTAGCCGGCCAACGCACACATCCGGACCGCCAGCAGCGTGGCAACCGATCGCCGAACGCTACCGGATCGGCGTCACCTCTGCAAACGCTTGCCGCCTCTGACTGCGGTCTGCCGCTTCCGCTTCTTCCGTCTGTGCCGTCTGAGGCGATCGCTTCGATCGACTCCCCCACCGCAAGCGGTTGCTTGTGAGCATTCGCCCAACCCGTTCGTAGTGCCCCGATTCATCGGGGCCGTGCAGCGGAATTCCGCGAAAGACCGCATGAATGCGGTCACTACGAACGGCTCTTGATGGGTTGGGCAATTGCCTACGGTTGCTTCGCCGTAAGCCGTGACCTACGCTCCAGATAGGGCAACCGACGGCGGCGGGCTTCTCCGGCAGCGGCTTCGGCGTATGCGCCCGAGACTGCCGAGGGCAAGCTTGTCGGGCTTGAGGCGAATACCCGATAGGGAGCTTATGCGTTGCACGCCCTGCCGCGCTCGGCCGAGCCGACGGGAAGCAAGGAAGCGATTGCCTATCGAAACGGCATCAACGAGAGCCCGCCGGATCCAGCGTGTGTGGTCATGACATCCAACGGCCCGAATTCTGACGGCATCAGGTCCGATCGCGCCTTGTTGCGCCTCGAGCAAGTCGATAAGACGTTTCGCATGGGGGAAGTGAGCGTCGAGGCGCTGGCCGACGTCTCGCTCGAGATCCGCCAAGGCGAGACGCTGGTGATGGTCGGGCCCAGCGGCTCGGGCAAGTCGACGATCCTGAACATCGTGGGCGGGCTCGACACGGCCACCGGCGGCCGGGTCTTCTACGGCGACCGCGAAATGACCACGTTTTCCGCGGCCGAGCTGACGCGCTATCGCCGCGACACGGTCGGCTTCGTGTTTCAGTTCTACAATCTCGTGCCCAATCTCTCGGCCGAAGAGAACGTGATGGTTTCGACGGAGCTATCGGCCGATCCGCTGGACGTCGCCGAGGCGTTGCGTTTGGTGGGGCTCGAGGATCGGATGCACCACTTTCCGGCCCAGATGTCCGGCGGCGAACAGCAGCGCGTGGCCATCGCTCGGGCGTTGGCGAAGAATCCGACCCTGTTGCTGTGCGACGAGCCGACCGGCGCGTTGGATTACGCCACGGGCAAACGCGTGCTGGGAATGCTGGTCGATCTGAACCGCCGCTTGGGCAAGACGGTCGTGCTGATCACCCACAACAGCGCGATTGCCGCGATCGCCGATCGCGTGATCCGTTTGCGGAGCGGCCGGGTGGTCGAAGTTCGCACCAACGCCAAGCCGGTTCCGCCGGAGGAGATCACCTGGTGAGCGTGCTCGATCGCAAGTTGCGCCGGGAGTTGACCTCGTCGAAGGTGTTGTTGCTGGCGATCGTCAGCATCATCGCCGTCGGCGTGGCATGCCTGGTGGCGATGGGCTCGGCCTACCACAACCTCAACGAGGCCAAGCGGCGATACTACGCCCAGTGCCGGATGGCCGATTTCTGGATCGACCTGAAGAAGGCCCCGCTGTCCGACCTGGCCCGGGTGGCCGAAGTGCCCGGCGTGGCGGAAATCCGCCCACGGATCCAATTCTCCGCCACGGTCGACCTCGAAAGTGCCGACCGGCCGCTCAACGCGCTGGTGTTTTCCCTGCCCGACGAGCGACGGCCGATCATCAACGACGTGCTGCTGCGCCAAGGCGGCTACTTCACCGGCGGCCGGCTCAACGAGGTGATCGTCAACGAGGCCTTCGCGAAGAAACACGCACTGAAGCCGGGCCAGAGAATCCACCTCTTGTTGAACAACCGGCGGCAGGAACTGTTCATTGTGGCCACGGCGATCAGCAGCGAGTTCCTCTTTCTGCTGGGGCCCGGGGCGATGGCGCCCGATCCGGAGCACCTGGGGGTCTTCTACCTGAAACGCACGTTCGCCGAAGACGTCTTCGACTTCGACGGGGCGGCCAATCAGCTCGTCGGGCGGCTGACCCCCGAGGCACGCCGCAAGCCGAGGATCGTGTTGCAGCAAGCCGAAGACTTGCTCTCGTCGTACGGCGTCGCCTCGGCCATACCGCTGGCGGATCAGCCGTCGAACAAGTACGTCAGCCAGGAGATCGAAGGGCTGCGAAGCTTCGGCATCGTGATGCCGATGATGTTCCTGGCCGTGGCGGCGCTCGTGCTCAACGTGTTGCTGTCGCGCCTCGCCGATCAGCAGCGAACCGTGGTGGGCACGCTCAAGGCACTGGGCTACTCCGACCGGCAGGTCTTCCTCCACTTCCTGAAGTTTGGCCTCGCGGTCGGCATGTTCGGCGGGCTGCTGGGATGCCTCGGAGGATACGCCATGGGCGGTGGAATGACGGTCATGTATCGTCCGTTCTTCGAGTCCCCGGAATTGAACAACCATTTCTACCCGGGCCTGATGTTGCTCGGCTTGGCCGTCAGCGCGGGGTGTGCCGTGGCGGGAAGCATCCGCGGCACCCGGGCCGTGTTGAAACTCAAGCCGGCCGAAGCGATGCGCCCCAAGCCACCGAGACGCGGCGGGGCCGTGTGGTTGGAGCGGATCGGATGGTTTTGGTCGCGGCTGAGCAGCGGCTGGCGGATGGTCCTGCGGGGCGTGATCCGCAATCGCGTGCGGACCGCCGCCGGCATCTTCGCCGCGATGATGGGTGCCAGCATCCTGGTCAGCGGCTTCATGATGACCGAGGCCACTTATTACCTGCTCGACTTCCAGTACCGTTGGATCCTCCGCAGCGACGTCGACCTGACGTTCAAAGACCAGCGCGGCCGCGACGCTTTGCTCGAAGTCCGGCGGCTTCCCGGCGTCGATCGGGCCGAGCCGCTGTTGGCCGTCGGCGGCACGTTTTCCAACGGGCCGCATCGCCGCCGGGGCGGCATCACAGGACTCCAGCGCGGCGCCACGCTGACCATTCCCCGCGACAGCCAGGCCCGGGCGATTCGCATCCCGCCGGCCGGATTGGCGATGAGCCGCAAGCTGGCCGAGGTGCTCCATCTGGAGCGTGGCGACACGGTGGCCTTCCGACCGACCAAAGGACTACGGCAAATGCACCAGGTGCCGGTGTTGGAGATCTCCGACGCCTATCTCGGCACGTCGGTCTACGCCGACATCGATTACCTCAGCCGGCTGATCGGCGAGGAATTCGCCCTGACCGGCGTCCAGCTTGCCACCGATCGCAACCCGGAGCACACGGCCGCACTCTACCGTCAACTCAAGCGGATGCCCGCCTTGCAGGCCATCAACACGCGGCCGGAAATGGTCGCCAGCCTGGAGGAGACCTTCCAGGGCATGATGTTGATGTCGGTCGTGGTGCTGGTGTTGTTCGCCGGCGTGGTCTTCTTCGGCAGCATCCTCAACTCGTCGCTGGTGAGCCTGGCCGAACGCGGCCGCGAGGTGGCCACGCTGCGCGTGTTGGGCTACGGACCGTGGCAGATCGGCACGCTATTGTTGCGCGAGAGCATGATCGTCACGCTCTTGGGCACACTGCTCGGGATGCCGGTCGGATACGGGCTGAGCGTGCTCACGGCCGAGGCCTACGATACCGAGATGTTCCGTTTTCCTGTTGTTTCGTCGGCGGTCACTTGGATCTCGACGGTTGTGCTGGCCGTCGCGTTCGCCCTGATCGCCCATTTGGCCGTCCAGCGGGCCATCCACCGCATGGACTGGCTGGAGGCATTGCAGGCGAAAGAGTAGCCGATGGTAGAATAGAAGAATGGAAATGGAAGGGGACCCCTTCTTCCTCCAACGAGCAAGAACCATGAAGACAAGGACCAAGATCGCGATGGTCGCCGCCGGCACGATTGCCTGTGGTTTAGCCGTTTGGGGCATCGTCTCCGCGCTTTCGTCGGGCGTACCGGTCAAGTCGGCGGCGGTCGAACGAGGCCCCATCCGGGCGTACGTTGAAGAACGGGCGACGACCGAGCTGCCGCAGACCTATCTGATTACCATGCCCTACGATGGCCGCATCGAGCCGATCGAGTGGGCCGAGAACACGCCGGTCTCTCGCGGAGACGTGGTCGCCCGGCTGGCTCCCGAGGACCTCGAGTGGGCCTTGGCGGAGGCACAGGCCCAATACGATCGGGCCAACGCGGCGGTGGCCGAAAACGCCGATCTGACCGTCGAGCAGTTCGTGTTGGATCAAGCGTCGAAATTCGTCGAAGCCGCCAAAGCCTCGGCCGCGGGAGCCAAGACGCAGATCGATTCCGGGTGGGCGGCCCTGCGATACGCCAACAACGATCTGAGGCGGGTGCAAGACCTCCGCAGGACGAGCGCTCAGACCGAAGACGACCTGGAGCAAGCCGTCTTGCGGCAAGTGCAAAGCGACGCGGCCTATCGTCAGGCCGTCGAGTCGTATAAGACGATGCGGTGGTTCGAAATCGCCACCGACCTGATGCCCAAGATGGTCCAGCGCTACATCGACCGCAAGGAGAAGTTAACGGCCGAAGTGCTCGCCCAACAGCGGGCCGAGGCCTTCGCCCGGCTGCAACGCGCCAAGCTCGACTTCGCCCGTGGCACGCTGACCAGTCCGATCGACGGCGTGGTGACCAAACGCCACCAGACCAATCGACGGCAACTCTCGGCAGGCACGGTGCTGCTGGAGATCGGCCGGCTGGAAGACCTCCAGGTCGAGGCCGAAGTGTTGACGCTCGACGTGGCCAACGTGCAGCCGGGGCAAGAGGTCGAGATCTTCGGCCCCGCCATCGGCGCCACGCCCGTTCGCGGCAGCGTCCGCCGCGTCGACCCGGCCGGCTTCACCAAGATCAGTTCGCTCGGCGTAGAGCAGCAGCGCGTGAAGGTGGTGATCGATTTCGACGCCGCCACGTTGCAGAGGCTGCTGGCCGAACGCCGCCTGGGCGTGGCCTACCGGGTCCGCGTGCGGATCATCACCGACGCCAAGACCGAAGCGCTGGTCGTTCCCCGTTCGGCCCTGTTCCGCAGCAACGACGGAGCATGGAAGGTCTACGCCATCCGCGACGGCCGGGCCACGCTACGAACCGTTCAGCTTGGGCTCTTCAACGATCGGCTGGCAGAAATCACCGAGGGGCTGGCCGAAGGCGAACAGGTGGTGCTGGCTCCCGAGAGCGATTTGGCCGACGGAGCCCGCGTGGCGATTGAGTCGGATTAGCAGTGAAGGTCGCGGATTCCCCTCCCGGGCAGCCGGAGCCTACTCACGATCCTCACGAGGGCCTAGGTCTTCGTTCTTGAAGTCGTAGGCGTCGGGGGCGGGGTTGCCGTCTTCGTCGGTGTAGATGACGCGGATGCCGAAGCGGGTTTCGTCGCCGGCCCAGATGAAGACGTCGCTGCCCTCGCGGTCCGATTCGCAGGTGTACCCTTCGGCAAGGTCGTTCTCGAAATCGGATCGTTGCAGCAGCTTATCCGGCCGTTTCAGGGCGATTCTCTTGGCCCTCTCGATCGCCGCCCACGACTGGTTACTCCGCAACAAGGCCTGGGCGTCAAGTTTAGAGACTTTGCTATCCCCGTACATCACGCCCTCCTGGTCGTTGCCCCCGCCCGGATCGCCGGTTCCCTTCTGGTCGTCAGCGTTGCCGTAGGCAATCCCCGTGACGCGATCGTCCTGGTATTTGATCTGGATCGCGTACGTCGAAAAGAGCCCCTTCCACTTAACCGTCTCGCCGGCGTCGCCGTCGTCCTGCCGCTCAAAGCTGCCGGAGAAGTAGGTCTCAACCTCGCTGCGCGGGATCCTGGAACCCTCTTTCTCCAATTCGACGTACTTGGCGTCCAGGGCGTCGTACGAACGGTCGCGGGCCCACCGCGGCCTCAACTCGAGGAAAGCCACCACCAGCACCGCCACCATCATCACCAACACCACGATCCGCGACGCCGACATCAAAGGCTTCTTCGGCTGCGGCAGAGGGGGCGGCGCCTGCTGGCCGGTCGATTGGAATTCGCTGCTCACGACAATCCCTCCAAGACGAGGACCCGACACACCGTCAAGATATCAGACATCCAACATCGGATCTTATCCCACCCGCCACCGCGCGGCAAGACCGCGCGGCAGGAGAACTGCAAAGTGTGCGGGAGCCCGAAAAAGGGGACTGGCTCCGTCGACGATCGATGTGGCTGTAGGGATTCGCAGTGCCGACGGTGCCTGTCCCCTTTCTTCGGGCGGCGGCATGGGCGCACCGTGGAAAAGGGGGACAGGCACCGAGCCGGGAACTTCGTCGGCAGGTTCCGTATTGAACCTGGCTCGGAGCCAGCCCCCGTTTTCCACTCCCGCGAATCGACTTTGCAGTTCGCCTGGACCGCGCGGCCGTCTTCACCCGTCTTCGTAGAACTCGACGACCTTGCGGCGGACGTCCTCCGCCGCCGGCTCGGCTTCCCGTAGGAGCCGTTCGATGAATGCGACGTAAAGCGAGAGGCCGCCGGTGTCGTGCCCTTCCCCTTCGTTTACGAAGCGATCCGACGCTTGGTTCCAGCGGTACAGCAGTCGATGACCGCCGCGGCCGTCGGTTTCGTGCAGCGCCGCCACGCGGCGTCGATACCCGGCCGAGCCGACGTCCACGTGCATGAACATGACGATTTGGACCTCCCCGAGCGACTTCGGCGCGACGCCCAGCGGCGGCGAGCAGAGGATGTGGCTCACTTCGGACAACGTGTCGGCATGTAGGCAAGACGCGATCCGACCCTTCCCGCCGGCAAGCGACAAGAAGTCGGCCACGTCCGGCCCCCAAAGGTAGCCGAAGTAGCGGCCCGATCCGATTTCGTGGACCAGATAACAGACGGGCTCATCGGGCGGGTTCCGCCGCGCGTCGGCGATCACGCCCAGCCGATCAACGGTCACGATCGTCACTTCCGCAGGGAGAAAGTGCAGCATCGCGGCCATCAAGGTCGTCTTTCCGGCCCCGCCCGGCACGGCACCGGTCAACAGCGACGCGCCTCCGTGCATCGCCCGCATGGCGTACGCAGCCATCTCTACATTGATCGTGCCGGCCTGAATCAGGTCGACGACGCTCAGCGTGCGCCCCCCTCGCTGGTTGAGCATCTCGATCTGCCGGTGATTGTGGTGCTCGATGTTCACGGGCGGAGGTCACACGGGCTTCTGCGCACAAATACGTCACCCAAGGGGCTGGGTGCGGAGATTGTATCGCAGGCACGTTCGAGAGGCCATCTCGCCGGATCCACCGTGCCCGTCATGTGGCGCGGCCAAAGGGCAATGCCGGCAAGAGCCCCCCCTTCTTTAAGTAGGTTCTTGGCCAAATATGGGCAATTTGCGCCCTGCAATGACCTCGCACAGGTTGGTTTGCGTGATTTGCGACAAATAGGAAAGCCGCTCACTATGCCCCCGGTTGCCTTCACGCAGGCGGAAAGATACACTTGACGGTCGTTTGCCACCTTCGGGCTGGCTTGCTGCCCCAATCACCGAGTGGAAAGGAAAACCGTGAACGGACCCTTTATCACGGAGAACTTCCTGCTGCAAAACGACAAGGCCGCCGAGCTCTACCACGACTACGCTCGGGATATGCCGATTGTCGACTTCCATTGCCATCTTTCGCCGGCGCTGATCGCCGAGGACCACAAGTTCGCAGACCTCGCCGAGGCCTGGCTGTCGGGAGATCACTACAAGTGGCGGGCGATGCGTGCCGCGGGCGTGGAGGAGCAGTACTGTTCGGGCGATGCCACCGCTTGGGAGAAGTTCCAGAAGTGGGCCGAAACGGTGCCGCAGACGCTGCGCAACCCGTTGTACCACTGGACCCACCTGGAACTGAAGCGTCCGTTGGGCATCGGCGACCGGTTGTTGGCCCCCGCCACGGCCGAAGGCATATGGAGCGAAGCCAACGCCTTGTTGGCTACCGACGAATTCTCCTGTCGGGGGATCATGAAACAGATGAACGTGGCGTTGGTCTGCACGACCGACGACCCGACCGACAGCCTCGAGCACCACGCGGTGATTGCGGCCGATTCGTCGTTCGGCGTCAAGGTGCTGCCCGCGTTTCGGCCCGACCAGGCGATGATCGTCGGATCGCCGCAGGCCTTCAACAGTTGGGTCGACAAGCTGGCCGAGGTGAGCAATCTCGACGTCAAGGACGATTTCCCCACCTTCCTGGAGGCCATCCGCCAGCGTCACGACTTCTTCCACAGCATGGGCTGCCGGCTCTCCGACCATGGCGTGGAAACGTTCTACTCGGATGACTACACCGAATCCGAGATCAACGCGATCTTCCGCCGTCTGCGGCGCGGGAACGAGCTGCGCGGTGCGGAGATGCTGAAGTTCAAGTCGGTGATGCTCTACGAGTTTGCCCTGATGGACCACGAGAAGGGCTGGGCTCAGCAATACCACTTCGGGGCCCTGCGAAACAACAACACGCGGTTCTTCAACGCCGTAGGGCCCGACGCCGGCTTCGATTCGATCGGCGATTTCGACCAGGCTCGGCCGATGTCGAAATTCCTCGACCGGCTCGACTTCGACAACCGCCTGGCCAAGACGGTCTTCTACAATATCAACCCGGCCGAAAGCGACCTGGTGGCCACCATGCTGGGCAACTTCCAGGACGGCACCACGGCGGGCAAGATGCAGTTTGGCAGCGGTTGGTGGTTCATGGACCAGAAGCAGGGCATGGAGAACCAACTCAATACGCTCTCCAACCAAGGGCTGCTGAGCCGCTTCGTGGGCATGCTCACCGACAGCCGGTCGTTCCTCTCCTACACGCGCCACGAGTACTTCCGCCGCATCCTCTGCAACCTCTTGGGTACGGAGATCGAGCAGGGATTGCTTCCGGACGACGTCGAACTGATCGGCGCCATGGTCAAGGATATCTGCTACCACAACGCGGTGAACTACTTCGGCTTCGAGTTGTCCGAAGGGTGATCGCAGATCATCGCCAAGACGCTACGCCGTAAGCATTCGCCCAACCCGTTCGTAGTGCCCCGATTCATCGGGGCCGTGCAGC
>CAYYNP010000332.1:3597-10647 GCA_964472545.1 uncultured Planctomycetaceae bacterium | reverse complement strand
CTCGCGTGCCGGCAATTCCAGGAAATCGAGTGCCGGTTGTGCGGAAAGGGAGCTTACCGATCAACACGACCGGTTTATTGCTCGCGTTGCAGGCCAGGTCGGGCCAGGGGTCGCCGTTGAAGCTGCCCACGACGACCTTTTCGGAACCGCCGGGCAACGCGTACGTCGGCCCTTCGCGAAACGTCCCGTCGCCCACGCCCAGCAGGATCGAGACCAGTTTCTCTTGATCGTGGGCCAGCACCAGGTCGGCGTGGTCGAGGCCGTTGATCGCCCCGTCGCCGTTGTCGTCGTTGAGTTGGTCCGAGACGATCGACTCGGGGTCGTTGGCCACCGGCAGCCGCAACCTCGGCTGGAAGCGGCCGTCGCCGTAGCCGAGGAAGACGGAGACCTCGTTGGCCCGGTCGTCCGAGACGGAAAAGTCGAGAATCCCGTCGTGGTTGTAATCGCCGGCGACCACGCCCTGGGGATAGAACCGCACGTCGTCGGTGGCCGCAGAGCCAACCCTGCCCGGCAGCTTCTGCTGGGCAACGCTGCCGGACGCAAAGCCGGGCACCAGCGCGGGATCGAACGTGAAGCCGTGCGGAAACGCCGCCGCGGATCCCGCCAGGGCAAACTCCCCCGTGTCTTGCAGCCGGAAGATGGAGACGTCTTGCGAGAGTCGATTGACGGTGCCCAGAAAATCCTGCCCCGGCTGGTTCGAATCGTGCCAGACGATCCGTTCGGGAAACAGGCCTTTGCCGGCAAGGCGTCCGGTTTCCAGTTGCCGCTGCGGTTGGAAGGTGCCGTCGCCGTTGCCGTAAAGTATCGACACGGTGCCGTGCTCGATCTTGTCGCCGTCGACGTCTTCCGCCTGCCGATTCGCGGTGGCCAGGTCGATCAGATCGTCGCCGTTGAAGTCGCCGCCCACCAGCGACCAGGGTGAGTCGCCGACCGCCATCTGATACGCCGGCGCGAAACTGCCGTCGCCCAGTCCGAGCACGATCGAGACGTTGTCCGTCCGTTCGTTGGCCGTGGCCAGGTCCAGCCGCCCGTCGCGGTTGAAGTCCAGCGCCACCAGGGCATGGGGCCTCAGGTCCAACTCGCCGGGATCGACGGTCCCGTCGCCGTTAGTGTCGGTGGAAAGCGGGAAGCGGCGTTGGGCGTCGAAGGTGCCGTCGCTGCGGCCGAGCAAGATCGAAACGTCGCCGGACCGGCCGTTGGCGGTGGCCAGATCGATCAGGCCGTCGCCGTTGAAATCGCCGTAGACCATGGCCTCCGGATCGTCGCCCACCGGGGCCCGACCGTCCTGCTGAAACGTCCCGTCGCCCCGGCCGAGCATGACCACGACTTTGTCTTCCCGGCTAGCCACGGCCAGGTCCGTTCGGCCGTCGCCGTCGAAATCTCCGGCGGTCAGGTCGTCGGGATAGGTCGGCACCGGGACGCTGGCCGCGGTGCGGAAGGCCAACTTCCCGTCGGCCCGGCCCGAGTGGCCCGCGGCGGTGTTGATCAGCACCGACACGTCGCGAGAATCTTCGTTTCCGGTGGCCAGGTCCGGGAAATCCCTCTCGTCGATCAGCCCGTCGCCGTTGTCGTCGTTGAATTGGGCCGTGAGGATGAACTCCGCGTCGTCGCCGACGGCGTATTCCTCACCGGTTGTTTCAAACGCGCCGTCGCCGCGGCCGAAGCGGATCGACACGCTGTCGCTGGTGTCGTTGACGGTGGCCAGGTCCAGCATGCCGTCGCGGTCGAAATCGGCCGCCACCACGTGATGCACGCCGTCGTCGATACCCCCAGGCTGCTTATCGTACAGGTTGTCTCCGGCCAGCACGATCTGGCCTTGGGAAAAGCCACCGTCCTCGTTGCCGAGCCACGTCACCACACAGTCATATTTCTTGTAGGTCGCAGCCAGATCGATGCGGCCGTCGTCGTTGAAGTGACCCACGGCGACCGATTTGAACGCCTTGTCGTCCAGCGCCGTTGTCGAAGTGCCCCACCCGATGGCTTGGGGCGTGATCTTCGGCTTGAGTTCTTGGGTCCGTGGGGTATCGTCCTCCCATGAGGTATCGTCCTCCGGGTCGAATGGGTCGAACGGACGGGACATTCCCTCGGCGCCGTAGAAGATCGAGATCTTCGCGTCGGTGCACGGCACAACCGCGTCGTCGGCGCCGTCACTATCGAGATCGACTACCTTGATCCCCTTGGGCTCGTCGCCGACTTCGGTCGCCGGGCCGGCGGACACGAACGTCCCGTCGCCATTGCCGAAAAGCAGCGAGACGTCGTTCGACCCGGAGTTTGCTGAGGCCAGATCAACCCGCCCGTCGCCGTTGAAGTCGCCGGCAACGACGGCGCCCGGCGACGTGCCGACCTCGTACGTAGTCTCCTGCAACTGAAAAGTCCCGTCGCCGAGGCCCAGCAGAATCGAAACATCGTTGGACCATGCGTTGACGGTGGCCACGTCCAGGTGGCCGTCACCATTGAAATCGGCCGAGGTGATCCCCCAGGGCTGTGATTCGACCGGGTACGGATCGAAGGTCGCGTCGGCCGGCCGCCAAGCGGTGCGAACCGAGTAGGAATTGACGTCAAACGTTGCCTCGGCAAAAGGCGACGGCGAGACGACCAATCGATAAAACACCCGCGGCGAGAGATGCGGCTCGATGCGTGCGGCCGGATCGTCCGGCGAGGTGTCGTCGCTTTGGACCAGCAACTCGCCGTTCGGGCCATAGAGGGTCATGAAGGTGTCGACGTCGTCGCCGGCCGACTCCGTCCAGACGGACAAACGCCCCGGCTGGTTGACCGAGAGGCGATACGCGGACGAACCCGTCGGCAACTCGGCTTCCAGCGGCACCCACCTCAGCCCCGTCGGCGCTCCGCTTAACAGCAGGCGGTCTTCCAGACCCTCGATAGAGAGTCGGCGACGGTTCTTAGTGCGGCATCGCATGGCGCTGGACGCAAACGGCGGTGTCGGCTTCGGCCGAGCGCCCACCGACGCTGCAGAATTCGATGGTCCGCTTCGGCACTTACAAGCACGGCCGGCTTGCCGCAAGACACTCCCCCGTGGAACGCCCGAGCAACCGGCAGGTTTCTCCGTTATTCTAAACGCCGTTGGGGGTCGCGTTGTGACACACTCGGAGAAAAAGACCGCCTTTTCGTCGCGACGATCGGCCGAGGCATCGGTGAGAGCCTGCGGTGAATTACCTGCGGCGCCCAGCCTGCCTGGTTTAATGTGGCCGTCGTCTCCAACGATGGCATCATAACTCGACCGTTGGCCGCATCCAACCAGGGGCGAGGGGCTGGGGGCGATCCTCGATTTGTTCTTTTTCGTGTCGCAAACCGGACGGCAAAAACGCTTAGGTAGGTGGCGGGCCGCGCAAGTTTGCGCAATCGGCAGGTCCTGTGGCGTCACGGAGATTCCGTCGGCGGCCCGTCGTTCCTACCCACCCCGTCCGTGAGGCAGCGTCGAGATCCGCGGAGATTTCCGCCGGAAGGCCACACGCGATCTGAATCGGGGGAGGGCTGCGCCGCGTTGCCCCAGATGCCGAGTCTGCGATGACGCCTCGGGCTCGGCTTCCGTTGGACGCTGCGCGCTCGTCCCAAGACGCGTCTGGCCCCGCGGCACACGCTCGGCCCACGCCGGTACCAACCGTTTCCCGCCCTCGGAGGATTGAACCATGTTTTTTCAGTCGTTGTTGAAGTCATCGAGGCATCGCCGTCATCGCGCTAACCGCCCGCAGGGGCGCAGCAGATCGCTGCGGCAGGGCCTCGAACCGTTGGAGCCGCGTTGCATGCTCTCGGGCGTCACGATGGAGGTGATCGGCACGTACGATACCGGCATCTTCGACGGGTCCGCGTCGGAGGTGCTCGCCTTCGACGAAGGGTCGGATCGCCTGTTCGTGGCCAACGCGGAGCACAACGCGATCGACGTGTTCGACATAAGCGACCCGACCGTGCCGACACCGGTGACCGCCATCGATCTGTCGCCGTTCGGTGCGGCCCCGACCAGCGTGGAAGTACACGACGGACTGGTGGCCGTGGCGACGTTTCCGGAGGTGGTGACCGCGCCGGGTACGGTCTCCTTCTTCGACGTCGACGGGGTGTTTCTCTCGTCGATTCCCGTCCGGGCGCATCCCGACCCGCTGACGTTTACCCCCGACGGCACCAAGGTCCTGGTGGCCAACGAAGGCACGCCCGACTACATGCCCGGGGCGATCGATCCGGAAGGCTGCATCACGATCATCACCATCCCCGACGACGTGACCACGCTCGATCAGCGCCACGTGGTCGCCGCCACGTTCACGGCCTTCAACGACATGCGACAGGAGTTGCTCGACGAGGGCGTGCGGCTCTTCGGGCCCGGTGCCACGGTGGCCCAGGACCTCGAGCCGGAGTACATCGCCGTCTCGGGCGATTCGTCGACGGCCTGGATTACGCTGCAAGAGAACAACGCCATCGCCGAGTTGGACATCGAAACGGGCACCTTCAACTGGATCCGAGGACTGGGCTATATCGACCACTCGCTGCCGGGGTTCGGCATCGATCCGAGCGACCGTGACGGGCCGCTCGACGGCGACGTCGACAACGACCGCGACGTCGATTTCGCCGACTTCCAGATCGTGCAGGCCGGCTTCGGCACACCCACCGGCGCCCAGCGCAGCGACGGCGACCTGGACGGCGACGGCGACGTCGACTTCCGCGACTTCCAACTCGTGCAGGTCAACTTCGGCCAGCGAAACGCCGACACTCCGGCGATCAACATCGGCAACTGGCCCGTCAAGGGGATGTTCCAGCCGGACGGAATGGTCGTCTATGAAGTGGGCGGGCAGGAATACCTGATCACCGCCAACGAGGGCGACTGGCGCGATGAGGAGATGGACGTCGGCGACGACGAAGTCACGTTGTTCAGTGAAATCGACCGCGTGGGCAAGCTCGACCTGGCACCGGAGCTGCTGGCCGCAAATCCCGACTTGCAGGAAGACTGGGAACTGGGGCGTCTGCGCGTAACCACGGTCTTCCCCGCTACGGTGACCGAAGACGGCGTGGTCCACGATCTCTACAGCTTCGGCACCCGTTCGTTCTCGATCTTTACGACCGAAGGCGAACTGGTCTTCGACAGCGGCGACGACTTCGAGCAGATCACCGCCGAGCGTTTCCCCGGCAACTTCAACGCCACCGACGACAAGAACAACTTCGACAACCGTAGCGACGACAAGGGCGTCGAGCCGGAGTACGTGGCCGTGGGTGAGGTCGAGGGCCGGCAGATCGCCTTTATCGGCCTGGAGCGGATGGGCGGGATCATGATCTACGACGTCTCCGATCCGGCCAACGCGGTCTTCCAGGATTACGTCAACCCGCGCAACTTCGACGGCAATCCCAAGGACGGCACGGCCGGCGACCTGGCCCCGGAAGGGATCAAGTTCATCGCCGCCGAGAAGAGCCCCAACGGCCGGCCGTTGGTGGTGGTGGCCAACGAAATCAGCGGCACGACGACGATCTTCGAGGTCAAGGTCACCCGCGAGGGACAAGCTGAAGCCGCATCGGCGCCCGTGCTGGCCCAAGCGGTCGGGCCGATGGAAGCCGGCCGGATGCTCGATACGCTGGCCACCGATACGACGACCGACGAGGACGCGGACGAAACGGCCTCGTCGCTCTCGACCCAAACGCCGGCCGAACAACCCGACGACGAACCGGTGACCCGCCGACGTCCGAGACGCCCGGGCGCCCAGCCGAGTGCGCTCGAGCGTTTCAAGATACAGCGCACCGCACTAAGAGAGCGCATCTTGGCCCGGCGCGATGCGATCGACGCGGTGATGGCGAACCAGGAAGCCTCGTCCGTGAGAACCACCGGCTTCGCCGAGCAACTCTCGGCCAGAATGCTGCGGCACCGATCGCGGGGTTGGGCCTAGGCGACTCCTCGAAGGTCCTCCCATGATCCCCAGCGATCTTACCACAACCCGCACGTCCCCATCCTCTCGACACAATGGAAAGGTACTTACCATGACTTTTCGACTCCTGATATGTGTTCTTGTCATAGGCTGTTCGGCATTCGCCAACGTGGCACGGGCCGGTCTGGTGCGAGTCCGGACGGAACTCTATCCGGCTACGCACACTTTCGACGTTTTCGCGCTGATCGAGCCGGAGGACGACTCGACGGCGGCCGGTCTGGCGAGCTTCACGATCGACGTGGTCGGCATCGGCGGGCTGGAAGTCACCAGCTCGCAAGTGCAGGCCCCTTTCGAGCCGATTCCCAACCCGGCGGCCGGTTTCGATTGGTTTCGCAGCGACGGCGTCAACGGCATCGGCATCGCGGCGTCGCAACGGACGCTCTACTTCGGCCCGAACGATCCGGCGCAAGACGCCCTGGTGCTGCAAGGCGTCGGCCTGGCAGCGCCGGTCCGGATTGCCTCGGGTACGTACACGGGCGATGACGGTTTTCTGATCGCCGACAAGGGCGACGGCATGATAACGCTGCTGATGGGCGCTTCCGAAGCGCCGCGCGCCTGGCAGGGGCCAGGCAACGTGGTCGAGGCCGACGTGGTCCCGGAGCCCGCCACGATGCTCCTGCTGGCGTTTGGGGCGTTGTTTTTAGGGGCACGGAGGCTCAATCGCCGGCGGCGGCAACGGAGTTAACCACAGGCCGATCGGCGAGATTCTGAGGCGGGCGGGTCCGGGGCAGGGCCCGCCCGTTTCGCTGCGCTGAGCTAAGCGCGAGCGTATGATGCTTGCATAGTAGCCATCTCGCTCCGCGAGATGTGGCGCCGCGAGACGTGGCTGTCTCGCGGAGCGAGACGCCTACTATGCAGGGTGCAAACTTCCTCCCTCGCCCCTAATCCCTCGTCCCTAATCCCTCGTCCCTAATCCCTCGTCCCTGCCGGTTGCGGCCGAAGGCTGCTCTAACCTCGACTCCAGCCACCTGTCAATCTCACTGTTACTGAGTACTGGCACGTCGCCCAAGTCTGCTTGACGACAAACGGCGTATTCATTACGCTCACGGCGTCGCGGCCGGCCGCCGCCCCGCCGGGCGCCGCACCCCCCCCCCCCACCCGAACAGGCCCGGCGAGGGGACGACGGTGGGGG
>CAYYNP010000332.1:0-3587 GCA_964472545.1 uncultured Planctomycetaceae bacterium | reverse complement strand
TTGCTTGACTAAAAAGGGCTTTTTAATTCCGCTCACGGGGTGGCGGCGGTCATTCCGCCGGCCGGACGCCGAACCACACCACGCAAGCAGAACTGCCCATGCTCGGTCTCTCCGTTCTCGATTGGCTGGTCATCGTCGCGTACCTCGTGGGCATCACCGCCATCGGCACCTGGGCCGTGCGGAAGGTGAAGAGTTCGGCCAGTTTCTTCATCAGCGACCGGAAATTCGGCAAGTTGATGATGATGTTCTTCAACTTCGGCACCGGGACCCACAGCGATCAGGCCGTGGGCGTGGCGGCGAAGACTTACAAGAACGGGGCCTCGGGCATGTGGTACCAACTGCTGTGGATCTTCTCCACGCCGCTCTACTGGCTGATCGCGCCGATGTTCCGCCGCATGAGGGCGGTCACCACGTCGGACTTCTTCCACGCCCGTTTTGACCAAAGCACGGCCGTGCTCTACGCCTTCGTGGCCGTGATGAACCTCACCGTCAATATCGGCGTGATGCTCAAAGGTTCCAGTGCCGTGATCGAGGCCGTCTCCGGCGGGGCCATCGATCAGCACGTGGCGATCGCCGTGATGACCGTGATGTTCCTGGTATACGGCGTCGCCGGCGGGCTCAGCGCGGCCATTGTGACCGACTTCATCCAGGGCATTCTCACCATCGTGCTCTCGTTCTTGATCCTGCCGTTTGCGATGCACGCCGTGGGCGGCTTCAGCGGCATGCGAGAGACGATCAACGATCCGGCGATGTTCGAGGTGTTTTCCGTCGGCGGCGAGATCACGGTCTTGTACGTCCTGATCATCTCGCTCAACGGCCTGGTCGGATACGGCACGCAGCCGCACACGATGAGCCTCTGCGCCGCCGGCAAGACGGAGATGGAAGCCCGGGTGGGGATGACCTGCGGGATGTTCATCAAGCGGTTCTGCACGGTGGCCTGGGTGCTCACGGGGCTTTGCGCCGTGGCTTTGTACATGGGCCAGACAGTCGACGAAGATCACGTCTACGGCAATATGGCCCGCGAACTGCTGCCGCAGATCGCCCCGGGCCTGGTGGGGCTGTTCATCGCCTCAATGTTGGCGGCCGTGATGAGTTCCTGCGACGCCTTCATGGTCGCCGGCTCCGCGCTGTTTACGGAGAACGTCTACCGCAAGACCATCGTCCGCGACGCCCCCGACCGACACTATGTGCTGGTCGGCCGCATCGTGGCGGTGAGCCTGGTCGTAGTGGGAATCGTGATCGCCTTGAGCCTCCAGAGCGTCGTCGAGGGGCTCGAACTCTTCTGGAAAATCTCCGCCATGATGGGGCTGGCGTTCTGGGTGGGGCTCTTCTGGCGGCGGACCACGGTGGCCGGAGCCTGGGCCGGAACGCTGGTCGGGTTCGCCGCGTTCTTGTTCACCAGCAAGATCGAAGTCCTCGGCCACGTGCTCTGGGATTTCAACGCCCGCTTCGCCGAACGGTTGCCGGCGGCGTTCACCTTCCTGCGCGAAGCCGAAGGCAAAGAACCGATGCCCGAACTCGGCCTGCCTTGGCAGATGATCTTCTATCTCTCGGCGGGGCTTATCACGATCATCGTCGTGAGCCTCTTTACCCGCCGCGTGCCCAAGGAGAAACTTGACCGCTTCTACGCCTGCCTGCGCACGCCGGTCGAGCCGGACGAGCCGGAGACCGGAGCCTTCACGCTGCCGCCGGGCGTCGAGCCGGCGCCGCGGCGGGTGTGGTGCGACTTCCTCGAACTGGAGATCCCCAAGATCAGCCGCATTGGCCTCGTCGGCTTCACCTCGGCCATCGCCGCGGTGGCGGCGTTTATGGCGGGGGTCTATTGGATCTTCGATTTGGGCAAGCCATAAAGCCGCGACAGTTGGTCGCGCCCGGCACAGTCCACCGCTTTACGTTCCCGACGCGTGCCACGTTCACGTGCGCACCGGACGTCAAACGCGTTCGGCGCGACCACCGGTCGCGGCTTTGTGTGGCCGTGGCCATTGCTCGGCGGTGCGGGCGCCACGACCCGCATCTTCCGGATAGCCCTACTCGTCGGCCGCGCCGGAGCCGATGATGACCTATACTTGCTTTACTGTCTGCGTGAATTCCCCGAAGGAGACACACCGGTGCCCATATTTGCGCGAAACAAAGAGCGAGCCGTCCAGAGTTTCATCCTCAAGGTGGTCAACAACAACTGTCCCGACATGACGGCGTTGTTGGAAGGGCCGCGGGCGGATCAACGGGTGAACCTCTCGGTCGTGGTCGCCGTGGTGCCGGTCGAGAACGGCCGCACGCGGGTCGACGAGGCTTTCAGCGCGGTCACCAAGGAGTTCTCCAACAACGGCTTAGGGCTGATCCTCGACGGACCGCAGGGACTCGACGAAGTGATCTTCGGGTTCCGCTGGGAGGGCGAACGGACGTTCGTCCGCGCGAAGGCGAAACACCTCAACCCGATGGGCGGCGGCTTCTACCAACTCGGCTTCCGTCTGACCGACGTGCTGCACCTGGCCGACCACCCTGAACTCGACGCGCTGATCATTTGACGGCAGGCGGCCGTTGAAAGGCCACTGCGAATCGGCGACAATGACGGTCACGTTTCGAAACAACCCGTGATCGCCAAGGTGCCGATATGAACTCGCAGATCTCCCGACGTCAGATGTTTGCCTGTGCGGGCGCAGCCCTTGCTTCTTCCGCGGCAGCCGCGAAAGCCGCCGTAGGCGCCGGCCTGGCGGATACCGATGCCGAGCCCTTCTTGCTGACGCTGAACACGGGCACCATCCGCGGCAAGAAGCTGCCGATCGAAGAGGAGGTCGACGTGACCGCCCGGGCCGGCTACCGCGGCATCGAGCCGTGGATGGACGGCATCCGCCGATACGTCGAAAGCGGACGCCCGTTGCGCGATCTGAAGAAGCGGATCGCCGACCAGGGTCTGACGGTGGTCAGCGCGATCGGCTTCCCCCAGTGGATCGTCGACGACGACGCCCGGCGCACCAAGGGCCTGGAAGATATGCGGCGCGACATGGACCTGGTCGCGCAGATCGGCGGCCGGCACATCGCCGCCCCGCCGGCCGGCGCCCACGGCACACCCGACATGGACCTGTTGAAAGTTGCCGAACGTTATCGGGCGGTGCTCGAACTGGGGCGCGAGACGGGCGTGGTGCCGCAGTTGGAGATTTGGGGATCGGCCAAAACGCTCGGCCGCATGGGCCAGGCTGCCTTCGTTGCCGTCGAGGCCGGCCATCCGGACGCCTGCCTGCTGTTGGACGCCTACCACATCTATCGCAGCGGCTCAAGCTTCGCCGGCTTGAAGCTCCTCAGCGGCGCGGCGATGCACAACTTCCACGTCAACGACTACCCGGCCGACCCGCCGCGAGAAGAGATCACCGACGGCCATCGCGTCTACCCCGGCGACGGCGTCTGCCCGCTGGGACAAATCCTCCGCGATCTCTACGCCACCGGCTTCCGCGGGGCGCTGTCGCTGGAACTGTTCAACCGTGAGTATTGGCAGCAGGACGCACTGACCATCGCCAAGACCGGACTAGAGAAGACGCGGGCGGTGGTGCGGAAGGCGTTTGCGTAGGGAGTTGGGGGCTGGGAGTTGGGGG
>CAYYNP010000331.1:1568-10676 GCA_964472545.1 uncultured Planctomycetaceae bacterium | reverse complement strand
GACTGTTGCTTAGCTGGACCACGGTTTTGTGCCAAACCCGTTGAAACAAAACAAGCTCACTAATGATGTCGCGTAGCCATGATAGAACCTGCAACGCAGACAATACGTCGAACTCGTGCTTAGCGTTGATCACTCTGAACTCAACGCCGCCAAAGAGGTCGCCCAAGCTATTGCCGTACGGTGAATTTGGGAAAAGCGGAAAACTGACGACGCCTGATGTGAACGCCTCGTGAAGACGACTGACGACCCTCTGTTTACTAATGCCGAGCTTTCTTGCGATGCCGTTGATTGATGGGTTTGTGTCAGCAAAAAGCGACAACACGTCAAGAATCTCGGCCTCGGTAGTTATGTGCTGGGGCACTGATTTTGGATTGACCATGATCACACGATTGGCTCAGAGGCGGTGGAACGTGCATAATCCACGCGGCAGGACGCGGGTGGATTCTAAGTATGGAAAGAATCAGCGTTGATGTCAACCCATTTTGGCGATCAATTGGAAATCTCACCCGCCCGTTTCATCTGGATATCAGGTGGTTTTCGTAGTGTTAGCCAGAATGAGTACTACACTTTGCTTGAGAAGTCAATACGAATTAGTCTACACCTGTTTGTGGGGTAGTGTGGTTGACGAAACAAGCTCCGCAATGATGGAGAATCGGGGGCCCCGAGAGTGGCGTAAGACCGGTTCGGCCAATACATGCGGCGGGTCGCCTCCTGATGCTCGATTTGCATTTGATAGTCACCCATCACCCCTCCGCTAGAATGTAGTCAACTAACTTTTCAGGGGCACCGATATCCAGCACATGCACCGTCCCTGTGTGGGGATCGGCCGCCGGCATGAGCAGGCCGGGCTTCGCTGCGACAAACGTACACGTTACCGTCGCACGGACGGTCGCATCGGTCGCTTCCCCCGTGTCGCAATCGAGTCCGCTGGGCAAATCGACCGCCAAAATGGGGGTGCCTGAGGCGTTGAGTTGACGGATCACGGCGTCCAGCGGCGGCCGGGGTTCGCCGCAGGCGCCGGTTCCCAACAGGGCGTCGACAATCCACGACGCACCGTCGAGGTGCCCGGCCAGCCGATCGGCATCGTGCTCGGGACCAAAGACCTCGATTGGCACCTTGGTCTTCTGGAGAATGCAGCAATTGACCGCCGCGTCGCCGGTCAGTTCGTTCGGATCGGCCCACAGCAGCACGCGGACGCCGATTCCCCGCAGATCGAGGTGTCGTGCGATGACGAACCCGTCGCCGGCGTTGTTTCCTTTGCCACAGCAGATCACCACTGGCGATGGAGGGGTGGCCGGTGATTCTACGGTCTCGGTCAGTAATGCACACAACCGATCGGCAACGCCGCGTCCGGCGTTTTCCATCAACACCAGCCCGCTGATACCGTAGTGTTCAATGGCCAGTTGGTCGACGCGTCGAGATTGGGCTCGAGTGAGCACGATTTGGGTCACGTTGGCAACTCCTTTCGCATTGATCTGCGGCAGTATATCCCACCAACCGACGGGGTTCAAATGAGGCCTGGTTGGTGGTAGAATTCGACGCTCTCAGATCAACTTACGAGTATTGGACCAACCGACGAGTCGACGCACCGATGCCCATCTACGAATACACGTGTCAGCAGTGTGGCCACGATTTCGAGTACCTGCTTCGCGGCGATGAAAAGCCGGCATGTCCGGCCTGCGGCAAGCGGCGGCTGGCCAAGCGGTTCAGCGTGCCGGCGGCCCATACCGAAGGATCGGCGCTGCCACAATGCCCGGCCCGGGAAGCCGGCGCGTGCGGCCATTCCCCCGGCGGCCAGTCGCCCTGCGGCCAGTCCCCCTGCGGTCCCGGGGGCTGTGGAATGTTCTAAGGAGTCTGTGAGCCAGACCCTCAGAAAGTAGCTGAACTCGCAAGAGTTCAGAATGAAAACCTGCGACGAATTCCCAAGAAATCAGAGTCGGCGGCGAACAGAGTCTTGCACCGATGCATCTAAAGGGCGGCCTTAGGCGACGGCTTCCCGGCCGCGTGCCATTGTCGGCTTGCGTTGTGTGTTGGTGTCGTGTCGGCTGAATTCTTGCGAATCCAGCTACGAGTGGTTGCATCGTTAGGGCGGACCATTTCAGCCTCGAGACAAGTTCAACCTCGTGATAAGGAGAAGAGACGATGTACTTTGGACCCGGCCCGATCGAAGTTGTGATGCTCTTGATGCTCGGTGGCGGCGGAGGATTGCCGCTGGGGGTGCCGCCGGCGCCGGAGGACCCGCTGTTGGCCAAGGTGGCACCGGACGAGTGCATCTTCTATCTCAGTTGGTCCGGCATGGCCGATGCCGATCCGAACAGCACGAATCAGACCGAACAACTGGCCGCCGAGCCGGAAGTCCGCCAGTTGGTGACCGAGTTGAAGCGGCAGATCCTGGCCAGCCTGTTGAACGAGGCGCAACGAAACGAGCCGGGGACCGTGCCGTTGATTCAAGACGCGGCCGGCTGGGTGGAAACGCTCTTGACCCACCCGGCGGCGATCTTCATCTCCGACATGCAGGTCACCCCCAACGGTCCGCCGAACATCCGCGGCGGGGCGCTGGTTCGGGTGGGCGACGACGCAGCCAAGCTAAAGGCCCAGTTGGAGAAGTACCAGGCCGCGATGCTCGGCGGCGCGGCGCAGCCGGTCGACGTCGGCGGCAGCACTTGGTATCGCCTGAAACTCGATCCCGACGCACCGGAAATCACCTGGGGCGTACGCGGCAAGTACATCATCGTCGGCATCGGCGAGGGCTCCGTCGAGGGCATCTGGGAACGCGCACAAACGCCCGCGCCGAAGTGGCTGACCACGCTTCGGGCTCGGATTCCGGTCGATCGCGTCTCGACGGTCAGCTACATCAACGTCAAGGGCATCTTCGACGCCTTGGATCCCGTGATCGACGAGCCGGAGTTCACGGCCTTCATGGGGGCGTCGGGCTTGGGCGACGTCACGTCGGTGGGTAGCGTGGCGGGGCTCGATGAGAAAGGCTTCATCAACCGCACGCTGATCGCCGTCGACGGCGAGCCGTCCGGGCTGCTCGCCTTCGCCGCCGGCAAGCCGCTTACGGCCGCCGATTTGGCCGCGATCCCCCGCGACGCCGACGTTGCCGCCGTCGCCCGGATCAACGCCGAGGGCGTCTTCGACACGATCGCCACGATCGTCGGCGCGGTGGAGCCCCGCGGCCGTCAGGAGATGGACCGCGAGATCGCCGCCATCGAGCAGATGTTCCAGTTCAAACTCCGCAACGTGCTACAGGCCGTCGGCGATACGGTCACCGTCTACAATTCGCCCGGCGAGGGCGGCCTGGTCTTCACCGGGCTGACCGCCGTGGTGCCGGTCAAAGACCACGCCACGCTCTCCTCGCTGCACGAAAAACTGGTTGAGATTGCCGAAGCCGAGTTGAAACAGGAGGAAGCGCGTTATCGCGAGAACGCCGACGACTGGGGCTATCGACCGGTGGTCCCGACGATTCGGCGGATCGAGTTCGCCGGCGAGACGATCTACTTCCTCGACCCCCGCGACGACGACGTGCCGTTGGCCCCGGCGTGGTGTCTGACCGAGAAGGAACTGATCGGCGCGTTGTTCCCGCAGAGCATCAAGGCGTATCTCTCCAGGGCGGAAGGCGGCGAGTCGCTGGCTGCCGCGCCCGACGTAGCCGCCGTGTTGGCCGATGGAAACGGCCCGGTGGCGATGACCTACATCGACGTGCCGCGGTTGTTCGATCTGGTCTATCCGCTGGTGCCGATGTTTGCGCAGATGCTCTTCAGTGAGGCCCAGAGCGAGGGCTTCGACCTGGACGTCTCGATCCTGCCCTCGGCCAAGGCGATCCGTCCGCACCTGCGTCCGGAGATGATGGTCGTGCGGCGTCACGAGGCGGGCATCGAGTTGGTGGGGCATCAGAACCTGCCCATGAGCGGCGTGGGAGTTGCCACGCCGATGATGATTCTCCCGTGGTTGCTCTTCGCGTCCGGCCGCGCGGTCTATCACGAGGAGATGATGATGGACGTCGGACCGGAGGTCGAGTATCGAAGCGTGCCGTTGCCATCAGCGCGGTCGATACCGGCACTCCCGCACCGACCGCCGACGGCACGCAAGACGGTCCCGCCGAGCGCGGTTCCACTGCCGCCATCGACAATCGTGCCGTAGCCGAAGTCGCCAAGACTTTGGCGAGACGGTCGCTTTGAAGACCCTCTGGGAAAGAACGGAGACGACGAGAACACCAAACTCTGGCGAGTTCGGCTACGGGCCGACGGCCGGACGGCGACAGCACGATTCACTCTAACGAAGGAGATCGACCATGATGTCAATGTGGCTGATGATGCTGGGACTGAGCGTCGGGCCGGGGTTGCCGGTGGGAATTCCGCCGGGACCGGAAGATCCGCTGTTGGCCAAGGTGGCCCCGGAAGAGTGCGTCTTCTACGCGTCGTGGTCGGGCACGGCTGCACCGGACCCGGCCAGCGCAAATCGTGTGGAACGGCTGGCCGCCGAGCCGGAACTTCAATTCATGGTGGCCGAGATCAAGCGGCGGGTCATTGAGGGGATCGCCCATCAGGTCGGCGACGGCGACCCCGACGTGGCACCGGTCGTCAAGGACATTGCCGCTTGGGTCGAGACGCTGCTGACGCACCCTACCGCCATCTTCATCTCCGACTTGGAGACCAGTCACCAAGCCCCCGAGATCCGCGGCGGGGCATTGGTCCGCGTGGGCGACCAGGCGGCGGCGATCAAGGCCCGATTGGAGAAGTACCAGAAGAAGTACCTCGGCGACATGGCCCAGCCGATCGACGTGGCCGGCGAAACCTGGTATCGGCTGAAGCTCGACCCCGAGGCCCCGACGCTAATCTGGGGTGCCCGCGGCAAGTACATCATCCTTGGCATCGGCGAGGGTTCGGTCGAGGAGATCTACCAACGGGCTTCTACGCCGCCGCCGGCGTGGCTGACAAAGCTCCGCGAGCAACTGCCGGTCGAGAGGGTCTCGACGGTTTCCTACCTCAACACCAAGGTGCTGCTGGAGCAGTTCGTTGCGGAGATACACGATCAGGACGTGCAGAAGTTCGTCCAGGCGTCGGGCATGCGGCAGATCACGTCGATTGGCTCGGTGACCGGGCTCGACGGCGACGGGTTCATCAACCGCACGCACATCGGCGTCGACGGCGAGCCGGCCGGGCTGCTGACGATCCTCAACGGCGAGCCTCTGACCGCAAAGGACCTGGCCGCCATCCCCGCGGATTCGACGCTCGCGCTGGCTGCGCGAGTCAGCGCGGAGAACGTCTACGACGCGATCTTCTCGATGGTCGGCGAAATGTATCCGCGAGATCGCGAGTATATGGACCGCGACGTCGTCGAGTTCGAGAAAATGGTCGGCATCAACCTCCGCAACGACGTGCTGCGGGCGCTGGGCGATACGGTCTGCATCTACAACTCGCCGGGCGACGGCGGGTTGGTCTTTACGGGCCTCACGGCGGTGATCCCGGTCAAGGACCACGCCGCGCTGAGCGGCGCGATGACGAAGATGATGACCGTCGCCAAGGCCGAATTCGAGCGGAGCGAGCAGCGGATGCGCGAAATGGCCGAGGAGCACGGCTTCCGCTTCCGGCCGCAACCGAAGATCAAGCAGTCGACGTTTGCCGGCCGCGAGATCTACTTCTTCGACGTCCGCGAGGCCGAGTTTCCCTTCGCCCCGGCGTGGTGTTTGACGGAGACGGAACTCGTCGTGGCGCTGTTCCCGCAGAACGTCCGCTCGTATCTGCTGCGGGAGGAAACACCGAAGCCGCTAACCGACGTGCCCGACGTGGCCGCGGTGTTTGAAGGCGGCAACGGTCCGATCGCGCTGGCGTACGTCGACACGCCGGCGCTGTTTGACTTGGCCTATCCGCTGGCTCCGATGTTCATGCAGGTCATCAGCGGCGAGATGCACCGGGAAGGGTTCGATTTCGACATTTCGATCCTGCCCAGCGCGTCGGCGATCCGCAAGCACCTCAAACCCGACGTGGCGACGCTCAGCCGGACCGAAGCCGGTTTCGAGTTCACCTGCCGCCAAAGCGTACCCACCGGCGGGCTGGGGCCGGTGGTTTGGGGGTTCCTGTTCCTGGCTCCGATGACGCACAGCGTAGACGTGGAGGCGAAGACCGCCGAACCGTTCGACGGGGAGGGTTTTGGGCCGGTAATCGAAGAACCGCAACTGTACAAGCAACCGCCGCAGTTCGTGCCGTAGACCGTAGGGTGCGTCTCGACGCACCACGCACCCTGTTTTTCGGTTGACAACAAACACGACGCGTCGTGCGTCCCGACGCACGCTACAATTGCACGGTGCGTCGAGACGCACCCTACGATTCCTTGGTGCGTCGCGACGCACCCTACCACGAATACGAGGAGACCGACGATGGACGTTGCCGCCGTCAGTGCGATGGGCATGGCGAACCTGATTCTGCTGTTGGGGATGGGCGGCGGGGCCGGATTGCCGCTGGGGCTTCCGCCGGGCCCGGAAGATCCGCTGCTGGCCACGGTGGCGCCCGACGAGTGTCTGTTCTATACCACCTGGGCCGGCATGGCCGAGCCCGACGCGGCCAGCGGAAACCGCACCGAACAACTCCTGGCCGAGCCGGAGATCCGGCAGTTGATCGCCGAGATCGAACGGCGGATTACCGAAGGCCTGATCAACACGGCGCGGGAAAACGAGCCGGAGGCCGTGCCGCTGGTCCGCGACGCCGTGGGCTGGGTGAAGACCCTGCTGACCCATCCCACGATGATCTACGTCGGCAGCGTGACACCGCCCCGCGGCGACACCCCGCCGGAAGTTCGCGCCGGGGCGCTGGTCCGTATCGGCGACAACGCCGCGGCCGTGAAGGCCCAACTCGAACGTTACCAGGCGACGTTCCTCCGCGAACAGGCCGAGGCCGTGCAAATCGGCGGCGTCACCTGGTATCGTCTCACGCTCGCCGACGACGCCCCGCCGATCACCTGGGGCGTGCGCGGCAAGTATCTGATCGTCGGCGTGGGCGACGGCGAGGCCGAGGCGATCATGGCCCGGGCCACCACACCGGTGCCCAAGTGGCTCAGCGACCTGAAGGCCCAACTGCCCGTCGAGCGCCGGGCGACGGTGACCTATATCAACGTCGGCACGATCATCGATACGTTCGTTCCGATGATCGACGAACCGCAGTTCACGGCGTTCTTCCAGGCGTCGGGCTTGGGCGATATCCGCTCGTTGGCGTCGGTCACGGGGCTGGACGACGAGGGCTTCGTCAGCAAGACGCTGCTGGGCCTCGGCGGCTCGGGGCGTGGGTTGATGCAATTTGCCGACGCGAAGCCGCTGACGCCCGACGAGTTGGCCCCCATCCCGGCCGACGCCACGCTGGCCTTTGCCGCGCGGATCGATGCCGAGGAGATTTTCGATACGCTGCTGACGCTGGCCGGCACCGTGGAGCCGCGCGCCCGGCGCGACTTCGAGGAGGGCATCGCCCAGATGGAACAGGGCCTGGGCTTCAACCTCCGCAACGACGTGCTCGGGGCGTTGGGCGATGCGTGGTGCGTGTACAACTCGCCGGGCGAGGGCGGGCTGGTGATTACGGGCCTTACCGTCGTGATCCCGGTCAAGGATCGCGCTTCGTTGGCGGCCGTCGAGCAGAAGCTGGTGGCGATGGCCAAGGCACGTCTGGAAATGGACGAAATGCCCGATGACGACGGGCCTCGCTACTATCGCCGGCGTCCGAACCCGCGGATCGAGCAATTCCGATTCGCCGGGCAAGACGTCTGTTTCTTCAACGCCCAGATGCCGGAGTTTCCACTGGCGCCGGCCTGGTGTCTGACCGACGACGCGTTGATCGTGTCGACCTTCCCGCAGAACATCAAGGCGTATCTTTCCCGCGGCGCCGACTTCCGCTCGCTGGCCACGGTGCCGGAAGTCGCCGCGCAGTTCACCAATGCCGGCGGGCCGCTGGCGATCACCTACAGCGACAGCAAGGCGCTGTTCGAGTTGATCTACCCGTTCGTGCCGATGATGGCCCAATCGGCCTTCTCGGCGATGGCCGGCGAAGGGATCGACCTGGGGCTGGACGTCTCGCTGCTGCCTTCGGCCCCGGCGATCGGTAAGCACTTGCGTCCGGCGGTGACCGTGCTGCGACGCAACGCGGCGGGCGTGGAGTTGGACAGCCGCCAGACGCTCCCCGGCGGAAGCATCGGCACCACACTGCCGGTGGCGGCGGGACTGATGATCCCGGCGATCATCCGGGTCCGCGAGTCGGCCCGACGCGTGGCATCCATGAACAACATGCGCCAAATCGGTCTGTCGCTGCAAGAGCATGAAATGCGGCACGGCGCTTTCCCGCCCGCCTACACCGCCGACAAGGACGGCAAGCCGTTGTTGAGTTGGCGGGTGGCGATCCTGCCGTACATCGAGGAGAGCAACTTGCATGAGAAGTTCCGCATGGATGAGCCGTGGGACAGCGAGCACAACAAGCAGTTCCTCAAGTCGATGCCGTCGACCTTCATGTCTCCCAGTAGCAGCGCCGGGCCGGGAATGACCAACTACCTGACGATCCGCGGCAAAGACACCGCCTTTCCCGGCGCGAAAGCGACCTCTGCCGCCCAGATCCGCGACGGCATGTCGCACACGATCATGCTGGTCGAGGCCTCCGACGCCAAAGCCGTGCCCTGGACCAAGCCGGACGATTTCGAGTACGACGAAGAGAATCCGGCGGCCGGGCTGACCGGCGTGCGCCACGGTGGGTTTATCGCGCTGTTCTGCGACGGATCGAGCCATTTCATCAGCCAGTACGTCGACGCCGACATATTGAAACTGCTCTTCACGGCCAACGACGGCCAGCCGGTCGACGTCTGGGACCTCGACGGCCGCGGCGACTCCGGGCCGATACGGACAATGCGAGCGCCAGAAACAAGGCGCGACGACTTCCCCGAACTCGATATCGAACCGACGATCGAGGAACTCGAGGAGCTTCCACTTGAGGAACTTGAACTCGATGAACTCGATCCGGATGAGCTCGATCCTCCCAAGACGGAGTTGCTGGTGCCGCGCGACGCAGACCGAAAGGCGCAGCCGGAGGCGATCCTGCCTCGAGGCTAGGCGTTGCGTTTTAGCCGTTTAGCAGCCGC
>CAYYNP010000331.1:0-1468 GCA_964472545.1 uncultured Planctomycetaceae bacterium | reverse complement strand
GCCGCGACGCCGGTATCGAGTTGGGCATCGCACTCAGGTTCTGGACTTCACTGCACACCAACTTGCCCGGCACGTTCCGCTCGGCTACGCTAGTGCCGTTGGTCGAACTGCCCCACAGCAATCGACCGGCGGCTTGAGGGCAAGAACTAAGTTCCCGGCTCCTCTTCCGCCGCTGCCGCCTCGTCTTCCACGGGCTCGTCTTCCTCCGGCTCGTCCGGCAAGACGCGGTCTTCTTCGGTTGGATCGATGTTCAGCCACTTCCCACGGACGTCTTCTGGCGCCGACTCCCGCCAGATGGCCAACACGCGGCCGACGTCGAGGTGCGGGTTGCCCGACTCGTTGCCGGCGGTGCCGCCCTGGGTCGGCCGCAGCGGGACCCAAAGCAGATCGAGCCGGTGGCTGTCGCCGTAGTAATGTCCGCCGATGATCTTGCCGTCCGCGTCGAGTTCGAGCGAATAATGGAGGTTCATCGTGCGGGGGAGTTTGGGGGCCTTGTTGTATTCCCGCCCGGCCATGTACGAGTAGGTCAGCGTGGTTCGCACGTCGACGTGGCGGCTGTCGCGCTTGGTGGCCCTGGAGGCGTAGGAGTAGATCGGGTAGTTCCAGACCTCCTTGCCGACGGCCGACTCCATGGCCACCGGATGGCTGCCGATACCCAACCAGTTGCCCAGAGCGACGTGCACCGCGCCGGGGTTGGCGACGCTGTACGCCCCGGCGAGCAGTTCGGTCTGCGAGTAGATGTAGAGTTCGGCCAAGAGGCCCTTGATATCGGCCGGCGAGAAGACCACGCCGTTGCGCACAACGTTGCTGGCCGGCTCGGCGTGACGGATCGCGGCGGCCGTCCAGCCGTTGCAGTGGCCGGACCAACGGGGAACGACGTTCAGGGCCAGCACACCGCGCCCGAACAGCCCCGGGCCGCGATCTTTGTGGGCCCGCGCGTCCCAGCGTTCCCAGGCCGTGGCCGAACTGCCACCGAAAGCGCGATCGTATTTCTGCATCGCACCGACCGTGCCGCCGGCCCGATCGGGATAGATGTAGCCGGACCACGGGACGCGATATTCCGGCACCTTCCCCTTGGTGGGCAGGTCGTCGAAACGCCAGACGACGTCGGCCTCGAAATACTGGCGGAAGGCCTCGTTCTGATTCTCGACCACGTCGTCGCGGATCCGCTCCGCCCGGGCCGAAACGACGCTGGCACCCAGCAACAGCGCGAGAAACCAACAGGGGACAATTCGGTACATGATCAAGAAGAGGCCTTTCTTTGGACGCGGGAAGATGGGAGCTGCGACGCAACACCCCCCGTTATCTGGGGTTTCGCCGGCGGGGCACTTAGTAGAGCAGATATCGGCGGTTTAGGCAAGCAGTAGGGCGATTTGCCCAGGAGAACTGCAAGGTGTGCTGGAGCCCGAAAAAGGGGGACTGGCTCCGTCGACGATCGATGTGGCTGTAGGGATTCGCAGTGCCGACG
>CAYYNP010000330.1:0-10695 GCA_964472545.1 uncultured Planctomycetaceae bacterium | reverse complement strand
CCGGACCCGACGCAGAAGCAGAGCAGCTTTTGGGGGCGGCCGATGGAGACGAGTTCCCGGACGTCGGCGTGGCTGCCGTTGAGGTCGATGATCTCTTGGGAGCGCTCGCCCACGAGTCGTTCGATGCGGATGCTGCGGTTACTCGAGTTCAGGTCGATCGTCTCGCCCGTCTTGCCGCCGGGCTCCGGGGCCAGATTGACGATCATCCCCAGGTTGCAGTTTTCGCAGCCTTCCAGGGTGAGCACGGCGTCGAGTGTCGACTCGGAATCCAAAGTCACCAGCGGCACCTGTATGCCGCGGGAGTCCAGCAGCAGGAACGACTGGCCCGACGACCCGGCCACCACCAGCGTGCCGCCTTCGACGCCGCACGTGCGCTCTTCGTTGCGGCCGTCGAAGACTACGGGAAACGTCTGTTTACACGGCTTCTGGTCTTCCCAGATGGAGCGAACCAGCGTGCCCAGCACGATCACCCGCACGTTGTTCTTGCCGCGGTTGTAGATCAGCGGCACCAGATGGTGCGATCCGGCGGGGCGGAAGCCGATGTCGGTGGTGTGCTCGGTGTCCGGGTTCAGGGCGATTTCGGCACCTTGGCCGACGATCAACGTCACGTCGTCGCGCGGCACGTCGATGCTCTCACCGATGAGATACTTGCCGGAGAGCATCACGGTGTTTCGGGCGTTGGCCAGCCCCCATTCGACGGCGAACTGCGGATCGGCGTTTTGAAAGAGGATCTTGTCGCCGCGGACCGGCCGGACGACGGTCTGATCGCCTTGCGGCGAGACGAGCACCGTTTCGTCTTCCCACGATTCGGCGACGGCATGGGATCCGAACGTGCTTACCAGTCCACCCAGCGCGGCGGCGAGCAATAGGGAACATGATTTGGCGTTTGACTTTCTCACGTCGACGCTCCTTTTCGGTCCAGGGGAGTGTTGTCGTATGGCAGAGTGCGGTCTCGCATGAGTCTACTTCGTTAGCCCCGATTCGATAAACGGCCACATGATCTCCGGATAGAACTTGTGCCCGGCCGCGCCCCAAGCGTGGCGAAAACGGCCCGCCGCGCCGGCTGCCGCGTAGATCGTACGTACGCGGGCCATGGCGGCTTCCACGTCGGGGGAATTGTGCAGCCCATCCTTCCGCCCATGCACGGCCAGCAGCGCTCGCGGGGCGGCCAGCGCGCCGACGTCGGCCATGTCGCCGAGTTCGGCCTGGGCGCGCGGCACGAGGCAGCAGTCGCAGTGGAAGATGAAGCCCGACGCACTGGTGTACGACGTAAACGAGCAACTCGGCACGGCCACCTTAATGCGTTCGTCCAAGGCCGCGGCATAGACCGTCAGCACACCGCCGCCGGAGTTTCCCAGCAGGACGACCGACTCGGGATCGATCCCGGGCAGCGTCTCGAGGGCCCAATCCAACAGCCGCCGCGTATCCCAAACGCGCTCGCCGACGGCCGTCCGGCCCGCCAGCAGGCAGTGCACCAACTGGGCTCGGCACGGACGAGCCCCGTGACGGCCCTTGAGGTCCGGGATCGACGCCGCTGTGGCCAGTCCGCGGGTAGCCGGAACGAGCGTTACAAAGCCGCGCCGCACGGCCTGCACCCCGGGGTCGCCGTCTTTGGCAAGCGTGGTCTTGCGATGGTTTTCATCGCCGTAGACGCCGGCGTAGGTGTTCCAGCCGTTGGGGTCGTGGCCGTGGGCACAGATCGCCAGCGGGCGGGTCTTCGTGGCCTCGCCGTGCGGCGTTAACAGCCAAAACGGGATGGTCACGCCGGGCTCGGTTTCGATCTCTCCCCGCCGGCGATCGTAACCGTCTTCACGAACTGGCTCGCCCAGACGCACGGCCGGCTGGTGGTCGCCCGCGTCGCGCCAAATGCGGTCCAGTCCTAACAGGCCGGTCAGCTTCTTGCGGGCGTCTCGCTGCCAGGCCGCGAAGCCGCCGGGGTAATCCGGCCGATAAGACAGCGCCCCGAGCCGAGAGGCCGGCGTGCCGTCGCCGTGCAGCCGCGACAGATAATCGGCCGCCGGTTGCGGATATTCGGCAAACGGCCTCGCGCTGCCGTCCTGTGCGGCTGCCAGGCCGATCGCGGACAGTCCCGCCAGCACGGCGAGAAGGCATCTGGTCGCTTTTTCCATGGCCGATGGTCCTCCCGAGGTTCGCTGTCTGCCGTGTTTGCCAGCGAGTTGACGATAACCTTGCGACGTCCGCCTTTCAAGTCCCCTGCCCGGGGAGCAGCCGGAGAGCAGATGGACACGGCGTAGCGGCGATGCTAAAGTGACGTTCAATGACATAGTCGCCATCTCGCTCCGCGAGATGTAGTGGCGTCTCGCGGAGCGAGACGCCTACTGTGCTTATTCCCGCACAGCCTGCGAAGAGAGGACCCAAATCATGACGCGCGTATCGACTCTCACTCTTGTGGCAATCACTGCAACGACCTCGTTGCTGCACACGGAACCCGTCGCGGCGAACCCGCAAGAGGCAGCGGCCGCCGCAGTGAACCACGCCGTGGTGCCGGCGCCGCGTATCGTCGAGTGGTGGTTTGCCTTGCAGGCCGAGAAGATCGGCCAGATGGCCAAGGGCGATATCGACCTGTTGATGATCGGCGACTCGATCACGCACGGTTTCGACGGTGAAGGGGCCAAGGTCTGGAAGGAGCACTTCGAGCCGCGCAAGGCGATCAATCTCGGAGCCGGCGGCGACCGCACGCAGCACGTTCTTTGGCGGTTGGACCATCTGCCGAAGCTCGAAAAGGCGCCCAAGGGCGCCGTGTTGCTGATCGGCACGAACAACATCTGCTGGGGAAGCGACACGCCCAGGCAAGCGGCCGACGGCGTGCAGGCGGTGGTGCAGAAGTTGATGGAACTCTACCCGGAAACGGAGATCCTGGTGCTGGCCGTATTCCCACGCCGCCGCGAGGCCGACCATCCGCACCGCAAGGAGATCGTCGAGCTTAACTCCTACCTGCCGGAGTTGCTGAAAGGCATGAAGAACGTGAAACTGCTGGATATCGGCCCGGCGTTTCTCGACGAGAAAGGTCATCTGTCGGCGGAGAATATGCCCGATACGACGCATCCGAGCGAAAAGGGATATCAGATTTGGGCCAAGGCAATCGAGCCGGAGTTGAAGCGGATGTTGGGTGAGTAGGAGGAGATGAACATGGTGACTCGCAAACGCCTGGGCTGTGTCATGATCGTTGTCCTGGCAGCCGTCGCTACGAGCGCGGCCGAGCCGGCGGCGCCGAAAGCCCGGCTCACGGCGGCAGGTCATCCGGCCGAGGGCAAGATCGACGCGTTTCTGGGAGAGCCGAAGCTCGACTTCGTGCAGGTCTTCCCCGACGAGCGATTCCCCAACGTCGTGGTAGCGACCGACGGCACAATCCTGGCCACGTGGGGCGCGACGAGCCTCCGTGTGCGGCGTAGTGAAGACGGCGGCGCGACCTGGGGCGATACGATTGCAATTGGGCCCGGCATTCAGGCCGGCGGGGCTACCGTCGACGAGACCACCGGCGACGTGCTCGTGTTCGTGGAAGAACGGCACCCGCCGGCGCCGCTTACCGTCTATCGCAGCCGCGACCACGGCAAGACGTGGAAGGCCCAAGAGACGACGATCCGGCCGGACGCCAACGGAAACGTCCCCTCAATGTGCATGAACGAACACGGCATCACGCTGCGGCACGGCAAACATGCCGGCCGGCTGGTCCGGCCCGCGCGGCACTACGGCGTGAGCAACGACCGGCAATACTGGCCCACGCACTATACCACCGCGATCTACAGCGACGACGACGGCGCGACCTGGGACACGAGCAAGCCGTTTGCCGAGACGGCCACCGGAGAGGCCTGCGTGGTCGAACTGTCCGACGGCCGGCTGTACTACAACTCCCGCAGCCATTGGAACGAGCACAAGCCCCCGAAACGGCGCCGTCATGCGTGGAGTGACGACGGCGGGGAAACCTGGCGCGACTGGCAGGTGGTCGAGATCCTGCCGGACGGCCCTCAGAACACGACCTACGGCTGCATGGGCGGCATGACGCGGCTGCCGATTGAGGGCCGCGATATCGTGCTGTTTGGCAACTGCGATTCGCCTGGCGGACGGCATCACGGGACCGTTTGGGTCAGCTTCGACGGCGGGAAGACCTGGCCGCTGAAGCGATTGGTCTTTGAAGGGCCGTTTGCGTATTCCTCGCTCTTCGCCGGCCGGCCGGGCACGAAGAGTGAAGGTCAAGCCTACCTCTTTTTCGAGGGCGGCCCCAAAGGCGGCGCCACGATGGCACGTTTCAATCTGAGTTGGCTGCTTGCAGGCAAGAAGACGGGCGATGGCACGCTGCCGGAATGGTTGGAGAGCCCGAAAAAGGGGACCGGCTCCGTCGACGACCCGCAGAAGTGACGCAACTCGCGCTGCCGACGGTGCCTGCCCCCTTTTTCGGGCCTGCCCCCTTTTTCGGGCGGGGGCGTTGTTGCCCGCGAACAATGGGCCTCCGTGGAAAAAGGGGACAGGCACGGAGCCGGCAGTGTCTTCCAGCGACTCGATGTCTGTCGTGGCTCGGAGCCAGTCCCCCTTTTCCACTCCACGTCCACCGTTTCTGCAATCAAACACGGCCACGGCCACCATCGGCGGCCGTGGCCGTTGAGTTATACAGTCCAAGCTTCGTCGCAGTCTGCCGGCGCAGCGACTACTTCGGCACCACCCAGATATTGCGGAAGCGGACCGGGTTGCCGTGGTTCTGGAAGAAGATCGGGCCGGCGTCCGGGCCTTCGGCCAGCGGCGAGGCGGTGGTGCGGTGGTCCAACTCTTGATTCTCGTGGATCAACACGCCGTTGTGGCGGACGGTCATCGTGGCGTGCTTCACCTTCTTGCCGTCCTTATACTCCGCCGTGGTGAAGTCCACGTCGTAGGTCTGCCAGCTTAGCGGCGGCAGGCACATGTTGACCTTCGGCGGTCCGACGCTGTAGATCCCGCCGCACTCGTTCTGCAGGCCTTCGAGACCGAAGGAGTCGAGGATCTGCACTTCGTAACGGCCCTGGGCGTAGAAGCCGCTATTGCCGCGGCCTTGTCCGCGGGCGGCGGGCTTGAACGGCGTGCGGAATTCCATGTGCAGCTTGAAGCTCCCGAACGTCTTCTTGCTGGTACAGCCTTCCATCAGCAAACCGTCCTCGGTCATCCGCCCGCCCTGGAAGTTGTCCGGCGAGGTGCCGTCGAAAAGCACCACGGCGCCCTCCGGCGGCTTGGCGCCCATCGTGGGGCTGGTGCGCTCGACCTTCTTCAGCGTGCCGACGGCCTTTCCACCTTCGAGCAACGTCAGCACGCCGTCCTTGATCCGGCCGACTTCGGTACCGCTGGGCAAGACGAACGTGGTCGCGCCGTCCTTGGTCTCGCCATCGGCCGGATCCAGTTCTTTGCCGTCCCAGCCGGCACCGGGCAGCCCGCCGAGGTACGCCACGCCGCGGAACTTGCCGTCGCCCAAGGCGATGACCTGCACGCCGACCTTCTGCGAATCGCCGCCGTCGGCTATCGTGCCCGCGTATTCGCCCTGCACGGCGAAATCGGGGCCCGCCTCTGCCGGATCGGTAACGGTCGCCGAGCCGTCGGCCGCCACGGCCGGCAACGTCAGGATCACGGCGAACACGGGTGCCCACAACAAAGCCGCTTTTCGCAACATGGTCGCATCTCCAATTCGTGTAGGGAAAGACAGCGGGAAACTCGCACACTATTGTGCGATACGCCGGGGACGTTTTCAAGCGCCGCAGGCCGGAAAATCCGGCGGAAAAAGGGGACAGGTACAGTCTGCCGGAACGGCCCGAAGGGTACTTCGCACAGACTGTACCTGTCCGCATCTTCAGTTATCCCGTTCTCCCGCCCGGGCTACCGCGGCAGGTCGACGTAGAAGACGCGTTTGCCGTCCGGCTGCTTGTCCACCTGTTGCGGATCGATCAGCAGCCGGTCGCCGAGGATCGTGCGGTCGTGGATCGAGCCGTCCGGGGCGGTGACCAGGAACTCGGCCGGATGGACGAAGACGATGTAGATCCCGTTCTCGCGCGAGCGGGACTGGACGATCGGATCGTTCGTCCTCGGGCCGAACATCCCGCCGGACGGACAGAGCATGAACTCGGCACCGCCCCGGCAGAACCGGCGCACGATATCCGCTTCCGTGCGGTCGGCACAGATCATCAGCCCCAGCCGCCCGAACGGCGTGTCGAAGACGGTCGACTCGCCCCCGGGCGTGTTGCGGACCAGTTCGTGTCCGAGCTTCTGCTTGCGGTATTTGCCGATCAGGCCGCCGTCGGGGCCGATCAGCACGGCCGTGTTATATCGCCGCGGGCCGTCGGCCTCGAGCATTCCGGCCACCAGATGGATCTTCAGTTCCTCGGCCAGCGCAGAGAGCCGGCGGAAGTACTCGCCGTCGGGGATCTTCTCGCCCAACGCGCGATACTCGTCCAGCGGGATCGACTTGTCGGCGATCGCGTAGCCGTCGAGGAAACACTCGGTGGTTACGACGATCTGGGCCCCGCCGGCGGCCGCTTCGCGGATCATCCGTTCGGCCCGGCGGAAGTTGGCCGGTTTGTCGGTGCGGAGCCATTTCAGCACGATCCCGGCGATCCGCACCGAAGGATGATCCGCCGGTTCGGCGCCGTCGGCGGTCGTTGCCACGGTAGCGGCGGCCAAGAGTACGGCCGTAAGCAAGACAATCGCGTTACCGCTGTATCGGGCCCACCGAATCGAAACTCTCATGGGTCGTCCTCCCGAGAAGATCTCCGTTGCTGCCCGCCAAGCATACACCGCGGGCAATGCAATAGCCAGCCTCTACCGTAAGGCTGTTTTGGGGGTGGCTGGGGCAGAGCGCAGCGGTGCCCCAGATGGCTCGAAGACCTGGGGCACCGCTGCGCTTTGCCCCAGCCACCCGTCCCACGTATTGCCGGACAAGAACGCGGGGCTTACCGCCAGTACGTCGCCAGCAGTCCGTCGATCACGTCGGCCGTCGGGTCGGGGTCCTTGACGGCCAGGCTCTCCTCCGCGGCGGCGTCGAGTTCGCGCAACCACGTCAGATCTCGAAACGGCTCGTCGCGTACATCGGCCTCGGCGGCGAAGCCTTCCCGTGTCGTGCCGTCTTGCGGCGGCGTGAACAGGGCGATCGCGTTGAAGAAGAAGGCCGAGTGGTTTCGGGCGATGATCTGGTCGGTGGCGTTGACGTTCTTGTCGCGGTTGTAGTCGTATTGGTCGTCGATCGGCGCCGGATTGAAGAAGAAATGGGGGTTGTTCCGCGCGTCGATCTGGTCGGTCGCGTTGACGAAGGCGTCGGTCGGTGAGTTGCCGCCCTCGCCGATCGCGTTGCCGAAGTAGAACACGTCGGGCGACGCCAGGCCCGTGTTCGCCCCGGCGCCCACGGTCACTTGCAGCCATTGCCCGGAAATCGCGCCGTCTTCCCAGACGATCGTCACACGGTCGGAATTCTCCACGCCCTCGCCACGTCGGACGGTGATGCTCGTCGGCGCGGGTGCCGCCTCCCAGGCAGACGGGTCGACGTCGTTGCGAACGCCGCCGACGCGGAACGTGAAGTCGGCGGCGGTCAACGCCGCCTCGGGCGGAAGGCCGACCAGGTCGACCATCACGCCGTTGATCCCTCGGCTGTAGCTGGTGTAGTTGACGAAGCCGGCCGTCTTGCCGGGTAGTAGCGGGAACTTGTTCACGGCAACGGCTCCGTCGTCATCCGCGTTGGCCGCCGCGTTGTTGCCGTCGAACGCCGAGTTGTTGTAGAAGACGTGGCGGGCGACGACTTCGGCCAGCAGCGGCTCGTCGACGCCTTGGATCGTGATCGTGACCGTCGCCGTGGCGGTTTGGCCGTCCAGGTCGGATACCGTGTAGCTGAAGCTGTCGGTAGCCGTTTCGCCCTCGTCGAGATGATCGAACCGGCCGCGAGGGTCGTACTCGAACGTCCCGTCGCCACGGAAAGTGAGCGCACCGACGAGTCCGCTGGCATTGATGCTCCCGAAGGAGACCACGTCGCCCGGATCGGGGTCGAGATCGTTGGCCAGTAGGTCGGCGATGGTGATCACCACGGGAGTGTCTTCATCGGTCGCCGCCTGGTCGTCTTGCGGCAGCGGGGCACCTTGGGTGTTGATCAACAGCGGAGCGAACGAGTCGCCGGCGTCGGCCTGCGGAACGGTGGCGGTCAGCGTGTAGTTGCCGAACGTCTGGTAGGTGTGCGTGAGGGCATCGACGACGGCGATCACCGGCGGATCGAACTTCAGTGGCTTGCCCAAGTAAACGAAGACGGCTCCCTCTTGCTGTGAGCCGAACTGCCAGGCACCGACGGCAAAGTCGTCGAAGCCGTCGCGATTGAAGTCGGCTCCGCCGGCGACGCTGCGACGTGGCGTTTCCACACCGACGGTCGCTTCCGTCGCCTCGTGCAATTGCAGGACCGTTGTCGACAGCCCGTCGGCGGCACCGAGATAGAGCAGGACCTGGCCTTCGACCTTCCCGGCCCCCTTGTGGTTTACGGTCCGCACCAAGACGTCGTCGTATCCGTCGTCGTCCACGTCGCCGGCCGCGGCCACTTCGAAGCCGAACGCGGCGGCCGTGTTGCCGGGCTCGATAGCCAGCGGCCCGGAGGCGAGGCCGTCTTTCGATCCCAAGAAGACGAAGGCGGCTCCCGTGCCTCCGGCCGGATCGGGTCGCTGTGGGGCGCCGATCACCACGTCGGCCAGCCCGTCGTTGTTCACGTCGCCGGCGGTCGAAACGCTCGCGCCGAACCGGCCGTTTGCGGAGTCGCCCGAAAGGACCCTGTCCGGGTATCGCGACGGGCCTGCGTCGGAGCCCAGGTAGAGATAGGTACGCCCTGCTTCGGGGTCTTTGTCGTGTTGATCGGGGGCACCGGCCACGAGGTCCGCGATGCCGTTGCCGTTGACGTCGCCGACGACCTGCACGGAATGGCCGAAGTGGCCGAAGGCCTGATCGCCCTCGTAGGTGATCGCCGCTTCTTCGGCGAGTCCCTTGGCCGAGCCGAAGAAGACGCGGACCTTGCCGGCTTCGCTGAGGTGAACGACGTCCGTATCGTCGAACCGATCGACGTCGGAGTCCGGCGAGCCGATCACCACGTCGACGAAGCCGTCGGCGTTCAGATCGCCGGCCGAGAGTGAGTAGTGATGCAGATCGAGGTCGTCGCCCGCGGCGGTCCACAGCGGCTCGGGCTGCAAGCCGTTGGCGGAGCCGGCGAAGATGGTGAACTGGCCTCTTGCGACGAGCGACGTCTGGATGGGCGCCCCGTCGTCGCCGATCTCGGTGACCGTCGAGTGGACCAACTGGCCCGGGGCGCTTACCAGGATGTCACCGAATCCGTCGCCGTTGACGTCGCCGACGAAGGCCACCTGGCTGCCGAAGAGTCCATTCTCGTCTTTCCCTTCCAGAATTGAGACCGGATCGGGGCTCAACCCGGCCTTCGAGCCAAGATAGACGAGGACCTGTCCGGTGGATGTCCCCACGGGGCCGCCGTGGAGTCGGTCGCCGAGGATCAGGTCGTCGAACCCGTCGCGGTTGACGTCGCCGGTGGCGACGGCCTGGCCCAGCAGACCGTCGGGCTGTTTCCCTTGAATCACCAGCGATGGGTCGCCAAAATGCTCGAGGCCCGGCTGGATGTACGGAACTTGGACCAGTTGTGGCGGGGTGCCGTCGCCGAAATCGAGGGTCACTTCGACGTGGCTGCCGTCGGCCGGCACGTAGCTCCGCGTGGGATCGCCGACCACGACGCGGAACGTGGCCGCGTCGCCTTCGTGTACGGCGTCGTCGATCAGGCTGGGCTCGACGATCAACTCGCCGCCGAGGTTTGCCGTGCCCGAACCGGCGTCGACGTTCACTTGCACGAACTGGCCCACCGCGGCGCCGTTGAACGCGATCGTGCCCGCCGCCAAGAGATCGAGCTTGTTCGAGTAGCGGTCGGTGGCGATGACGGCGTTGCGAGCGATGATGTTCCCGCCGGACGTGACATCAAGGTCGCCGTCGAAGACGCTGACGTCGGTCAGTTCGATCGAACTCAGCGCATCGATCGTCACATCGCCGGGACCGAGGACCTCGGCGCTGAGTTGGGTGACCGCCGTGCGGAGACTGAAGCCGGAGCCCGAAACGATCGAGAGCCGCCCGCCGCCGAGCAGCACGTCTTCGCCGCCGTGGATTTCCGCCGCGGCGATCGTGACGTCGTCGCCTTCGATGGTCGGGATATCCCCGGCGCCGGGGCGCGTCGATTCGGCAAAGCGCAACTCGCCGGTGGCGCTGAGGATCGTGGCGTCGGACAGATTGCGGATCCCGCCGTTCTCGGTGAAGACGATGTTCGTGGCGCTGAAGTCGATCAGTTCCTCAGCGACGATCTCCGTGTCGATAATGATGTCGCGCTGTGCGGAAACGACCAGCGGCCCGAAGTAGTTCTCATCGATCAACACGCTCAAGTTGGCTTCGATGCCCACACGATCGACATCCAGCCACACGCCCTCGTCGACCGCCACGTCGAGCCCGGCGGTGACCGAGACCTCGTCGGCGATCACCGATGCCGTCACGCCCTCGATCTGCCGGATGTCGCGGGCGGCGTCGAGGGTGACCGTGCTGGCCCACGTTTCGAGGTTGCCGACCTCAATGCTACCCGCTCCGGTTGCCGTGAGGCTGATGTTGTCCGCCGCCACGCGCGGTGCGCTGATGGTGGTTCCGGCCAGGACGCTCACG
>CAYYNP010000329.1:0-10897 GCA_964472545.1 uncultured Planctomycetaceae bacterium | reverse complement strand
GTCGGCAGGTTCCGTGTTGATTCCGGCTCGGAGCCAGTCCCCCTTTTCCACTCCCGCGAATCAACTTTGCAGTTCTCCTGACGTCTGGGGTCTGCCCATGATTGACCGCTTGCGGGCCTACGGCTATACTGCCACCCACGCTGGCCAGTCATACCGGGAGGACCTGCAGGATGTTCGTGCTTCAGAGCTATGCGGTGGCGATCGTTTTCTGCGTAATCACGATGCTCTGCTGGGGATCGTGGGCCAACACACAGAAGCTGGCCGGCAAACGATGGCGTTTCGAGCTGTTCTACTGGGACTACGTGCTCGGCGTGCTGCTGATGTCGCTGATCTTCGCATTCACGCTGGGCAGTTCCGGCGAAGCTGGCCGGAGCTTCCTGGCCGATCTGAAACAGGCCGACGCGGTCAATCTAGGATCGGCGTTTCTAGGCGGAATTGTATTCAACGCCGCCAACATCCTGCTGGTGGCGGCCATTGCTATCGCTGGTATGTCGGTCGCGTTTCCGGTAGGTATCGGTTTGGCCTTGGGGCTTGGCGTGGTGGTCAACTACGTGGCGGATCCGCAGGGCAATCCGGCGATCTTGTTCGCCGGCGTGGCGTTGATCGGGGCCGCAATCGTGCTCGACGCGCTGGCCTATCGACGGCTTCCCGGCCAAGGGAAGGGCGGCGGCGCGAAGGGGCTGATTCTGGCGGTCGCTTGCGGCGTCCTGATGGGGTTCTTCTACCGCTTCGTGGCCGCGGCCATGTCGGGCGATTTTGTGGAAATGGAAGACGGCAAGCTGAGCCCCTACACGGCGATGGTGCTCTTCTCGCTAGGTGTCTTCGTCAGCAACTTCTTCATCAACACGGCGATCATGATCAAGCCGTTTACCGGAGAGCCGGTGCCCGTCTCCGATTACTTCAAGGGCACGTTCCAGGACCATCTCTGGGGCATTGTCGGTGGCATGATCTGGGGCGTGGGGATGACGTTCAGCATCATCGCGTTCGGCGTCGCCGGCCCAGCCATCTCCTACGGGCTCGGGCAAGGGGCCACCATGGTGGCCGCCTTTTGGGGCGTGTTCATCTGGAAGGAATTTCGCGAAGCCCCGCCGGGCACGAATCCTCTGATCGGATTGATGTTCGCCGGATATATCCTGGGGCTGGCGCTGTTGATCTGGGCCGGTGCCTAGCCGAATCGCTCGTGGGAAGGAAGACGTCATGAAGACTCCACGCATCGTCGTCGTCGGCAGTTCCAACACCGACATGGTCGTCAAGGCCCAGCGGCTGCCGGCGCCGGGCGAAACGGTGACCGGCGGCTCATTTGTGATCGCCCCGGGCGGCAAAGGGGCCAATCAGGCCGTGGCCGCCGCGCGGCTTGGGGCCGAGGTGACCTTTGTGGCCAAGATCGGACAGGACATGTTCGGCGATCAGGCCGTCGAGGGCTATCGCAACGAGGGCATCGTCACCGATTGGATCCTCCGCGACCCGAACAACGCGACCGGCGTGGCGCTGATCCTCGTCGACGGAGCAGGCGAGAACCTGATCTCGGTTGCCTCCGGGGCCAACCACGCCTTGACGCCGGCCGACGTCGAATCGGCCGCCGAGCAGATTCGCACGGCCGACGTGGTGCTCTTGCAGTTGGAGATCCCGCTGGACACGGTCGAGTGCGCGGCACGCATCGCGGCCGAGGCCGGCGTGCCGGTGGTGCTCGACCCCGCACCCGCCCCGGACGGCCCGTTAGACGCGGCATTGCTCGGCCACGTAAGCTACCTCACGCCCAACGAAACGGAGGCCGAGCGGCTCACCGGCGTTGCGGTGGACGACGAGGCCTCGGCCCGCACCGCCGCGGCGAAGTTGCTCGAAGGCGGCGTACGTCACGCGGTGATCACGCTGGGGGCGAAAGGGGCACTGGTTGCCGGCGCCGACGCGACCGTCTTCGTACCCGGCCATCCGGTCGACGCCCGCGACAGCACCGCAGCCGGCGACGCCTTCAACGGGGCGCTGGGCTGTGGGCTTGCCCAGGGGCTGGCCCTGGAAGAGGCCGTCAAGCAGGCCGGTTTGGTCGGCGCCCTTTCGGTCACGCGGATGGGAGCCCAGCCGTCGCTGCCGACCGACGAGGAGTTGCAACGGTTCGCTGCCGAGATCGCGGCCGGCTGACACTCTGTCAACATTCAAAGTGGGGCGAGCATCCTGCTTGCCGTTCGTCCGGCGGCGCCACACGCAAGCTGGAAGCTTACGCCACGGAACCCGTCGACGAGGACAAGACTCTTCGCTCAGCAGAGAATCCGCGTCAGAGAATCCGCGTCAGAGAATCCGGGTTTGGCGGTGGTTTCCGGCGGCAAGAGATCCAAAACTCCAGCGAGCTTGGCTACCGCACGTTCGCTGCGGCAACAGCGCAAAGAATAAGGCGCGTTTGTCACTCCAGAGAAAGGTCACGTGTTCTGACACGTTCGTACAGGGCCGTGCCACCTCAAGAGGGCACGCCCCATCGTTATGACAACTTAATCTGGAAACGGCAAACGCGCCGTCAGGTTTAGGGTTTCGATACTGAAGTTTTACTCCCACGGTTAGGCGACAATGCGGACGGGAAAGACCGGTCCTGAAGCACGGTGATCGGCCGTACTCGATTCTCGGCCACCGGCGGCGCCGGATTTCTCTCGCCGACAGGTTACGCGCGCATGCTCCGGCAACCTGCGACGTTGTGGAGGGTGTTCGACAGCGTGCCGAACACCCGTCATGACGGACCGGAACGGGGAAGTCTCATGGTGTACTCCCTCAACGGATCCCGCGGTCGGGTGGCAAACGCCCGCTGCATTCACGTCCCAACCCATTAGTGCAATTATAGCATTCGAGTCCGATTCAAGGCAAGAGAAATTTCAGAACGTAGCGTTGGCCGCCCGGCAGAAGGCCGTTCGCTCGGGGGGTGAATGCGCGGTTTCTGCCTTGGCCGTGTGGGAATCGCGAATGGCGAAGAGGTCAACGGGCAAGACACAACGTGGGCACTAGTTGAGTGCGTCGCGTTGCCAGACAGGAATGTAGGGTGCGTGAAACGCACCGAATGTGTTGCGGGCAGTAGTTCACGGTGCGTTTCACGCACCCTACGCCGCTACTTCCCCGCCAGCTTCGGCACCGGCCGGAAGTCGGGATGGTCCTTGTATTTCAAGTTTCGCCGGCCGAAATAGCTGCCGTAGTAGGGGGAGTTGGCGTCGACCCAGGTGACCAGGCGAATGAACTCTTCGCGCTGGAGCTTCACGTCCTCGTGGCCTTCGCGAAGCAACTCGATCATCGGGCTGCGGTGCGAGCCGAGCGTGTAGGGAGGGATGGGTGAGGCGTCGCCCGTCTTGGGCTGGTTCTCGTGGAAGACTTGCACCAGGTTCTTTTTGAGCAACTCCTCGTACGAGCGGTTGAACAAAGTGGTCAACTCGCCGCTGAGGATGAGCTTGCCCTCGGGCTTCTCTTCGCTGTGGCAGCGGACGCAGTGACGATCGAGAATCGGCTGCACGTCGGTGGCGTAGTCCAACGGGCGTGGGGCCGTCTCGCCGGGCTGCGGGGCCAGTTCGTGCGGCGGACTCCCCAGCGCCATAACCGGCTTGTTGCCCGGGGCCCATTGCCGCAAGGCGTGGCAGCCGATGCACGAGCGGTTTTCGCCGGGGCGGAGGTTGATGAACGTCCGCATTCGCTGCACTTCCATGAAGTTCTCGTCCAACGCCTGCAAGAACAGGTTCTTGTCCGGCGGCACGCGGAAATGGGCCGAGCCGTCGACCTCGACCGGCACGATCCCGTGCAGCCGTTTGACGTGCAGGCTGCCGTTGAGGCTCACCACGGCGTGTTGCTGATAGGCGTCGTCGCCGTCCCAATACCGCCGGGCGGCCCACGGACGCGGCACCGTCTCCAACACGCGGAGGTACTTGATCGTGCCGCGCGGCACTTCGGCAAGCCCGCGATAGACGTCGCTCATCACCAGCGTGGCCGGCTGCGGCTCGGCCGGTTCCGACGTCGGCGTCCGCACCGACGGCAATACCGACGGCAATACCGGCGGACGCCGCCGCGGGCGCAGCGGCGTCGGCTGCCAGCACGACATCTCCGCGTCGCGGTGGATCGGCACGTGGTTGCCGAACTCGTCGAGCAGATAGACGCCGTAGGCCTGCACGTCGTTGTACGGCTTGTCCGGGTTGTGGGAGACCAGGAAGAAGTTCTCTGAAAGCGGCATCGCGTCGGTGTAGAGCGGCCCCTTGTCGTCGCGGACCCAGCGGCCGTCGATATGGTGGAAAAACCCGAATTCGGTGCGGATGTCGGTATCCGGCGTGATGTAGGTCATCGGCTGCCGCGTGCGGATCGGGTAGTTCAGGTCGAGCCGGATCACGGTACCCACGCCTGCCGGCATGTGCGGGGCACCGATCACCACGAAGAGGTTGTTGCCGCCGGGGATCGCGCGGCCGTGAAGCATGGTGTCGGGGAAGGTGATGTCGTTGCCGAAGATCTCCACGGAGTTGCTGCCGTCGGGGTGCATTGCCCAAAGGCACTTGATCACCACGTCGGCCTTGTCGACGTATTCCCAGCGGGTGTAGAGGATGCGGCCGTCGTTGGTCACGCTGGGCGAGGCCTCGCTGACCGGGCTGTCGGAGAGCACCTCCATCCGGCCCCCGTCGGCGTCCATGCGGTAGAGTGTCGTGGTGGAAAAGACGTCGGGCCCGTCGCAGAGAATGCCGCGCTCGCAACGCGTGGAAATGAAACAGATTCCGCCGTCGGGCAGGTAACACGGGTGCATGTCGTCGGTGTGGTGCGTATAGACCAGCGGCCGGCCGGCCCAACTCGTCATGTTGCGATGGCGATACTTCTCGATGCGGGCCTGTTCGTCCGGCGGGTCGAAGGTGAGTTGTCTCAGGCCGCGTCCGTCGACGCCGACCTCCCAAATGCGAAACCCTTCGCCCAGCGCCCGCTTGTAGCCGAAGATCACCCGGCGGCCGTCGAACGAAAGATCGAAGCGGCCGAAGATGCCGCCCTCCAACTCGGGCGCCAGATCGGTCACTTTGCCGTCGGTCCGCGAGAGCACACAGAGATTGCCGCCAAAGTGTTCGCAGCCGTCGATGTAGTCGGTGTAGTAGTGCGTCGCCTGATAGGTATATCGCCGCACGAACAGCAGCTTGTCGAAACGGAGCAACGGATTGGCGTCGGCCAGGGCCTCGTGGCGCAGCCGCTGGATTGCCTCGGCCGGCTGCGAGTCGGTGGGATCCTCGGCCAACTCGTGCTGCAGCGAGTCAAGTCGTTTGAGGTATTCCACCGCCGAATAAGCATCGGAGTACCTCCCGCCGAGATACTCGATAGCCGCCTGCAATCCGGCCGGATTGAGCTTCGCCAGCCGCTTTTTGGCCTCTGCCGTGCGATCGCGCCAGAGGTCCACGTCCGGCGGCGTCTTCGACGGCGAGACGACGAGCCCTTTCAGATGGGGCATGTAGCCGGCCGCGGTGATGCGGATGGTGTTTTCGCCCCGGGAGAACTCGAACGGCCCGTAGCTCTGCCACTTCAACTCCGCCGGCAGGAAACCTCCGGTCGGCTTTTCAAGCACATCGCCGGGAATCTCCCGCCCGCCAATACTCATTCGGCAGGGGCGCCGCTCGCCGGAGCAGTAGAAGAAGTGGATGTAGTATACCCCCCCGTCGACCTTAGCGTTCCATTGCATGGACCCGGCCTGGCCCACGCAGAGCGTGAGATTGCCGAACTGCGGATACTCGGCGGCAACGTTCTCGGACTTTGCGGAAAGGTCTCGTGCGAGGATCGTCACGTCGTCGGCTGCGGCGGGCGAGGCGACCAACGAGGCCATCATCGTGGCCAACGCGGTCAACGTGAAGAGCGATTTCACGGCATATTCTCCGGTTCAAGAAAGCGGACAATTCGAGACGGCATTGTAGCCGAGACCGGCAAAAAGGGCCAGAAAGATCATGTCTATCGCCCACCCCGCGGCGATGTTGTCGACGCGCATTTCAGACTGCCGACAAACACTACTTATCCGGTAGACTTCCTCGTGATCCGATCCATCGCTACGACCGTCAGCCTCAACTGCAAAACCCCCAGAATGCCGTCGGAGTCCGTGCAGGATTCACGGTCGACTGCCGACGCAACGAATGGGAGAGGACCTTTGCGTGGGCTGCGACGGCAAGGTGTCCCCGGGAAGCGAGAACCGTCCCAAGATGAGAGGTCCCCCAGAGATGGACGATATGCAGACCGCGATGCCAGATGCGTTCGGGGCTTTCGAAAAGGTCCCGTTAGGCACCCCGGCGCCGGTTGCTTTGGAACCGACGCAGAGGGCATCAAAGGAGGGCGCACCGGCGCATCTTGCCCCGGAGGATCTCACCCACGCCCCTGGCGAGATTGCCAGATTCATCGCTCGGATGGTTTCGGAGGATTATGAGGGTCCGGAACGGCGCGGTGCGAAGCGATACGACATCATGATCGCCGCCGACGTGCTGGCCGTCGACCGGACCTTCCAGCCGCTCGGCGAGCCGGTCCAGGCCATGACACGCAACATCTCGACGACGGGGATCGCACTGATTTCCTCCCGGCCGCTGGAGGGGAAGCTGCTGGCGGTGGGCATGAACGACGAGGCGGGGCGGCCGATTCAGATGGTAATACGGGTTTTGCGGAGCCGGAAGATCGGTGAGTTCTTCGAAACGGCCGGCCCGTTTGTCACCCGTTTCAAAGACACTCAGGCTTGACTCGCCGTCCGAGTGACGTAAATAGATGAGAGGCCTTAAGCCCGTGCATTCCGTCCGGTTAGGACGCGCCGAGCCGGCCTATCCGACGGAACGTCGGTTCCGATATTCACCACATATAGACACGAGACCGAACGGGGACCGCAACTATGCCCGTTTTTCTGATCGACATTATCTTTGCCGTACTGATGGCAACCGCCGGAGGCTTTGCCGGGGCCTGGTTGCGCAGCCGCGGCGTCCGTCCGAGTAACGAAGACAGCGAAGAGACCCGCCGCGCCCGCGAAATGCTGGGAAGATTGCATCAGTTGGCCGACCGCGTGGCCACCGACGTGGGCCAACACAACAGCCGCGTCGAGGAAATCAGCGAAGAATTGGCGGCCAGTGACACGCAGGACGGCGAGGACGTAGTAGCCGCCGTTTCCAAGTTGATCTCGGCCAACGACGAGATGCAGCACCAACTGAGCAACGCCGAGGAGAAGCTCCAAGAACAGTCGCGGCTGGCCGAGTCGCACGCAGCCGAAGCACGCACCGACGCCCTGACCGATCTGGCCAACCGCCGCGCCTTCGACGACGAGATGGCCCGGCGGGTCGCCGAATACGAGCGTCTCGGCTCGGCGTTTTCGCTGATCATGATCGACATCGACCACTTCAAGAACTTCAACGACTCCTACGGCCATCAGGCCGGCGACGAGGTGTTGCGAGGGCTCGGCGGCGTGCTCTACGAATCGGCACGCAAAATGGACCTCGTGGCCCGCTACGGCGGCGAGGAATTCGCCCTAATCCTACCCGGCGCCGCGGCGGTGGACGCCTCGAACCGGGCCGAGCAGGTTCGCCGGAATATCGAACGGTCCGTCTTCCACCATGCGGAGACCGAACTCCGCGTGACCGCCAGTCTGGGCGTCGCCGAGTTGCTGCCGGATGAGGACGCGACAGCCGTGATCGAGCGGGCCGACGCGGCACTGTACGTGTCGAAAGACACCCGCCGCAACTGTGTCCATTGGCACGACGGCACAGAGATTCAACCGTGCGGCACCTCTCCGCCCGCGCCGAAAGAGAAGCCCGAGCCGAAAGAAAAGCCCGCGCCGAAAGAAGAGCCCGCGTCGAAAGAGAAGCCCGAGCCGAAAGAAAAGCCCGGCCCCGATGAACCGGTCGCCGAAGAAGCCCCCACGTCTCAGCCCCAGCCAACTGAGCCAACTGAGCCAACCGAGCCACCCCAACAGGCCCAGCCATCTCAGCCGCCCCAGCCGCCCCAGCCGACCGACACTGGCCCTGAACCCGCGCCGAAGCCGCCTGTTCCTGCCCGGTCGAAGCCACTGCCGGCCGGCGTCGCCGAACAGGCCGAGTTCATGATGTGCCTGGAACGGCGGATCGCCGAATCGCGTCGTGGCGGCGGCGCACCGTCGACCATCCTGGCAGAGATCGACGACTACGAGAAGATCGTCGCCGGCCGCGAAGAAACGGTGGGGAAGATGTTGACGCAGACGGTCCGTCGCTTCGTCAACGCGGCCATTCGTGAGATGGACTTCCCGGTGCAATACGACGCCTCCACGTTTGCCGTGCTGCTGCCGCGCACCAGCTTGGCCGATACGGTCATGGTGGCGGAACGGCTGCGAGAGGCGATCTCTCGATGTTCGTTGCCCGACGGCGGCGGCCAGATCGACTTCACGGTCAGTCTCAGTGCGGCGGTAGCTTGCGCCGAGGAAGACGAGGCAGCCCTCATGCAGCGCGCCGAGCAAGCCCTGCAAGCCGCCGTGAAATCTGGTGGCGATTGCTGCTATCTCCACACCGGCCAGTGGTCCGAGCCGGCCGATCGGCTACTGAGCAAGGTGGCGACGTAGGGGCGCTCGAGGCGCCCCCCAACTCAAAACTCCACCAGCAGTTCTTGAAGCGTCCGCTTCGGCACGTGGTGTACGTCGTCGGCGTCGCGCCAGTAGTCGATGCTCTCGCCTTGAAGGTCCTCCAGCACGACCGTCTCGTTCGGCTCGCCCAACGCCATCACCAAGGAGATGGTGAAGTGGTCGGCGATGTTCATGGCCCGGCGAAGCTTGTCGCGTTTGATCCAAGCCAGCATGCAACCGCCCAACCCGCGCTCGACCGCCGCCATCAGCATGCTCTGAGACGCGATGCCCAGGTCGATGCTAATATCCTTGGTGATGCGGTTGTCGCCGAGGAGGATGATGTAGGCGGCCGGCCGCTCGCCTTCGGCCGGACCCGGCCAGTCGGGCAGCGACCCGGCCCAGCCGAGATGCGGAAACACCTTGGCCGTCTCTTCCGGCGAACAGGCCAGCAAGTACTTCAGCGGCTGACGATTCGACGACGAAGGGCAGAGCCGCGTCAGACCAACCAGCTCGACCAACGTCTCCCGGTCGATGCGGCGATCTTCGTGAAAGCGGCGATAGCTGCGGTTCTTGCGCAGCAGTTCGGCAATGGTCATGGACTCTTCCTTGTTTAGGCGTGGCAGATCGCCGTATTAGCGCAGGCCGGCCGCCTCACGTCAATACGAGTCTTCGCACGCCAAATAGGCCCCTGGACGCCTCGCCCCACAGCAGATAGGCTGCTAGTGTCGTCGCATTCGCCGTAGCCGAAGTCGCCAGACTTTGGCCGTGTCTGCGTATCGCCACGTCAGGCTTTGGCCCCATCGACGTCCCGTCTTCTTCCCAACGCTGCCAAAGTCGGGCGACCTCGGCTACCCTACGCGCAGGAGGCCACGCAACCATGGATTATCGCCGCAACGCCCTGCTACAGAACCAAGTGCTCCCGGTCGACGTGGTCCTCGGCCCGGATTGGTGGTTCCACCACGAGGGGATCACGTTCGACGCAGATTTCTTCTTCCATCCGGCCCGGCGCGTGGAGGTCGAACGGAAGATGGAGCAGGCGCTCTTCGATCGCTGGGGACGTTTTGGGCTGGGCGACGGCCGCGGCGAGGATCGCCCGCTGATCGGGGCCGTACACCTGGCGGCCGGCTTCCTGCTTTCGGAGATGCTCGGCTGCCGGGTTGATTACCTCGAAGACGGGCCTCCGCAGGTTGTGGCGGCGGGGGTCGAGTCGCTCGACGTCGATCCCGACGCGCCGTTCGAGACGGACGCATTTCGGCGCTTCGGCACGCTCTGCGACACGCTGCGTGCCGACCACGGCCGCCTGCTGGGCGACGTCAATTTCAGCGGCATCCTGAATCTCGCCCTCGACCTCCGCGGACAGACGTTCTTCATGGACATGCTCGACAAGCCCGATCTGGCCGCCGGGTTTCTTGATAGCATCGCCGCGGTGATCGACCGCTTCACCCGCCAAGTGGCCGACGCGACCGGCACCACGTCGATCAGCGTCAACCGCAACGTGCGGAACATCCCGCAGCCGGTCTTCTTGCACAGCGAATGCTCGCACACGATGATCTCGGTCAACGACTACGAGCGATTCCTCTTGCCCTTCGACGCCGGCTGGAGCATCCGCTGCCGCCCGTTCGGCATCCACTACTGCGGCGAAGACCCCCACCGCTACGCCGAGGCGTTCGCCCGGCTGCCGCATCTCGACTTCCTCGACGTCGGCTGGCCCGGCGACGTGGCCGAGCTGCGCAAGCACCTGCCCGAGACGTTCCTGAACCTCCGCTACAGCCCGGTCGAGATCGTCAAGCAATCACCCGACGAGATCCGCCGCACGGTCCGCCGGCTGGTGTACGATTCGGCCAATCCGTGGCTGACGGGCGTGTGTTGCATCAACATGGACCGGCACGTGAGAGACGAGCAGATCACGGCGGTGTTTGAGGAGGTGGAGGAGTTGAGGGGGGAGTGTGCGTAGCTGGCAACCTGCGATTGTGGATTGCGCGGAATCGCCGCAGCCGTTCCTGCATCTCCACGCTCACGGAGTCGCGGACGGCGGTTGACGATCAGCCTCGTCGCGCAGTGCCTTCATCCGTTCTTCGATCGCTTTGCGCTGCGCCTCCCGCCTTTCCTTGTTTGCCTTGCGCACTGCCTCCCGCTCTTCCGCCCGTGCCGCGGTCGCTAGCGCCCGGTGTGCCACTCTTGCCTTAGGAGAGTCGCCCTCGGCAACTGCCTTCAGTCGTTTCTTGCCGTCCGCCGAGAACCGGGCGGCCAGAAAGACGGCAATCTCTGCCTCCAGGCTGCCGTGCGTCGGATCCTCGAAGCAGCGAAGGAGAAAGGTAACCGTTCACGCCCTGGTGTCCGTTTCTCGGGAAACTGATCTGGACACAACGG
>CAYYNP010000328.1:0-10911 GCA_964472545.1 uncultured Planctomycetaceae bacterium | reverse complement strand
CCTGCAATGGGGTGGCTGGGGCAAAGCGCTGCGGTGCCCCTGGTCGTCGCGGTTCGCACGGCCTCGTGAATCCCTGGGGCACCGCTGCGCTTTGCCCCAGCCACCCGGAAGCTCGATCGGCATGATGCGTTACACCTCCACCACAATCGTCAACGATCCGCTCTCGGGGTCGTCGGTCATCTGCTTAATCTGGCCGATCTGGGCCGCTTTGCGCTTCAGCGCTTCGGCCGTGGCGCGGTTGACGGCCTGGTCGAGTTCCGACGTAACGCCGGCCAGTTCGGCCTCCAGACGATCGGTCGCATCCGCTTGCAGCTTCTCGCGCTTTCGCTCGGCCTCTCGCTCCAGGTTCTGGCGGATCTGGTCGCTGAGGGCTTGCTTCGCCTCTTCGCGCGCCCGTCGGGAACGGTCGTAAACGACGCCGCCCTTCTCGGCCTCGAGCTTGACGTCCTCCGACGATTCGGCCTCCACCTTCACGTTGCCCGTCTCCAGGTCGACCGTCACGACGACGTCGTCCTCTTGCCGTACGAGCAGGTTGCCGCGCCGCTGGAAGCCGCGGTCGATCAACTCGGCGGCGAGCAGTTCGGCCATCTCGTCCTGGGGAAGGATCTCCAGCAGTTCCAGTTCCGAGCTTACGTGGTCCGTCGCGCGGATCACCCGCCGCAACGTCTCTCGCACCCGAATGCGATAGGCTCGACTCATCAGAAACCTCCCTCGAATGAAGATCGTGGCCGCCGCGACGTGCGCGTCTACGCCCGTTCCGACGGCGTCTCCGTTTGCTCGTCTTGGCTCCGCGCCGCGTGCAACGGGTCCCAGCGGCGTACGATGCCGCGTGCCACGTCGCAGGTCGTGTCTCCGTCAAACGTCTCCCAATCGGCCTTCCAGAGCTGCGCCGCCGCGTAGCCTTCGTCGAAGTAACCGACTGCTCGGGCCTGCTGTTGCCAGTCTTGCAGCCGCTCGAGCCCCCGCAGAAATGCAAAGGCGGCCTGGTAGGTCTCGATCCGCTCGGCCAGCCGAAGGTTTTCAGTGCCGAGTTCACCGACCCAGGACTTGCCGCCCGGGCGATCGCGCAACAGCCGGGCCGCCGTCGCCAGCAGGAAGCGAGTCAGATCCCGGCGGCCGGCCTCGTCCACCGCATCGAAAAAGGCCTCGAGCACGCACTCCTGCGACCGCCCCACGGCCTGCATCCGTCCGTGCTGCACGATGCGTCCCTTCTGCCGCTCCAACCGCAGCCACCGGCGCGTCAAGTCGTGCTGCATCGATTCCAAGATAGCGGACGCCGGGCCGGATGTCCACGGCCGATAATCCGGGGCCGTCTCCAAAGCACCGTCGGCGAAATCCTCCGGAAACGCCAACCGACACAGCCCGTCGGCCGAAAACGGAGGCCGCCGCCAGGCCGCGCCAATCGCCGTCTTGCGTACTGCGCCATAGGCCAAGAAGAGCAGGTAACGGTCGCCGGTAGTCAACGCGATCTCCGCCGACGGCTGCCAGTGGACGTCGTCGCCGGCGGCCTTTTCGGCCGTTGCCCACATCAGAAAGTCCAGCGCGTTGGGCGAAAACGACAAGCCCAATTCCTCCGGCGACGATCGCTGCCAGAGGCGGCCCTCGGCCGGTTGACCTTCGCGCAGGTAGCGCTGGCGGCGCCATCCGCCGCGGGCGACCAGCATCACGCACCCCTTGGCCAGGGCATCCTGCACCAGAGCGACCGCGTCGCGGCTGAGGCCGGGCGGACGGTTCATCGTGCGCAGCAGAAGCGGCAACGTCTGGGCGGCCGGTGCCCGTCCCAGGAAGCAGTGGAGGATCTGCAACAGGTTCGCTTCAAAACGGCCGATCGTTCGCACGCGTCATTCTCCTCCCCCGCACGACGCCGGTGCGGACGCGCCCGGACGTTTCCACAAACCGACGGCCGCGGCCGCCGGGAAACCGTTGACGCACAGTTCCCCGCCCCGCAAGCGGATTTCGATACTGTTGGGCATCTGCCAGACGGGATCTTCCGGCCGGTAGCGGCGGCTGAGGAAGTGGACCTGCTGATTCGCCGAGCCAACCCAACGGCGGCCGGTTTCCGGCAGGTCGCGCCGGTACGGCCCGTCGACCAACACGTCGGTATGACGCAGCAAACGTCTTGCGGCCGGGTCCTCCATGCGGCGGATTTCCGCGAGCGCATAGCCGCTAAAGAGCATCACCGTAAGGCAATTCGCTTGCACGGCCGCGGCCAACTCCGCAGCGGCTGCCGCCTGGGCCACCGGCTCACCGCCCAGCAAAGTGATACCCTCGATCTGATCCCGCCGGGCCACCGTCAGTACGCGTTGGATCAACTCGGCCACGCGGACGGCTCGGCCGCGGGAGAAGGACAACATCTCCGGATTGCAGCACCCGGCACATCGCAACGGACAGCCCTGAACCCAGAGCGCAAACCGGCGCCCCGGCCCTTCGGCTTCGGTGACTCGAACCACCTGCGCCAGGATCAGGCTCTCGTCTGCCGCACTTGCCGCGTTGTGCACCGAATCGCTCCTCTGTAGGGCCTCTCGATATGACGCTCCTTCAAGCTACGGGGCGCCCCCACAGTATACGCAGGAATCCGTCGCGGGAGAACCGGCTTTCGGTGAGAATCGAACGGAGAAACCGAGCCCGACGATCTCGGAAATCGCCCTTTCAGACCGCCGTTTGGGCCGCCTGGGGGTTGCTTGCGGCCGTGCTAGGAATTCTCGCATTCTTGCGGCCGTCTTGATATACTGCGACCTACAGTGCCAGAAGCCAAGGGACTGTGCGGGCGGCGAACCGGCCGCGAAGCACCTGTCCCGGAGTGACCGCTCACCGCAAACCCCAAGGAGTCCACCGATGTCTTTCCAACGCAAGCTTCTCACCTCTCTTGCCGCTGTTCTCGTTTCCGTTTGCCTGGCCGTTTCGGCGCAGGCCGACGTGAAGCTGGCGTCGATCTTCGGCGACTCGATGGTCTTGCAGTGCGAACTGCCCGTACCGGTTTGGGGCTGGGCCGATCCGGGCGAAGACGTCGCCGTATCGCTGGGCGGCCAAAGCAAGGCCGCCAAGGCCGACGAAAACGGCCGCTGGCAGGTCAAGCTCGACGCGCTGAAGGCCAACGCCGAAGGCCAGAAGCTCATCGTCACGGCCAAGAACACGATCGAGTTGACGGACGTGCTGATCGGCGAGGTCTGGATCTGTTCGGGACAATCCAACATGGAATGGAGCGTCGCCGGCGCGCTCAACCCCGATAAGGAAATCGCCGCGGCCGAGCATCCGCAGATCCGCCTGTTCAACGTCCCCGGCCACACCACATCGCCGTTGCCCAAAGACACCTGCCCCGGCAGTTGGCAAGTTTGCCAGCCGCAATCGGCGCGTGGCTTCTCGGCCGTGGGCTATTTCTTCGGCCGCCGCTTGCAGGCGGAGTTGAAGGTGCCGATCGGCCTGGTGGGCTCGAACTGGGGCGGCACCCGAATTGAACCCTGGACGTCGCTGGCCGGATTCCAGAGCGTGCCCGAGTTGAAGACGATCGCCGATCAGGTGGCCGCGTACGACGAGAACACCCAGGTCGGCGGCGGCTCCCCCTCGGCGATCTACAACGCCATGGTCCATCCGCTGGCACCCTTCGCGATGCGCGGCGCGATCTGGTATCAAGGCGAGTCGAACGGCGGCGAAGGCGAATCGTACTACCACAAGACCCAGGCGCTGGTCAACGGCTGGCGCAAGTTGTTCAATCCGGACTTGGGTTTCTACTGGGTCCAGTTGGCCGACTTCCAGCAGCCGAACGATGATCCGGCCGGAGGCAACGGCTGGGCGAGAATCCGCGAGGCCCAACGCAAGGCGCTGACCATCAAACACACCGGCATGGCCGTGATCACCGACATCGGCCAGGCCAACGATATCCATCCCCGCAACAAGCAGGACGTCGGCTGGCGGCTGGCCCAATGGGCCCTGCACCAGACGTACGGCAAGAAGGAGATCGTCCCCTGTGGCCCGCTCTACAAGGGCATCAAGGTCGAGGGCGGCGCAATTCGCGTTTCGTTCGACCACGTCGGCGGCGGACTGATGGTCGGCAAGAAGGAAGGTCTCGAGCCGACGCAAGAGGTCGAAGATGGCAAACTCGGACGCTTCGCCGTCGCCGGGGCCGACCAGCAATGGCACTGGGCCGAAGCCACGATCGACGGCGACGACGTGATCGTGAAGTGCTCAGAAGTCGCCAAACCGGTGGCCGTCCGATACGCCTATTCGATGAACCCCGCCGGCGCCAACCTCTACAACAAGGAGGGGATCCCCGCCTCGCCGTTTAGGACGGACGACTGGTAACCGACGGCCGTTCGGGGCAGCAGCCGGGTCGTTTCGCCGGCCGCGTCAGTGAGTCAATGATCGCGGCCGGATCGCACGGTGGGGACATATGGGCCGCCGCGCCATCTTCGCAGATTCCGTAACCGGTCTTCGGTGGGCGGAATGCTGAGTCTGCGCACACGGAACCAGGGCGGCGTCCCGGCAGTCAGGTGGCTGGGGCAAGGCTCGGCGGTGCCTGCGGTTGCGGATTCACATCGCGCTTTGCCCGCGCGGCAATCTGGTGTAGACTGATGTCGGTTGGGTTGCGTCACGATCGTTCTAGTGAGGGTCTGAAAATGAGAATCCACTATGGCGTCTTCTGCCTGGCGTTGTCGGCCTTCCTGCGGCCACCCGTGTTGACCGCCACCGAACCGGGACCGCCGGCTTCTGCGATCTCTCCGGAACAGATTGAGGCCGATTGGCTTCATCAAGACGAACTCCGCAACAAACCCGGTGCTTCGCAACCTCGCCCGAGCAACGCCACGGTCGAGCAAGACGCGGCCGGCGGCGTCGACGGCGCGAAGACCGGGTCGTGGGGATTTCACACCGAGAACGAGCAAGACCCCTGGTGGCAGGTCGATCTGGGCGAGCCGACGCCGCTGGGGCGGATGCTGTTGTTCAACCGCTGCGACCTGGCGGAGCGGGCGGCCCGCGTGGTCGTGCTGCTATCGGACGACGGCAAGCAGTTTCGCCGCGTCTATCAACACGACGGCACGGTCTTCTACGGCCAAACCGACAAGAAGCCGGCCACGATCGACCTTGCCGGGCAAAAGGCCCGCTACCTCCGGCTGATGCAACCCGGCAAGAATTGGTTTCACCTCGACGAAGTCGAGATCTACGGCCCCGAAGGTAAGGACAACCTGGCGCTGAAGAAACCGGCCACGCAGAGCAGCACGAGCCAGTGGTCGGTCAACCACATGAAGTTTCCCAGCCGGCCTAGTGACCCGCCGGGGGAATACGCCACGTCGCTGGTCGTCGAGCGCGGGCTGAAGCTGGCCGAGAGCCTGCGACGGCTGCGTGCCGATGTGGACGCCGAGGCGGACGTTCTGCTGAAGATCGCTCGGTCGGAAACGCCCGCCGCGGACGGCCGCGCGGAATACATGCAGGCACGTTGGGCCGTGCGGAAGATGACGCTCAAGAACCCCTTGCTCGATTTCGACAAGATCCTCTTCGTCAAACAGGCCTCGCCCATGTTCCCGCACATGTCCGACCAATTCTACGGTTGGTGGTCGAAGCCGGGCGGGGGAATCTGGGTGCTGGAGGGTTTTCGCGGCGACGAGCCACAGGTCCGCTGTCTGACGGCCGACTGGCCCGATGGCACCTTCATCCGTCCGGACCTCTCCTACGACGGCAAACGGGTCGTCTTCGCCTACTGCAAGTTCTATCCGCACGCGGCCCACGTGGCGGACAAGGTGAAGAAAGAAGATCTGCCCGAGGACGTCTTCTACAAGATCTACGAGATGAACGTCGACGGCAGCAACGTGCGGCAGTTGACCCGGGGCAAGTACGACGACTTCGACGCCCGATACCTCCCCAGCGGCGAGATCGTGTTCCTTTCCACGCGCAAGGGACAGGCTCTGCAATGCGGCAAGGTCAGCGCGGGCGCAACCGACGGCACGATGCTGCCGGACAGCTACGTCCGCTGCGGCGGAGGAAACTCGCGGCCGGTGCCCGTCTTCACGCTGCACAAGATGGACGCCGATGGCAGCGATTTGTGTGCGATTTCGGCCTTCGAGAACTTCGAGTGGACCCCGGCGGTGGCCGGCGACGGGCGGATCATCTACGCCCGCTGGGACTACATCGACCGCTTCAACGGACCGTTCATGAGCCTTTGGTCGACGAACCCCGACGGCACCAACCCGCAGTTGGTCTATGGCAACTACACCAAGAAGCCGCAGTGCGTGTTCGAGGCCCGGGCGATACCGAACTCGAACAAGCTGATCTTTACCGCTTGCGCCCATCACTCGAACCTCGGCGGGTCGCTGGCCTTATTGGATCGGACCTTCGGCAGCGAAGAGCAGCGTCCGTTGACGCGGCTAACGCCCGAGGTGCCCTTCCCGGAAACCGAAGGCTGGGTCGATATGTACTATGCCAGCCCGTTCCCGCTCTCCGAGGAGCACTACCTGGTAGCCTGGAGCGACCGCCGGCTGCCGGGCCATAGCCGCTTTGCGATCGACGATCCGCGCAACCCATCCAACTCGATGGGGATCTATCTCTACGACGCCTTCGGCAATCTTCAGCCGCTGTATCGCGATTCGGAGATTTCCAGTTGGAACCCGATCCCCGTCCGCCCGCGCACCAAGCCGGCCGTAGTGCCGGAGGCCGTCGATTGGGATGGGCCGCAAGAGGGGAAGTTTCTGCTGCAAGACGTCTACCGAGGGCTCGACGGCATCCAGCGCGGCTCGGTCGCCCGGCTGCGCGTGATCGGCGTGCCGCCAAAGGTGCAGCCCCACATGAACAGCCCCGTGCTGGGTGTTTCGCGCGAGGATCCCGGCAAGTTCGTATTGGGAACCGTGCCGGTGGAGGAAGACGGTTCGGCCTACTTCCGTGTGCCCTCGGGCATGTCGATTCTCTTCCAGGCGCTCGACCGCGACGGGCTGGCCGTGCAGACGATGCGGTCGTTGACCTACGTACAGCCGAACCAGACGCTCTCTTGCATCGGCTGTCACGAGCATCGCGATTTGGCCCCGCCGTCGGGCGGCGCGCCGTTGGCGGCAATGCGGGAACCGTCGCGGCTGGAAGCCGGGCCGGAAGGCTCGTGGCCGCTGCGATACGACCGGCTGGTACAACCGGCGCTGGATCGGCTTTGCGTCGACTGCCACGGCCCGGACGGCAAAGACGAGAAGGCACGCGCGCTGGACCTCACGCCCGGCAAGTCGTACGATGCGCTGTTGGCCTACGGCAACAACGATCTGCGCACGCTGGCCTTCGAACGTGACCGCTCGATCGTCGGCGAACTGCCGGGCCGGCGGAGCAAGTTGATGGCCCTGCTCCGCGCCAAAGATGGCCACGAGGGCGTGCGGCTCGACGCCGACGCGCTCGATCGGCTGGCCACGTGGATGGACACCTACGCCCACCGCGTGGGGCATTTCAGCGACGAGCAAGAGAAGCTCCTCGACGAACTGCGCCGGGAATTAGCGGCCATTCTGGCGGAGTAACGCACACGGCCTGCGCGTCCGTGTACGGCACAAAGCCGCGACCGGTGGTCGCGCCGGAGGCAGTAAACGCCCGGCGCGCGTCGAGCCAAGCGGCGGCTGGGTGCGAAGGGCGTACGTGAAATCTCCTCCGGGCGCCACCACCGGCCGCGGCTTTTTGCCGGAGGCCGACCCTGCTATACTGACCGGTTCGTGCAGCCAGATTCCCGTACCAACGCAGCGACGAACGATGAGCCGCGAACCGATCTTGCAGTCGCCCGAGGGCATTCATGACGACGATCGCGATCTGCGCCCACAGCGAATGCAGGATATGGTCGGCCAACGAGAGGTCTACGCCCGGCTGGAAATTGTCGTCGACGCGGCGTCGAAGCGCGGGGAGCCGCTGGGCCACATCCTCTTCGACGGCCCGCCGGGGCTGGGCAAGACAACCTTCGCCACCTGTATCCCCCGCGATATGGGCGTTCCTTTCCAGATCGCCAGCGGAGCCGCATTGGCCGCGCCGAAGGACCTGATCCCCTATCTGACCAACGCCGAAGAACGCTCCGTGTTGTTCATCGACGAGATCCACCGCATGCCCAAGGCGGTCGAAGAGTTTCTCTATCCGGCCATGGAGGATTTTCGCGTCGACCTGATCCTTGGCGAAGGGGTCAACGCGCGGACGATCAACATGCCGCTGAAGCCGTTCACGCTGATCGGGGCGACTACGCGAACGGGGCTGATATCTTCCCCACTTCGCGATCGGTTTCAGTTGCGCGAGCACCTCGAGTTCTATTCCGTGGAGGAGTTGGCCGAGATCGTCCGACGCAACGCAGGCAAGCTCTCGGTCGAGATCGAGGCGGCGGCGACCGTGGAAATCGCCGCTCGAAGCCGCAGCACCCCCCGATTGGCAAACAACCGGCTTCGTTGGGTCCGCGACTACGCTCTGAGCCGCGCCGACGGCCGGATCACGCTGGCTGTAGCCCGCGACGCCTTGAAGATGCAGGGAATCGATGCGTTGGGACTGGACCGTCAAGATCGCAAGTACCTGAAAACACTCGTTCGGGTGTTTGGAGGAGGACCTGCGGGGGTAGAAGCGGTGGCCCACACGATGAACATCGCTCCCGACACGCTGATCGACGAGGTGGAGCCCTATCTGCTGAGGAGCGAGCTGGTGGTACGCACCCCCCGTGGACGCAGGGTTACACCCCAGGCATTGGACCACCTCGGGCTGAGCACGCCTCCCACGCCTTCTGCGGAAGACCAGCAGCGGCTATTCGACTGAGATCGAACCGGCACGTTGCGGCGATCGTATTTCCAGACAAAAGCGGATTGATTTCGTTTTGCGCCTTCAGCGAGGGGTTGTCGAATACTTGGGTTTTGCTATGATGATTGATTGTAGGGGTCGTCAGACGACCGAAGCAGGAAGCGTCTCCGACGGCGATACCTAGCGCACGGCGCGCGCAATCGCTGCCGGCGGCCGGACGGACATGCGATAGGAGAAACGTCATGCCCGCACTCGCCGAAGCCTGGGAATTGGACGTCGACCGCGGCCCGGATTGGCTGTTGGTGAAAGTCAAGAGCCACCACGGCGACCGCTCGGCGCAGGTGCCGTTATCCGAAGCAGTGTGGCAACTGCTCCAGCGGCATCTGATCCACCGGGTTGTGCTGGAGTTGGACCAGGTCGAGGTCCTCGACAGCCACCTTATCGGGCAGTTGGTCAAACTCTACAAACGGATTCGCAGCCACGACGGGGTGATGCGGCTGTGTGGCCTCTCGACGTACAACCGGCAAGTATTGCACGTCTGCCAGCTCGACGACCGGTTGTTGCCGTACGCCGACCGCGAAGAGGCCGTGATGGGACGCGCGCGCACGCCGCGCCCGAAGTAGCCGCGTCATCAGCAGCCCGTGATCGAGACAGAGAGTGTGTGCCGCTGCTTCGCAGAAGCAGTGTTCTGCGCAACGCGTACGGACGGCACTGCTCCTGCAAAGTGGTGGCACACGGCAGTGGGCGTTCCGGTCTTGGTTCCACGCCGATCGGCGCCTACGCTTCTTGGATAATATCGAGGCCCAACGCCTTGCCGAACTCGGACAGCGGCTCCTCGACGTCGCCGTAGACGGTCACTCGGTGCCAGCCGAATTGGTCCCACTGATCGAACAGCTTGCCGATGTCGCCGCAGACCTCGGCCACCAGTTTGGTGCGACATCCTCGCTCGCTGTCGAGCGTGCCCACGGCTTTCGCCCGATGGATGATGAGCTGCTTGCGGGCGACGTTGGTGCGGAAGGTGGTCGTCATGTAACCCTTGGGCAAGAACGACTCCGCACACGCCCCGCGCGGGTCGCGATTGTGCAGCGTGCGGATGCGGAAGTCGTTGGGCGGCCCCTCGGGCCCCAACGGCTTGGTGGTGGCCACACAGTGCGCGTAGACGATCTGGTTCTTCGACGTATCCAAGGCGGGGTCGGAAACGAAGCCCGGCCGGCCGGTGAGAATTCGGGCCATCAGCATGCTCAGCGTGTCGTCGGGCATCGCCTCACAGACGCCTTGCCCGCCGGCGTCGAGGATCTCTCGAAAACCGAGGCACGGGTAGGCCGGGAGTTTCCCTGCCGCGAATCCGCCCAGGCAATTCATGGTCACCGTGTCGGTGCCGTGCTTCTTGAGCAAATCGAGCGTTGCCAGGTAGACGCCGGCCGCCTTGCTGATCGCCGCCGGTTCCGACTCTCTGACTTGCGTGGCCTGCTTCGACCAGCGGGCGGCCTGTTCGGCGGCTTTATCCGGGTCGACCTTCTGGTACAGCGCGTCGAGTTCCGCAAAGTCGATGTAGCGCGCCTTCGTGCCGAGGAAATCGGCCTCCCGCCCTCCGCCACGGCCCACGATCAAGAACAGCGACTTGCGAAACCGCTCGACACACTTGCCGATGCCGGTCAACGTCAATGGATCGTCTGCACACTTCATCTCGCCAGCCGCGGGGAAGGTCTTTCGATAGACCTCTTCGCATCGCTGGGCAAACGAAGTGGGCGTGGTGCCGGGGCGGCGGATCTCGGCGAACTGACGAGCCACCGCTACGATGTCGGCCAGCCGTGTCGACGACACGGCGGCGGCCGGGATGCCACGCGTACACAATTCGCCGTAACGCGTCAGGAACACGCCCGATCCGCCCAGGAACTCGTCAACCAAGAGCATCGGCTTGCCGAGTTGGCCAACCTGAATTGCTACGCCACCCAGTCCCCAGTCGAGCGTCATCGCGTAGACCAGGTAGCCGTCGACGTCGTCCTTCATGGCGATCGCCTTGCGCCCATCGGCCGCGTTGCGGACGGCCACCGGCACGAACTCGACCTGCGGACAGCCTTCGGCCAGCAGCCGGAGGACTTCCCGGCGGCGGCCCTCCGTGTCGAAGTTCGGGTACGGCCAGATCTCCTTGAAATTGGTGTTCTCGAGGAACACCGCGGCAACGCGAACTTTCTC
>CAYYNP010000327.1:0-11009 GCA_964472545.1 uncultured Planctomycetaceae bacterium | reverse complement strand
GAGATCGTCACCTACCCTCCACTTTGTGCCATTTGAGTTGAAACACTACACGACCCTTGTGCTTCGCTGACCGACCGCAAAGTGATTCCGCCGAAGTGCGGTACGGCCCGCACCCGCAAGAAGCTGGTCAAGAAAGAGATCACCTGCGAGGTGCCCGTCTACAAATGCGTACCCAGTTGCGCCAAGGGTTGCGGTGGGTGCGTGGAGGAAGTGCTGGAAGAGGCTCCGGACATCGCCCCGCCGGCGACCGAGCCCGGCCCGGCACCACCGCCGGTACCCAACGTGACGAGTTTGAGAGCTATGAGTTTCGGGCGTTAGCCGCCGGGGGCCGGCTTGCCCGTCAACATGGGCGATGGTGGGCAGGGCCTTCGCGCTCTGGGCCGCCGGCACTTGTGGCCGGCGGCCGCTTTCATACTCTCCCAAAACGGTCTTTCCGTCGACGCCCGCCGTTCAACACCAGAACTGGCCGGGCCAAGCCCTTAAGAGAACGAACTGGAGTAAGCCATGTTTTGCAGGAGCACGACGCCATTTGAGTCTCTTATCGCAACCGCTGCGATCCTCGTCGGGGCATGGCTTGCGCTGCCCGCGTATGGCCAGGAGATTGCGCCGGCGGCGACTCCCATTTCAGCCACCTGGACGGGGGCGCAGCAGGAGTCGATCTCAGCCGTTACCGACGACATGGCGGACTTGACGGATCTGCTTCAGGCCCAGCAAAGTCAATTGAGCGAACAGGCCGCTCTCTTGCAGCAACTTCAAGAGGACGTGCGTTCGCAGGCCGGCACGGCTACTCCGGCCGGCAATCGCGGGCGGGATCCGTCCTGGATCGATATCGGCGGCCAGTATCGCGTGATGTACAACGCCAGCAACTTCGGTTTCCACCCGGCCACGCTGGACGACGCCCAAAGATCACAGACCTTCTTCAACCAGCGGTTTCGCACCTGGCTGGAGGTCCACCCGAACGAACACGTGGAAGGCTATCTCCAGGTCGAGATGGGACACATCGGCTGGGGTTCGAATTTCGACTTCCCGAAGACCTACGTGGGACCTCGGTTCCCCGCTTCCACCGATCCCAACGGAGACCGCGTCGGCGTCGAACTGCGTTACGGATATCTGGGCTACCAGAATGCATGCTTGGGCCGGCTGCGTGTGGGGATCCAGCCATGGCAGGACTCCTTCGATCAGACGCTCTTCAGTTCCGACTGGGATTTCAGCGTCGGCGGGCTGTCGTGGATTACGACCCTCTCCGGCCTCGGCGACGCGAACATGCAGTTCGGCATCTTCGCCCTCGACGAAGGGGGCGCGCAAACGGCCGACGACGCCGTGTTGTTCACGGTGGACTTGGACTGGATAAGGACCGCCGATCACTCGCTCGGATTCAGTGCTTATTACCTCCTGGACGACGGCGTCTACTCTTATCCCACGGCCGCACCCTACGCTTCGGCCTGGGACACATGGCTCGGCGTTCGCGCGACGACGACGTTGGCCGGGCTTCCCGTTCACGCGTTCGTCATGTACAACGCGGGCGAGCGCGAAGAACTGGCCGGGCCGCCGGCGCTCTCTCACGACGACGCGGCCGCGAAACTGGAGTTGGGTGCCATTCCTATCGGCCCGGGGGCAGTGAGTTTTCAGACACTCTACTCGACCGGAAACGGCAGCCCCGACGACGGGTTCCGCACCGTGGCACAGAGCGCACGCGATAACTTCGGCTCGCAAGGATACTGGAGCTATCTCGTCCTCACCAGTCCGCACGGCCCCAGCGACGTGAACGACCTGGGGGTCAGTCTGCAAAACCGCGGTCTTGGGTTGTTCACCGTGCAGGGCAAATACGACTATCCTATCTACCGGTGCCTATCCGGCACCATCGCCGTCGGCTGGTTCCGCTCCGAAGCGTCCAACCCGGTCAGCGGCGCAAGCGACATGGGCACGGAGTTGGCCAACATCTTCACGCTCGATTTCGGCGGCGGGCTGAAGGCCGAAATGGGGGCCGGTGTGCTTTTCACGGGTGAGTTCTACAAGGCCGCACCGGGCGACCCACGGCCGGACGACCTCTACGAGGCTTTCACTCGCTTGCAGCTCGAGTTCTGAGACCGCCGGAATCGCCATTTCTGTTCTTCCACCGCCGGATTCTCGCAACGGCGGCCGTCACTGATGGCACGACGAAGGGGCACGAGAAACGGCCCCGGCACGTGCTCTCAAACGTGTTGAAGCCACTCGGGCGCGGCGGTCCGAGCTCAGGTCGTAGACTGACTGGCCGTTGAGCAGGACGCGGACGGACGAAGGCAAGCTATTGGAATGTCCGGCCAACTGTTTTGGCGACGTACCCGAACTTCAGGCCGATCAGGTCCGGGCTGCGGGGATCAAGAAGTCGGGGGGGATGCTGTCCCGCGTCCGACGGCTGATGGAGCAACTTCCAGAGCACCGTGTCCGTCGCGTTAATCTTCCCGCGTTGCGGGGCTTGACGGATGCTGTACCGATCCTCCTTGTGACATTGAGGCGGCCATGTTGCCTCAACCTCCGGTTGGCCACTCCTCACACCACCCACCGCGGCAGAACCGCCTTCCACTGACGCCCGTCGATCTTGCCGCCGCAGCCCAAACGCCCCTCTGTGGCCGCGTGAGGGCGTTTCAGAGGTAGCGTCCCGTGTCGTATCACGGGAAAACAGGCAACCTGAAGCGAGTCATGGACGAGCATAGTATGGACACCATAAGAGTCCGCTTCCAGCAAGCGATTGTCTTCTCGCTCTTGAAGACCTAAACCTCAGCGCTGGCACGTGATGCCCCACAGCTATGCGTTGCAGATCCACGCTCACTCATGCCGAACGGCGTCGGCACGGTCGTGATCGGGCTGCCGTTACCGACGCCTGTCGAGTCAGAACAATGAGATACTTGCAGAGCCAAATCCTTGTTGCGTCACCTCGGCAGCAGGATCCCACCTTTACCAGGACGGTGATTCTGCCGGTGCAATACGGCAGAAAGGGCGCCTGCGGCGTTGTGCTGAATCGTCCAGCCGGCAATCTTGTCCGAGCCATCTGCGAGCGAGTCGTTGGGCAGCCTTTTGACGATTACCCACAATTGAGCTTGGGTGGCCCCGTTTCCGGACCACTAATGGCGTTGCACGAGAACCGATTCTTCGGCAACGTCGAACTGCTTCCCGAGTTGTTCTTCACGGCCAAAGACCGCGATATGGCCGCTCTTCTGGAACAACGGGCACACCCGTGCAGAGTCTTTGTAGGCTACGTCGGATGGGCGCGGGGGCAGATTGAACGCGAACTCGAAAAAGGCGTTTGGCTTACGACTCCCGCAACCGCCCGGCACGTGTTTTCCGACGCAGACGGCTTGTGGAAGAGACTGCTGAAGCAGATCGGCGATCCACTCCTGCAATCGATGCTCAACGTTCATTACATCCCGGACAACCCACGGCTTAACTGAGTAATCGACCACGGCCATAGGCCGCGGCTTTGGCTTGCCAAGCGAGACGGGCCACATGCCGGAACGCCTCGCCGGAGCCTGGCTATTCGGCTCAATCGTAAGCCCAAGCAGACCGAGAAGCCGTGCAAGGGCGGAAACCGCAAGCCGGAAGAAATCCACGCCCTGGTGCTGCGGTTGCGGGAGGCCGGGTTGCGGGATGGGGAGCGATGACAGTTGAGGACCGTACGGATTTGGTGGCGCGGGCGGCGTCGGCATGCCGAGGGTCTCGTTCAACTGCCGGCGCGTTTCGGCGTTGAGCCGTTCGATCCGACGCAACTCCGCCAGCGGGTCGATCGGACGCGGCGAACGCGGCGGACGAACGCGCGGCGGCAACGACGCCGCCGCGCTCCGCCCGTGCTGCCGGGCTTCGGCCTGACGCTGCCATGCAGCAAGGGCGGGGTCGTCGGGCACAAGTTCGGCCGTCTTGGCGTACCCCGCCTGCGGCTCCGACGCGCGGCCGCTGTCCAACAGGCTATGCCCGCGAGCCGACAAGAACGACGCCAACTCCTCGGCCGGCGTAGACGACGTCAGGAAGCGGCCGATCGTTTGGTGTCGTCCCGGCACCGCCCCGCCACCAAGGGACGCACGCCACCAAGGGACGCACGCCACCCCTCTTGTTGCATCGCAACGGCGGCACTTTTCCGACAGAGTCGCAGAAGTCGCAGCGCAGTCTGCGCAAAGAGTGTCGGGCCACCCGCGTACCTTCCAGTCAACGGCCCACACCAGTCACCCGCCCAACGGAGATCTTCCACAGAGAGCACGGGGTACTTCAGTACAAGAACAGGCTCCGAGCCACCCGTTTCTGCCTCCTTTGTCCTTTCTCTGTTCACGGGTCAGCACCACTGCTCCCATCCTCGCCCATGTACTCGCCCTGCCACTTGATTCGACAGACAATGAACCACAATTGCTGCCGCGAACTACCCGTCTCCTCTTTCAGTAGGTCGTGCCTCAAGAGCATGGCGTCCCGAGCAACTTGCGAGGCAGACTCCTCCGCGCTTGACACAACATCGTGGCTCTCCACAAACACGAGTGGCTCCAACAACGGCTCCGCTGGCGCTGCAGGCGCACCCTCCTGGGCCACGCTCTGAGTGCCCCAATCCCATTCCCGGACCACCTGCTCGTCATTATCTTTGCAGTTCCTGTTAAGGTCGGCAAAGCGTGTGCGCCAGATCTCCTGATCACGATAGAAGAAACGGCACACATAGCGAGGCGGCTCAGACTTCTCGATCGGAAACACTCCGCACAAGAGAGTATCGCGTCCGCCGAATTCCAGCCCGAAAGAAACATGATGAAAGGTAATCACTCCTTGTTCATCCGATTTCAGAACGCCTTTAGGAACGTAGTCCGTCACGGGATATCCAAAACACCGCCTACCGCTCTCGTCCTCGACCTGCAATTCCACACCCACTAGTGGGCGCCCGTTCGAGTCTTGAAAGGCAATTTGATACTCGGCCGCAGGGAAACGCCCATCCCAGTGAACGATCTTGGTCGCTGACAGCGCAGCGACGGACACCACCACGGCCAGCGCCACCAACAGGCCAATGATCCACACAACACCGTTCGACCTCATGGCACTTCCTTCCTCTCTAATCACCGCCGAAACGCAGGCGTCCTTGCAGATTCGAAAGCACGCCGCCTACGCATGCGCAGATCGCCTTGGCTTCAGCTAGTGCATCCTTGTAGCGGTTGTTCTTAGCGAGCCCGGTGTTGATTATCTCCTGGATCTGAAGCGCATACATCAACTCGCCTTTCGAGTTGTTATCTTCCGTCCCATATATATACGCGACAATTCGTGGAAGAGCAAAGCATCTAGAGCCGGGTTTGCCATAGCAGGGGTGGGGCCTAGATTGAACCACGGTGAGCCCTGCGGATTATCATTGAAGTGGATTTCGTCGCCCTCCGTCAATACGGGCTCATAATGCCTCGCCGGTGTATCGTCGTCCTTGTCAAGAGCAGTCACCACCTCGGGAAACTCCAGGGCCAGCGGCAATAGAATCCCCATCCTCTCTTCATCCCTCTTCCGAAAGTCGTAATGATACAGTTCCAAGTTCTCGCTTTCCGAACGCAATCCCTGCTGCATGCCCAACAGAACTCCCTTCAGTGGGGCCAGTTTCAGATCCATAAGGATTCGCACACAAGGTGACATCCCGTTGCGCTCCTTATGCATCTCGGCAAGCAATCGAGAGAGCTTCACTTCGACGCGATCGAATGAACGTAGGAGCGTGTTCTTATTGGCAACAAACGCACCCTCCCAACTGTCGGTGCCCTCCACCTGCTCCCACTCTATGTCATACAAACCACTTGGATCCACGCTCCCCGTCGGACGGTTGCCGACGTAGCGATACACGTTCGCATCCCCCGCCCGATAGCCGATCGGGTCGCGGTTGAGGAACCGGCCGAACTGGGCGTGGTAGTAGGCGGTGGCGGTGGAGGGGACGGTCGCGGCGATGGCCAGCGTGGCGGCGGTGAACGCGAAGCCGGTTCGAGACATGGGGCTGCTCCTTCGAATGGGCATTCTGTGATTATGGGTCGGTTGTGTCAATAATGGTTCCAAAGATCGCGCGGCACCGGCGGCCGATGTGGCTGCGGAACGCCGGGCGGGATGGGGCAATGGTACTTGAGGACCGTAGGGATTCGGCGCCGTCCGCATTGTCGGCATGCCGAGCGTCTCGTTCGCCTGCCGGCGCATTTCGGGCATCGGCAAAGATGATCGTTCCGCCGGATCGGCAGCGGCATCCGCACGCGTCGGCTTTTGCAGGCCGTCGGGCCGGTCGTTCCAATGCGTGGCCACCCAGACCACGACTCCCACGAAGAGAATCCCCACGGCCGCCAGTGAGATCCGCCCGGCCTTGCCCCGTCCGACCGCCCCGTAGCGGCCGAAGTCCGCCCCGGCCGGCGTCGATCACCGTGCTTGCGAGTTTGTCCCATGCCCTGGTTCCCCTGATATAATAGATACCCCTTAGTGTACGGCATAGCGTTCTGCTTGGAAATACCCCCCTGTTTAGGCCAGCATGACACGGGGCGGCACGCACGAGAGGATGTGTGTGCCCGGAGCCTCGTCGCCCGTCACTTGGCGTCTTCTTAGATCGCCACAGTACGGGGCGTAGTAGCCACGCAAACGCCGGCGCGCAAGCAACGAGTGGCACGCGATTGAGACTTGCGGCGCCAGTCATACCGGCCGCGACGGACCGTTGACCGAAGCCGCCTCCTGGCGCAATTACATTGGATTACTGTGTCAGTCAACCCAAAACCGAGTTGAGTTGCGACAATTGGCGACGGCATGCAGGCGTCGTAACCTACTGTCGTATAGGTGGTTCCATCGTACATCATCGCTCCCTCGGTCGACGTAACTCCGGCGTCGAGATGATGACCGGCAACGGATTCGGGGGATTCGTCGTAACCTGATGGCATTGCACAACTTACATGCCAAATCCGCCATTCTTGAGCACCAGCACTTGTAGGGGGGTGTGCTCAGACTGCATCTCTGGCCGGCGTAAGTCCTATCCTGAAAAGAACTTGTGCACGCCCCGATTGGCCTGTGGGAATTGGCTGCTGTGCAAAGCCGGGGCAAGTTCTCCTCAGAGCGCGTTGGACGAGATGGCGGCGGCAACAGGACGCAGCCGGCGACGTCAAATCAGTAGACGAGCTCGCCGCGGAGCATCAGCGTGTCGTCGGGGCGCAATTCCCACGTCGAACCAAACACGCGGAGCTTGCGGCCGAAGACGTAACCGATCTCCAGCCGGGCGTCGAGTCCGTGGATCGCTTTGCGTTCGAGCCCCAGGAATAAGCGGTAATCGGTATAGTCGAGCATCTCCACGCGGCGGCCACCCACGCCGTCTTTCCCGACGGCCCAGATTCCCCCGCCGAGTTCGCCGGCCAGGTAGATCCAGTCTTCCGTTTCCTCGGTCATCGCCCCGTGCCAGTAGATCCGTCGGGCGATCCGCGGCTCGGGAAAGACCAACTCGTACTCTACGGACTCGTTTGGCGTGTAGATCAGCCCGGCGATGGGCAACACGGCGGTGCTGTAGCGGTCGATGTAGGCGGCACCCAAGACGAACTTCAGCGTCTCGCTGGCGGTCCACGCGGCGGCTCCGTGACCGGTCAGGCGGATGGCGTCGTCGCTGCTTTGCAGGAAGTCGCCAAATGCGCCGGCGGTCACCGCCAGATCGATCCCCAGCTTCGGTGAGAGGCGCCGCATCCAGCGAAACTGCGTGTAGGCGTCGAAGACTCGAGGAGGAAGGCCGTCGGCGATCGGCCCTTCACCGGGCGGCCCTTCGAGATAATGCACGCCGAAGCCGGGCGTGATGATCAACGGATACTCGCGCGAGGGGATCGGCAGCGCAAGGATCGACTCCAACTGGAGACTTCCTACGCCAAACGAGACGCCGCCCCCGCCGGGCAGCCACGCGGCGCCGAAGGTCAGCCTCTGAAACATCCCCGGCCGTGCGCCCGGTGGTAGCTCGGGTTGTTCGGGCAAGCCCACCTCGCCGGGCATCTCGAGGATCTCCGACGTCGAGCCGGCGTACGCGACCAATTGGCCGGGGTACGTCGCGGTGGCGTCGACCGGCGGCAGGCGTCGGATCTGAGCGGCGGCGGGTGGCGCGCCGAGCCACCACGCCGCCAGCGCAATCGGCAGTATCGATCGAACGGTTTTTTGCTTGGGCGTCATGCGTCGGTTCCGTTGGGCGTTTCGGCTGCGGATCGCGGAAGCTGGGGCGCCGTGGAAAAAGGGGACAGGCACCGAGCCGGCAATGTCTCTCCGCAGGTTTGGCATCTGCGGTGGCTCGGAGCCAGTCCCCGTTTTCCACTCCGTGTCTACAGCTTGAGTTAGTACACCAACACCCCACGGACGAAGACGCTCGTATCCGGACGGAAGGCCTCGGGGTCCGTGCCGCTGGCGTAGCGGATCTCCCGCTCGAACGCATAGCCGACCTCGAACAGGCCCTTGAGCCGGTCGCCCTTGAAGTCGACGCCCAGGGCGATCCGCAGGTCGTTGTAGTCGACTTCGTCCAAGAGGCCGTTCAGCGGGCCGCCGACGCGTCGGACCGTCCACGCCCCGCCGCCGTATTCGCCCCGCAGGTAGAGCCACCAGTCGGCCATGGCCGTGCGAACCATGTGCCGCCGGATGCTCGGCCTGGGGAAGTAAATGTCGAGGATCAAGTCGTTGTTCAGCTTCCAGGTGACTCCACCGGCCGGCAAGATCTTCACTCGGTTGCGATCGAGATACTCCATGCCCGCCTTGAGCGTGAAACTCCTTGACAGGTTAAACACGACGATGCCCTTGCCCGTCACGCGGATGCTGTCGCTGGTGATCTTCTCGAAATCGGAATAGACGCCGACGCGAAACGCCAGTTCGGCCCCGACGATCGGTGTCGGCTGTGGATTCCACGCAGCGTCGAGATAGGCGTCGAAGACGTACGGCGGCAGATCGGCCGGCGGTATCTTCGGCCCCGACCAGTAGTGGATCGCAAAGCCCGGCGTAACCTCCAACGGCTGCTTGCTGCCGAAGAACGGGAAGTTGAACTGCGTGCTGAGTTCCACGTCGTTGACGCCAAACTCCTGGTTGCCGCCGCCGGGCATCCACAGATAATCGAGCTTCACACCTTCATAGAACTTGATCACCGATGTGTACATGTCCTCGGAGAAGACGGGCTCCCCCGAGAAGAAAGTCGGGTCTTCCGGCAGAAACGTCTGCGGCGCGGATCCGGGGACGGCGTACGCGTCGAAGTTCGGATCCATCGGGCGGATGCCCTCGAGGGTCACTCCCGGTGCCGGTGGCGGGGGAACCGGCCCCGGCGTCAGGCCCGGCGCAGTGCCTGGAGCAAACGTCTGAGGCGGCGGACTAAGTCCCGGCTGCCCCCATAAAGGACTGCACAAAATTGCCCACAGTATGGCCGTCGGGCCAAAAATCCGTCGTACCATATTCGTATCCGTCTGCCGCTGAAAAGCGCCTGGCAAGAGATCGGTTCACGAGAAGCCTTTGCCGAGGCGGTTCAATAGCAGTCCTCCCCCACTGCGTCAAGAGCGGTTCGATTCCCACCTGATCGAGCAAGGCTCGGCATCGGCCGATGACCTCGCCTCCCACGGTACTCATTCGCCGAACCCGTTCGTAGTGCCCCGATTCATCGGGGCCGTGCAGCGGAATGCCGCAAGAGACCGCATGAATGCGGTCACTACAAGCGGATCTTCACGGGTTAGGCGAACGCTCACCTCCTACGATTCGCAAACTGTTGTACGCAAGTATCTTACGGCGATTGGCGTCGGCACCGAGGCCTATGCCGCGTTCTTGCTGCTCGACAAGCGGATGCGTTCTGCCGCAATACTCTTGACTTTTGCCTCAATACCCGGTAAGATTCGGCCGAAGTCAGTTACGAGCCTCAGCCGGGCGTCCGTCGACCGCCTGCCAACGCCGCCGAAGCGAGCCACGACCATGACCAACCGCGAACGACCGAGCGTGCGTCCCTCCCACGTCGAACTCGACGGGGCGCGTTACGTGATCCTGCGGGAGTCGGAATTCGACTGGCTTTGCCGGGCGGCCAACATCGAGCCGGCCGGTGCGTTGGGCGAAGGCGCTCCGCCTTCCGGCGGATTCGACTTCGGCCTGGATCGGGCCACGCTGGCCGAGAAGCTCGTCCGCCGACGCCGGGCAACCGGGCTCTCGCAGGCCGAGTTGGCCCGACGTGCGGGCGTCCGCCCCGAGACGCTCAACCGCATCGAGCGAGGGCGAACCGATCCCGACTTCAAGACCGTTCGCAAGCTGGTCGTGGCCATGAACGCCGCCGCCAGCCAGCACCTTCGCTGCGAAAAGCCCGAATCCTCTGCCAAGGAGTTATGCGATGCCGATACCAAGTAGCCCGATAGAACAAGCCGAAATGTCCCGCGATCGCCTCTGGGCCGAGGTGAGGCAGATCGTCGCCCCGTTCGCCGAGACGTCGCCCGACGAAATCCACGAAGGCCAACAACTGATCGCCGATCTCGGCTGCGACAGCCTCGATATCATCGAGATCAGCATGGAGATCGAGGAGCAGTTCGACGTCTGCGTGCCGGACGAGCTCTTCGAACGCGTCAGCACGGCCGGCGATATTCTCGTGGAACTGATGCCGCTGCTCGGCTCGTCGGGGTAGGCAGCCGGCCGATATTTCGATCGGAGCGCGCCATGGGACTGGATTTCGTTGAGATCCTGATGGAAACGGAAGAGACCTTCGGCATCAGCCTACCGGACGCCGAGGTCGCCGAACTGGCTACGCCCGGCGACCTGTACGAAGTGATCGTCAGACAGGTCCGCGCACGGCCGATCGATGTAAATGCCGACGATCCGCCCACAACACCCTGGTCGGAAGACCGCATTTGGGCGCAGCTCCAACAGATCATCGCCGACGAACTAGGGCTCGACGTCGCCGAAGTCACCCGCGAGGCCCATCTAGTGCGCGACCTCGGCTGTGGCTGACGCTCCGCGGCTGCTCGAAGAAGTCCGGCTCGCGGTCTTGCCAGGAGAACTGCAAAGTCGATTCGCGGGAGTGGAAAAGGGGGACTGGCTCCGAG
>CAYYNP010000326.1:0-11010 GCA_964472545.1 uncultured Planctomycetaceae bacterium | reverse complement strand
GGAACAACGGCAACCGCACGATCCTCGTCGACCCGCTGCTGGGCGGTATGCTCGTCGGCCAAACGCTGCACACCACCGCGCCGGAAGTCTATCGCACGCTGGTCGAGGCCACGGCCTTCGGGGCTCTGACGATCATCAAGCGGTTTGAAGAGTACGGCATGGCGGTCAAGGAAGTGGTCAACTGCGGCGGGATCGCCGAGAAGAACCCCTTCGTGATGCAGATCTACGCCGACGTCTGCAACCGGCCGATGAAGATCAGCCGCTCGGCCCAGACGTGTGCCCTGGGAGCGGCCATCTTCGGGGCGGTCGCCGGCGGGGCCTATCGCAAGACCGAGCAGGCGCAGCGGAAGATGACCGGCGTGAAGGAGAAGGTCTATCGGCCCAACAAGGCGGCGGCCGGCGTTTATGCCGAGCTGTATACGCTCTACCGCCAACTGCACGATGCGTTCGGCACGGCGGAGTTCAAGGGGCGGCTCGACGGAGTGATGAAGAACCTGATCGGGATTCGCGATCGGACGCGTCAAGGGTAGCGTCCAGAGAAGAGAACAACACGGGCGCGACCACCGGTCGCGGCTTTATATGGATCTGGCTAAGCTTCGTGAGGACGTCTGTCGGGCCAATTTGGAGTTGGTGCGGTATGGATTGGTGACGTTGACTTGGGGGAACGTCAGCGGCATCGATCGCCGGCGGGGGCTGGTGGTGATCAAGCCCAGCGGCATCGACTACGGCAAGATGACGCCCCAGCGGATGGCCGTGGTCGACCTCGACGGCAACGTGGTCGAAGGCGATCTGCGTCCCTCGTGCGATACGCCGGCCCACGTGGTGCTCTACCGCCACTTCGAGCAGATCGGCGGGATCGTCCACACCCACAGCCCTCGCGCGACCGTCTTCGCCCAGGCCCGCGCCGAGATCCCCTGCCTGGGTACCACCCACGCCGACCACTTCCACGGCCCGGTGCCGGTCACCCGGCCGCTGACACCGCCGGAAGTCGAAACCGAATACGAAGCCAACACGGGCCGTGCGGTCGTCGAACGCTTCGCCGATCTGAACCCGCTGGAGATGCCCGCGGCGTTGGTCGCCGGCCATGCACCGTTCGCCTGGGGCAAGGATGCGGCCGATTCGGTCATCAACGCCGTGGCCCTCGAGGCGGTAGCCGCAATGGCGATCAACACGATGATCGTCCGCCGCGACGCCCCGGCGCTCGAACCGTACGTGCTCGAGAAGCATTACGAACGCAAACACGGAGCCAACGCCTACTACGGACAGAAGTAGCAACGGCCGACGCTCCGGCTGAAGGAGACCATCGATCATGACTGTACCGACCCAGCCCATCAAGATCGGTTTCATTCCCGCCAACCGCGGGTTCTTCTCGTCGGAACTGGCGGCCAAAATGCGCGACGAAACGGTCGCCGCGATGCAGCAACAAGGCATCGAAGTGGTCGTGCCGGAGAAGGACCAAACCGAGGTCGGCTGCGTGCAGTCGCTCGCAGAGGCCGAGATCTGTGCCAAGCTGTTTCGCGACGCCGCCGTGCAGGGGGCCGCTGTGCAGGGGGTCGTCGTCGGGGCGGTCAATTTCGGCGAAGAGCAGTCGGTCGCCTGGACGATCCGCAAGGCGGGTCTCGACGTGCCGGTGTTGATCTTCGGCTGTCAGGAGGAAGAGGCGCTGACGATGAACGCGCGCCGCCGCGACGCCTTCTGCGGGCTGCTTTCGATCGGCGACGTGTTGCGTCAGATCGACGTGAAGTACAGCGTGGCGACACGCCCGATCTGCTATCCGTCTGACGCTTCGTTCGCGGCCGACTTGGACTGGTTCGTGCGCGTCTGCCGTGTGGTCACCGGCGTGAAGAACGCCCGATACGGCCAGATCGGTGCCCGTCCCGACGCCTTCTGGACCTGTCGCTATAGCGAGAAGCAACTCCAGCGGCTGGGCACGACCACCGTGGTGCTCGATCTGTCGGAAGCCTTTGCGGCGGCCGAATCGCTGGCCGACGACGATCCGGACGTGCAGAAGCTGGTCGAGGCGACCTGCCAATACGCCGACGCCTCGAACGTGAAGCCCGAGAGCGTGCTGCGCAGCGCCAAGTTCGAGCTATTTCTACGCCGTTTTCAACAGGAACACGGGATCGACGCCTTCGGCATCCAGTGTTGGACGTCGATCCAGGCGAATTACGGCGTCTGTAGCTGCACGGCGATGAGCCGGCTGGGCGACGAGGGGACGCCGTGTGCCTGCGAGGCCGACATCATGGGCACGCTCTCGATGCACGCGGCCATGCTGGCCAGCGGCTCGCCGTCCGGACTGGCCGATTGGAACAACCTGCACAATGAAGACGACGAACTCTGCACGATTTGGCACTGCGGCGTGTTTCCCGCTTCGTTTTCCGCGGCCCGGCCGACGCTGGGCGTGCAGGAGATCATCGCTTCCAGTGGTGCGGCGACCTACGACAGCTCGCAGTGTACGGTCGAGCTGGTCGCCAAGCCCTCGCCGCTGACGCTCTTCCGCGTGACCCAAGATTCCGAGGCCGGCTGGCATGCGGCGATCGCCGAGGGAGCCTTCGAGGACAACCCGGCCGTGACGTTCGGCGGCTACGGCTGGTGCCGGATCCCCAACCTGCAGCGTCTCTATCGCGAGGTGCTGCTGCGTCACTTCCCACACCACGTGGGTATCACACAGACACACGTGGGCAACGTGCTTTGGGAGGCGTTCGGGAATTACTTGGGGATGAACGTCTATCACGCCGCTCAGGCGACACCGGGGCTGTATACGACCGATTTGCCGTTTTGAAGGAAGACGAACTCATGGAACTTGTGGACTGGATTGTCATCGCCGGATACTTCACGATCCTGCTGGGCCTGGCGTGGTGGGTGATCAAGAAGAACAAAGACACGGCCGACGACTACTTCCTCGCCGGGAGGAACCTCGGATGGTTCATCGTGGGGGCTTCGATCTTCGCGTCGAACATCGGCTCGGAACATCTCGTCGGGCTGGCCGGGTCGGGTACGTCCGACGGCGTGGCCATGGCACACTACGAGTTGCACGCCTGGTGCCTGCTGGTGCTGGCCTGGGTCCTGGTTCCGTTCTACATGCGTTCGCGGGTCTTCACGATGCCCGAGTTCCTCGAGCGGCGGTTCAACCCGACCAGCCGCTGGGTGCTCTCGATCATCTCGCTGGTGGCCTACGTGGTCACCAAGATCGCGGTGGGGATTTTCGCCGGCGGCATCGTCTTCTCCGTGCTCCTGCCCGGCATGTCCTTCATGGGCCTGGACAGCTTCTGGCTGGGGTCGATCCTGGTGATCGTGCTGACCGGTACGTACACGGTCCTCGGGGGACTTCGTGCGGTGGCCTATACCGAGGCCCTGCAGACGGTGATCCTGGTGGTGGGTTCGATCCTGGTGACCATTTTCGGGCTGCAGGCGCTGGGAAGTTGGGCCGAACTGCGGGAGATTGCCGGCTCCGACATGTTCAACCTCTGGAAACCGCTGGTGCCGGAAAACGTCGATGCGACCTGGGCGCCGGTCAACGACGTGGTGGTCGACCAGGCGACCGGCGAGAAGTCCGGGGCGATGGCCTGGTACTTCAACGACAACTATCCTTGGCTGAGCATGCTCTTCTGTGCGCCGGTGATCGGGTTGTGGTACTGGTGTACCGATCAGTACATCGTGCAGCGTGCGCTGGGCGCCCCGAACGAGACCGAGGCGCGGCGAGGGTCGATCTGTGCCGCCTTCCTGAAGCTCCTGCCGGTCTTCATCTTCATCATCCCCGGCATGATCTGCTTCGCCTTGATGTTGAAGGTCCAGACCGGCAACGAGGATCAGGTTAGCTTCGAGAAGATGCTCAAGCACGAGCCCTATCTGACGCAACCCGACTTGCTGGAGAAGTACCGAGAGTACGTGGTGACTGAGACCAAGACCGTCAAGGACGGGGAGGTTGCCGTCGCCATGATCTCTTGGGAGAAGGTGCAGCAAGACGAGGCCCGATTCGACGAGTTGCGTGCGGATATCCGAGCCTGCCGGAAGGCCGAACTCCTCGACAATTACGAGGAGTTCGTGGTGGTAGAGCAGGACGGCAGTCGCCGACTCGACCTGGCGAAGATCGCCGAGCAGCCGGAGAGGTATGAGATGCTCCGCGCCGACGTCAAGGGCGGCGTGCTCGACAGCGGCATGAGCTTCCCGATGTTGGTTACCACGGTACTGCCGGCGGGCGTCCGCGGGATCGTCGTGGCCGGGCTTCTGGCGGCGTTGATGTCGTCGCTGGCCGGGGTGTTCAACGCCTCGGCGACCCTGTTTACGATGGACTTCTACTCCAAGATCCGCCCCAACGTCTCGCAACATCAGTTGGTCTGGATCGGCCGCATCGCCACGGTCGCGATGGTCTTGATCGGGTTGGCGTGGATCCCCGTGATCCGAGGGTCCCGGGGTCTCTACGATTACCTCCAGGGTGTGCAGTCCTATCTGGCCCCGCCCATCTTCGTAGTCTTCTTCCTCGGGATCTTCTGGAAGCGGCTCAACGGGGCCGGGTGCTTGGCCTCGCTGATCGTGGGATTCCTGATGGGCGTCTTCCGGCTGGCCGTCGACACGCCCGTGAAAATGAAGTGGTTTGGCGTCGACGCCGCCGGCAAGGCGATCGGCTACGAGAAGGGCTCGCTGCTGTGGATCGTCAACGAGATGTTCTTCCAGTACTACAGCATCCTGATCCTGATCGTCTGCGCGGCCACGATGGTCGTGGTCAGCTACCTCACCCGAAAGCCGGACTACGAGCGGATCTCCGGCCTGACGTACGGCACCATGACCGACGAAGACCGCGCCAAGAGCCGTCGCAGTTGGACGTTTGCCGACGTGGCGGCCTCGGTAGTCGTCTGTCTGGCGATCCTGGCGGCGTATTTGTACTTCCAGGGGTAAGACCCCACATTCGATCACGATGGAGCGCCAAAAGCCACTAGCCGGGGGCGGAAGCCCCCGGAGGGTACGAAGCACGTTCGAGTTGCGAATACCAACACCCGCACGACGTCCGGGGGCTTCCGCCCCCGGCTAGTTTCCATCGGAAAGCTGAAGCGTGATGGAGTGCTGCTGTTTCCTGGAAGGGAAACGAGACTGACATCGCGGATTCCGTTCTGTTACCGTAGGAGCTGCTTTTCATGCAACGCTTGACTCGCCGAGACGTGCTTCGTGCCAGCGGCGCCGTGGCCGTGGGGACCGTATTGGGGACCGGCCGACGTGCCCGGGCCGCCGCCCCGCCGTTTACGGTCCGTGAGACCAAGGTCATCAGCCACCAGAGCAACCTCTACCACGGCTGGCCCACGCTAACCCGACGCCGCAACGGCCAGCTTCTGCTGGTCTGCTCCGGCGGGCGCCAGGCACACGTCTGTCCGTTCGGCCGTGTCGAGTTGATGCGCAGCGACGACGACGGCAAGACCTGGAGTTGGCCTCGAGTGTTGATCGACAGCGGCATCGACGATCGCGACGCCGGCGTGCTGGAAACGGCTAAGGGGACCATCCTGATCACCACGTTTACCTCGTTGGCCTACGAGCCGATCCTCGCCCGGGCGGAGAAGATATCCGCAGGGCAAAGCGGGGCCTGGGCCGAAGCGCGGCTGAGGAGTTGGCAAGCCGCCCACGGCCGGCTCACGGCAGAACAACGCCAGAGCGAGTTGGGCGTGTGGATGATCCGCTCGACCGACGGCGGCGTGACCTTCTCGGCCCGCTACGATTGCCTGGTCGACAGCCCCCACGGCCCGATCCAGCTTGCCGACGGCCGCCTGCTCTACGCGGGCAAGGACCTCTGGCGGGAGGGACATCGCGTGGGTTTCTGTCAGTCGACCGACGACGGTGCCACGTGGAAGTGGCTGGCGGAACTGCCCGTGCGGGAGGGCGACAGCCACGAAAACTACCACGAGCTACACGCCGTGGAAACGGCCGACGGGCGACTGATCGCCCAGATCCGCAACCACAACACCGCCAACTCCCGCGAGACCCTGCAGAGCGAATCGGACGACGGGGGCAAGTCGTGGTCGGTGCCGCATTCGATCGGCGTGTGGGGGTTGCCGTCGCACTTGTTGCGGCTGGCCGACGACCGGCTGTTGATGACCTACGGCCATCGCCGCCCCCCGCTGGGCAACCAGGCCCGGCTGAGCGAAAACCACGGCCGCACCTGGTCGGAGCCGATGATCCTCTCCGGCGACGGCCCGTCGGGCGATTTGGGCTACCCCTCGACCGTACAATTGGCCGACGGCCCGCTGGTGAGCGTTTGGTACGAGAAGATGAGCGGCTCGACGTACGCCGTGTTGCGGCAAGCGGGGTGGACGATCGACGGCTGAGGGCAAGCACGGCGATAGCGTACAAAGCCGCGACCGGTGGTCGCGCCCCGGCGTTATCGAAACGTGTCGACTGCGTTCGTGTGTCGGCGCCGTGTGTTGGAGTATGTTAGTGTTGACGGATTGGACTGCGCTACTACTTCGGGCGCGACCACCGGTCGCGGCTTTATGAGTGAGAAACACCGTTGAATCGCCCTAAACGCAAACCCACCGCCCCAACACTCGACCCCTGGCCGCATCGCCTGGCGTGGACGATGGCCGGTGGCGTGTTTGCGGTGATCTGCCTCGGCGGTCTGGTGACGTCGTACTCGGCCGCGATGTCGATTCCCGACTGGCCGACTGCGTTTGGCCGGTGGTTCCATCTACCCGACTCGCGCGACCCGCTGTTGGCCCAGGCCGAGCGGCTGGCGGCGATGCTCCTGTTGCCGCTGGCGATAGCGCTGACCGTGGTGCTTTGGCGACGCGACCACCGCAAGTGGACGCCGCTGCTGGGGATCGCCGCCGTGGCCGGTATCTGCCTGCAAGGCGCCGTCGGCGGGCTGCGCGTCGTGCACGATGCCTACCTGCTGGCCAAGCTCCACGCGTGTCTGGCCCCGCTGCTATTGGCGCTCTGTGCGGCGGCGGTCGCGGTCACGTCGCGCGGTTGGCAAACGGACGACGAGTCGACCGCCACACCATCAACGCTCTGGTTGCCCGTTTTGGCCACACTGGTTGCGGCCGCCATCTACGTACAGATCTTCTTCGGCGCCCAGTTGCGTCATTTGCCGATCGGCGGCGAGCCTGAGCGATTCGTGCTCTGGATCTGGCTGAAGGTGATCACGGCTGCGATGGTGGCAGTCGGGGTCGTGTGGCTGCTCGTGCTTTGTTTGCGGCGCGCCCGCAGCCGGCCGGCAATCGTCCGCCGGGCGTCGGTGCTCTCGGGGCTGATGCTGCTGCAACTGCTTCTCGGCGGGGGCGCTTGGGTGACCCGATATGGCTGGCCGGCCTGGTTCCGCGAGGGCGTGGCCACGTTCGACTACACCGTCGTGCAAGACGGCCTGCTACAAACCGTCACGGCCACCGCCCACGTGGCCATCGGCGCGCTGAACTTCGCGGCGGCGGCGAGCCTGGCAATCTGGTCTTGGCGGGCGTGGCGGTCTTCGGTCGGCCGAAGCGCGGCGTGAATCTGTAACGGTTGTGCCTCTCTTGCCGCCTTTGCCGACGCGGACGGGCGTTTCTCTCCACTTGAAGCGCCAGTCGTAAGCTACTTTTCCTTGTAGGCCGAACCGCCGGAGCGCCAACCCCCGGAGCGTCGGGGCGTTGGAGCGTGTGCGTAAGGGGCGTTGTCGCCGAGTTGCCGTTGAGACCGGGTACGGGTTTGTGAACGATTCGACTAGCCTCGTTAAACTGAAGAACGGCCGTGTCCTGGTGGTCGACGACAACGAGGCGATCCACAAGGATTTTCGCAAGATCCTGGCCTCGCCCACGCCGCCCAACCCGGCGCTCGAATCGACCGGCGCCTTGCTGCTCAACCGCGAACCGGCCGCCGAGCCGGAGCCCGGGCCGTTCGAGATCGACACGGCGTCTCAAGGACGCGAAGCGCTTGAGATGGTGCGCCGGGCCGAAAGCGCCGGCCGGCCGTTCGCCGTGGCGTTCATCGACATGCGCTTGCCGCCGGGCCGGGACGGGCTCGACACGATCGAGCACGTCTGGCGGGAGTCGCCCGATCTGCAAGTGGTCATTTGCACGGCCTACTCCGACTACTCCTGGGATCAGATCGCCCGGCGTCTGGGCAACGCCTCCCAGTGGTTGATCCTCAAGAAGCCGTTCGACGCGATCGAAGTCCGCCAATTGGCCTGCGCGCTGACCGAGAAGTGGCAGCTCGCCAAACGGGCCCGAGCCAAGATGGACCAGATGGCCGACATGGTGCGGACGCGGACGTCCGAATTGGAGAAGGCCCACGTCGAGCTGCTCAATGTGAACCGACGCCTGAAGTCTGCTCGAGACACGGCCGAATCGGCCAACCGGTCAAAGACCGAGTTCCTGGCCAACGTGAGCCACGAGATCCGCACACCGCTGACCGCCATCCTCGGCTACGCCGAATTGCTCGACGAACGAACGACGCACCACCACGCACCCGACGAACAGGGCGAGGCCGTCGACGCGATCTTCCGCAACGGACGCCATCTCCTGAGCATCGTCAACGACGTGCTCGACCTGAGCAAGATCGAGGCCGGAAAGCTCGACGTCCACGCCGCGGTCTGCGACGTGGCCGAAATGCTCGACGACGTGTTGGCGTCGATGCACATCCGGGCCGAAGGAAAGGGGCTCTCCCTGACCTGCAAGATCGACGTCGGCGTGCCCGACTTTGTGCGGACCGATCCGGTACGCGTCCGGCAGATCCTGACCAACCTGCTGGGCAACGCGATCAAGTTCACCGACCGCGGCGGGGTGCATCTACGGACCTCGTTGGTCGACGGTGATCGGGGTGGCTCGCTGCTGCAGTTCGACGTCAGCGACACGGGCATCGGCATGGACGCGCACCAGATCGGCTCGCTGTTTCAGCCGTTCGTGCAGGCCGACGCCACGCTGACGAGGTCTCACGGTGGCAGCGGCTTGGGGCTGGCAATCTGCCGCCGGCTGGCCCGCATGCTCGGCGGCGACGTGGTGATCGCCCAGAGCGCCGCCGGCAAGGGGAGCACTTTCCGCGCCACGATTTCCGTCGGCGAAACCGGCGACGGTTCCCCAGCGGAGCACCAGATCGATACCGGGCTGCCCGAGACCCGCCAGAGCGTGCAGAATGCCCCACCGTCTCACGGGGAACAAGTCTCGCGGCGTGGCGCCGACTCCGCGGCCAAACGTCCCCAGCCGCTGCGCGGCCGGGTGCTGCTGGTCGAAGACGGCCCGGACAACCAGCGGCTGATCGGCACCATCCTCGAGAAGGCCGGCGCGGAAGTGCAGGTTGCCGAAAACGGCCAACTCGGCTGTGAGGCCGTTGCCGACGCGCGGGGCAAGCCCTTCGACGTCATCCTGATGGACATGCAGATGCCCGTGATGAACGGATTCGAAGCCACACGCAAGCTCCGCTGCGAGGGCTACGCCGGTCCGATCATCGCCCTGACGGCCCATGCCACGCCGCAGGACCGCCAGATGTGTCTGGAGGCCGGCTGCAACCAACACGTCGCCAAGCCGCTGCGGCGCAACGAACTGCTCGAGTTGCTCGCCCGCCACGTCGGGCCACGTTCGGTCGACACCACGTAGCGTCTACTTCTCCTCGGTCAACACGGCCGAAACGAACGTGTGCTGTTGGTACATGCAGGGCAGGCCGCCGAACTCGCCGGCAATCGGGCCCAATTCGCCCCAGGCGTAGAACCCGAAGATCGGCAGCTTCACGCCCTTGGCTTCCATCGCCGGGAGAATCGCCTGGACGACTTCGCATTCGTCGGCCTGACGGAACTCGCGTAGCCGCCCGCCGCGGGCACAACAGTCGGACAGAAGTGCCAACAGCGGCTTGGCGTCGCCGGCCTTTTCGACCGATTCGGTGATGCCCTCTTTGGCGGCGTCGAGGATCGCTTGTGGATCGTGGCCCCCGATGAGGACCTTGATCTTCGTGCCTTCGGGAACCGCGGCCACGAACTTCAGCGATCCCGGCGGCACGTCGGAGGGTTCCCCCGCCATGTCGTTGCCGTCGGCGTCGATCCAGTCGAGGATCATACGAAGATAGACCTTGCCCGGAGCGACGACCACGCCGATCGGATGCTGCGAGTCACTAGTGAACTTCTCGTCGTCCGCCATGCCTCGCAACTCGCGGTAGACCTCCTCAGCCGGCTTGCCGTCGATTTGCTGGACCCATTTGTCGTCCGCCTTGGTCACTTCGACGGTCTTCTCCGAGGGCGTGAACTCGTTGGTGTGGTTGGCGTGCACGGCAATCGGCCCGGCGATGCCCATCGCGACCACGGAACCTTCGACCACCTCATCGCCGATGAACTGCACACCACCTTTGTCGTCCGGATAGTCGTTCGGGAAGCAGTTCCCACCAAACAGGGCCACGTCCTTGCCCGTGGTGTCGAGCACGCCGTGGATGAAGTCTTCGACCGAGATGCCCGGCGTGGTGTCGAACGAGAGATTCATCTCGGAAAGGGCCAGCACGAGCTTCAGGTCTTCCATCCCTTTGAGTTGCTCGGCAATCGCCGCGCCGACGGCCTTGCGGTCGTTCTCTAGCTTGGTTTGCGTCACTTGGCAGGAGACCTTCTCGCCGCCGATGGCCAGCACGGCCACCGTGTTTTCGAGCATCGTGCCGCCGTTGACCAGCGAACGGGCACGGCACCCGATCGTCGGCACCGCCGCGGCTACGCCGCGGATCGCCGGCAGCACGGCCTTGTCCTTCTCCAGGTCCGGCAATTCCTTCTCGGTCTTCTCGCCGAACTCGTCCTCTACGGTGACCGTCTTGGGGTAGTACTCGTAGAAGACCAACCCCTTGGCCGGGCAGCCGAGTTGCTCGATCGCGTCGCCGGCCGCCGTCTTGGCCGCGGCCGCCGGGTCGGCGTCGGTACACCAGGCAATCGCAAACGCCACCGACTCCGAACCGCCCGAGCGGGCCGCTCCCTTGCTCGTCGTGGCCGGTGCCGGGAGTTCCGGACCGGGAACGTCCGGATCGGGCGTTACGGGATCTGGCGTTACGGGATCTGGCGTCACAGGAGCGGGCGTCACGGGATCTGGCGTC
>CAYYNP010000325.1:0-11017 GCA_964472545.1 uncultured Planctomycetaceae bacterium | reverse complement strand
CAGCGAGCCCCCAGAGTTTAGCCAACTGCGGGCTCGCTGCGCTCGACCCCAGCCACGCCGCCGCCGAATCGCGGGTCTTGCGTGTGAATCTGATCCTGAATACTCCTCTGACGGTTCGCCTGTTGGTGCTGGGCGTGGCGGGGATCTGCATCGGCAGCGTGGTCAACCTGGCGGTCTATCGGTTGGCGTGGTTCTCGCGTCGGATCAGCCCTTGGTGGCCGGCCCACGACGACGCCCCGCCGCGACGCTGGAGCGATCGCCTGCCGGTGGTCGGATGGCTGGGTTTGCGGCGCGAGGCGTCCGTACACGGGGCGGGCTTCTGGATTCGCCCCATGCTGCTGGAACTGGGCCTGGGATGCGCGCTGGCGGCGCTCTACTGGTGGGAAGTCGTCCAACAGGGCCCGATGCCGGCCGACGCCCCGAAGCTGCACGCCGTCGAGTTACGCACCATCCTCCACGTGCTCTATGCGGGGCATGCAGCGCTGATCGTGCTGATGCTGATCGCCTCCGTGATCGATATCGACGAAAAGACCATTCCCGATTCGATCACCGTGCCCGGCACGCTGGCGGCGTTGTTGCTGGTGACGCTCTATCCGTGGGCGCTGCTGCCGGAGCTTATCCCCCCGCACCACCCAGCCTTTTGGCCCGTGTTTTGGAACGCGCTGAACGCCGACACGTGGCAAGTGCTTCACCCGCTTTCGCCCCAGCTTGACCCGCAAGGCATGCTCCCGATTAAGCCGCAAGGCATCCGGCCGTTACCGGAAGTCTGGTCGTTGGCGGCGGGTCTCGGCTGCTGGTGGCTGTGGTGCGTGGGGCTGATGCCGAGAACGTGGTATCCACGCCACGGACGGCGAAGAGCGCTCTCACTCTGTCTGGCTCGATTGAAGCGTCAGCCGGCAACCTGGTGGATGCTGGGGTTGGCGACCGCCGGCTCGGCCGTCATCGCGAGTTTGTATTTCGCCGGCGGCGTCCGATGGTCGGGGCTCTTCAGCGGATTGGTCGGCATGGCCGGCGGCGGCGGACTGGTGTGGCTGGTGCGGATCATCGCCGGGGCGGCCTTGAAGAAGGAGGCGATGGGCTTCGGCGACGTCACGCTGATGGCGATGATCGGGGCGCTACTGGGATGGCAGTCGTGCCTGATCATCTTCTTCCTGGCCCCCCTGCTCGCGCTCGGCGTGGGCATCGTACAACTGATCCTCAAACGCGACAACGAGATCCCCTACGGACCGTTCCTCTGCCTGGCCACAGTTGGGCTGATCGTCTGCTGGGCCGCCGTTTGGGAAGAAACCTGGACCATCTTCGCCATGGAGTGGTTCGTGCCCGGGGCCGTCTTGGTGTGCCTCGTTCTGATGGCCGGAATGCTCGGCGCCTGGCAGTGGATCCGAGAATCGGTGTGCCGGTGAGGGGTATTCTCCGTAGAATCGCTTGATGTAGTGGCGGTGCCAGCGCGACTGGCAGTGGGGCCGCCATCCGAAGCGAGCGAGGATCGCGCGGGATATCCGCCAATTGCCCACGTCGCAAAGCAAGGCGTCGGTCTGCTTAAGCCGAGCAATCTCATCCAACGCGGCCAACGCCCGGCTGATGGTTCCCATGCGTGTACTCCTGGCAGACACCAAGTACTTCACGGCCAGGAATTTCGGGAAGCGTCGCGGCTGGTCGTAATAGAGCAGGCAACGATCCCCTTGCATATAGCGGTGGCGAAGCCCGCCGATAACCGCAATGCCGGGGGCCGAGACGATCTTTGGAAACGGCCGCAACACGACCCTCTGCAAACGACCCTCGGCGACCTCGATCCGCCCGTACCTTCGACGTCGAATCAGCTCGGCCCCTTCGCGCAGGTTGTCGACGCACTCGAACAGTCTCACCGTGACGATCTCCGCGGGGTAATCGCCGGCCCAATGAAACTATAGAGCGCTCAGAAGAGGAACGTAAAATAGGCGGCCACGACGGCGGCCAACACGGCAAATGCGAGGAATACAACGACTATGCGGGAGCCAGCCAACTCTAGAGGGGGCGCACCGGCCGTCGTCTCGAATCCGTCGGCGAATCGATGCCCGCAACCCTCACATTCCCGCCGGTAGTCCGGCCGAAAAGGCTCGTCGCATCCGTGACACATCAACATGCCACTATCCCAGGGATCGGCGTCTTCGTCCTGGTCGGCCACCGGAGTTACGGGTGGCCCCTGTTCTCGGCCGCCGCCATGGCGGCCACAACCGTGAGAGCCGCAGCTACAATCGGCCCCGGCTTCCGCCGGCTGCTCGCCGGGCACCCAACTGAATCCCATGTCGACCGCGGAGAATTCGCTGCCGGTGGTCCCACAAATCGGGCACCTCGCCGGCCGGGGCGTGCTGCACTCGGGACAGATCGGCCACTCGTCGACAGTCGTCGGCGTCACGTCGGGCCCCTCCTCCGTTTCATCGTCGGTAGATCGCCGCGCGGCGGCCACCAATTCGGCATCGAATTCCATGGCCAATCCCCGGGCCTCCTCGGCGTCGGAGTCGGCCACCAGGACTCTCGGCGTCGTGGGAAATCCGATGAGGTCCACACGAAACGGGGAGTCGAGAAACGAGTTCTGTACGAATGCCTCGATATCCGCGTGTCCCAGCAGCACCTTGAGGATATCGGCTTCGTGCCCCGAGCGGGCCCGGTAGATAACGACGAGCTTTTCGTCCGCCTTGTCGTCCACCACAGAGCATTCTCCCGATAAAGCCCACGGTGGTCGCCTTCCGTCCGATCGTCGCTGGAGGCGACCGCCGCCGCAGATCGGCTCATCGCTTCTTCAGCAGAAACGCCTTGAAGAACCAGCCCTCCGGCTCACACGCCACCACACCGCCGGCCGGCCCCAGCGCGCGGGCGACCACGGCGTAGTCGGGCAGCTTGTCGCCGCGGATGCGCTGCTCGCGCGGCGTGTCGTCTTCGGCCGGAAAGGCCGCGTTGAGCAACTGCCCGAGCAGCATCCGGCTTTGAGGCATCTTGCCTTGTTGAATCAACTCGTACACCGGACGGACTTCCTCTTCGGTCAGCGAGAAGTGCCGGGCGATTTGACCTTCAATGCGCATCTGGGCGATCTTCTGGTCGACGATGGCAAAGGCGGGAGAGGAGACCAACGTCTCGCGCCGGCTCTTCGACTTCAGCACCTTCTTGAGGAAGTCGACGTGCGAAGCGACGAACAAGTGCCCTGAGGCAACCGCCAAGGCCGGCCGTGCGAAGACGTCGGCCGCACGCCCGCCTTGAGCCAGCGGCGCAACCGGCGGAACTCCCAACGGCGGAGGGCCACCCACGGACGGAACACCCAACGGTGGGCCGCCCGGCGTCAAGGAAGGCAACCCGGGAATCCCCTCAGGCAGCGTCGGCTCTTCTTCGAGGATTTCCCAGATCGTGTGCCCGTCGACCTCGTGTTTCGCGGTGGGATTGCTCTTGGTGATCGTCCGCTGGATCGTGGCCGACAGGGCGTCGGCGTCCTTCAATTCAATCGCCACCAGAAGCCGCTCGCTATTGGGAGTGATCGGCAGCGTGTAGTCGGTCAGCACGGTCACTCGCTGGCCGAGAAGTGCGATCAACTCGTCGCGGAGTTTCAATTTTGGACCGTTCGAGGCGTGCTCCAGATCGAAGCGAAACGTGTCCCAGATTCCGATCATCGCTTCGCGGACGATCAGTTTAGCGCCCTGTTTGCGGATGACGAATCGCCGGTCTTTCCCGTCCTTCTGCGTCGGCTTGTTGAACATCTTGTCATCGAAGACCTCGACGATCCAGATGCTTCCGGCCTTCTTGATCGTCAGCTTCGCTCCCACCGGCATGGCTCGGCGAAACTGGCCCAGGAACTTCTGATTGAACTGTGCCGGCAGGGCGCCTCGATTCAGATCGGCTTCGCACGCGGAATCAAGGCTGAAGACGAACATCTCGCCGCCGGCGATCTCGTCGAACAGCATGCCGAAGTTGTCGAAGGCGTGGAGGATGTCGCAGCGGACGGTCGTGTAGGCGGCGATATCACGGGGCACCCATTCCTGCGGCGTCAGATCGCCAACCGCCGGCTGGCCCTCGCCGTTGCGGCAGCCGAAGGCCTCGAGTATCTTCATCGCGTTCTCGTAAGGCGGGGGCGCGTAGATCGCCGTGCGATAGACCATCTCGCACTCTTCCGCCGAGAAGTCGATGTATCCGCCGACACCCCTGACCGCGTCGAATCCCATGTCTTCGAGCGTCTCGATGACCGTCTTGCCTTTGGGACGCTTGTGTTCGGGCAGGGCGGCGCGGGCCGCTTTGATGTAGCCCACCGGGTCGATGAACCAGCGGATCTGCGGCTTGGGCTGGGCGTTCGGCTGCAGCGCCACGTCTTGCTTGCACCGCACGTCGACGTAGGCGAACGCCGGCGCGTCGGCCAAACTGCCAGGCTTGTCGGTAAGTAGGCGGTCGATGATCTCCTGCAACACGCCGAGGTCGCTGGCGGCAACCAGACGGTCCTGGCAGACGGAGTAATAGATCGACCAAGGGTCGTCGTCCGGGCGGTTTTCCGGCGGGGGGATCTCGAACTGAACCACCGCCTGTTCGGCGTACTGCCGTTGCGTCCGCGTGGCGTTGCGTTTGGCGAGTTCGGCGGCAATCTTCGTCAACAGCGCGTCGGCCTTCGGGCGGTGTCCGGTAACGTCGACCAGGAACGCCGCGGCCGCACGGTCGGGTCCCGGAAGAACTTCGGGTTCCAGAAGTATCATGGCCACGGCGATTTCGCCGCCGGCGACACCCCGCAGGTCGTCCAGTTTGATCCCCAGCTTGTCCAAGCCCGAGAGGCGATCCTGGAATTGGGCCTTCATGTCCTCGGCAAACGGCTTCATCACCGGATCGGCCATCAACTGGCCGATCTGGGTCTCGGCCCAACGCTCACCCAGGGCCACCGAGTCGGTGATCGCGAAGAAGGCTTTGGCCGTTTCCGGCAAAAGGTCCTCGCTGGGACGCGACGTCTGGGCCGGCAGCACCCCCACGCCCAAAACCGTAACCACAAGCCCAAATGCCACAAAACGAAGGATCCACGACACGGCAAGACTCCTGAAGAGGGCTCCCGAGGGAGCGAAACAGCTTGACTAATCCGAAAAGTCACGCGGGGCCCCCCAAGTCTAGCCGTCTGAGGGCGATGACGCCAGATCGGTTGCCGAAAACCGGTCCTTTGTGGACACGATTTGCCGTGCTGGCAATAATGTGGCTATGCGAGATTTCAGCAGCGAAAGTCTCAGCCACGATCCCATCCACGGCTACATGCCGTTTAGCTCGCCGGCGGGAGACCCCGACGCGGTCGACTCGGGCGAAGTCACCGAGCGCGAGATCATCGACCATCCGTGGCTGCAGCGGCTCCGCCAAATCCACCAACTGCAGACCGCCTGGTGGGTCTTCCCCACGGCCGAGCACACTCGATTCCAGCACGTATTGGGGGCCATGCACCTGGCAAGCAGGGCGGCTTCGGCCCTGTACGAGAGCCTTCGGGAGGTCTGCCCCGACGTACCCAGCCGCGGCTACGTCGAGTCGCTGCTGCGGATGTCGGCACTGTTGCACGACGTGGGGCACGGGCCGTTTGGCCATTTCTTCGACGCCCATTTCTTGGCCGACTACGGCCTGAACCACGAGATCGTCGGCGGTCACATCATCCGCGAGCAGTTGGGGGAGCCGATCCGCCGCGTCCGCCGCAACCCCAACAGCCGGTTGCAGGACGGCGAGACACTCGACCCGGATCAGATCGCCCTGCTGATCACTCGGCCGAAGGAAGACTCCGGCGACGACGCGCCCCGCTGGCTGCTGCTGTTGCGGAGCCTCTTCAGCGGGCTGTACACGGTCGACAACATGGACTTCGTGCTCCGCGACGCCTACATGTCGGGCTATAGCAGCCAGGCCTTCGATTTGCAGCGGCTGTTGCATTACAGCGTTTTCACCGAAAAGGGCCTGACGATCCACGAACGGGGCCTCTCGGCCCTGGTGCGTTTCATCTCGGTGCGGGCGGAGCTGTTTCGATCGATCTACTTTCACCGCACCGTACGGGCGATCGACCTGATGTTGCAGGAGCTGTTCGCCGAAAGCAAACGCTACCTGTTTCCCGGCAACCCTCTGGAACATCTCGACGAGTACCAACGGCTCACCGAGTGGTCGCTGCTGGGGGACGTGGGACGCTGGTACCAGAGCATCGACCTGACGAAACGGGATCTCGGCGCCCGTTGGCAACGGCTGTTGAACCGCCAGATCGATTGGAAAATGGCCTGCGAGCGGACGATCTTCTTTGCCCCGGGCCAGTCGGAGCGCAGCAGCATCTTCGGCAGCGAAAAGGTCTTCGAGGCCGCCGTCCGCGACAACCTGCCGAAAGACCTGCGCGACTTGCCGTTGCGCGTGGATACGGCCCGGCACGTGCATCGCCCCGGAGCCCACATGCCGGCGGCGGGGCAGAACTTCCTCTTCGAGCAGGCCACCGGGCGGACCGTCGATCTCGACGACCGCGAACTGTTCCACCGGATTGCGGTGAGCTATCGCGTTTGCCGCATCTATGCAAGAGACCATCGCCACAACCGCCAATTGGCAGACGCCATGGACCAACTAACCGGCGCCGGAGGCGCCGACGATCCGACCAATATGTGATTCGTGACTCCCCTGTTTTTTACCAGTGTTCTTCACCCAGGCATATCCTCCATCGAGACCCACGCTCCACTAATGAAGGAGGTCCGAAAACCATGAGTGTCCCCGTCAAACTCACCGACGTCGTCCAAGCGGTCAAGACGCAGTCGGACCAGAGTTCCTGCTACTTGGACCGCGAAACCGGGAAGATCGAGCTCGTCTCGGACTACGATTTCGAGGCGGCCGAAAAGGGAGAAACTCCCGTCGATTCTGCCGGCGTGCCGTGGCCGGGCGCCGCGTTGGCCCGGCGAATCCTCGACGATGAGGGCGATTCGTTCGTACAGTTGCCCACCACGCGGCAGATCAGCGAGTACCGCATCATCAAGCGATTCTGCGGCACGGTAAAGGATCGATGGATGGCCGACCGGCTGTTTGCGGCGATCAACGGCCAAGGCGCCTTTCGCCGCTTCCGCGCCGAGATCCGCCGCCTGGGCATCGACGACGACTGGCAAGCGTATCGCCGGCTGTCGATGCGGCAGGTTGCGTCGGAGTGGTGTGAGGATCATGGGGTGGAGTATTTGGATGAGTGAGGGGGGAGACTGCAAATTGAGAATTGGGAATTGAGAATTGAGAATTGGGAATTGGGGGAGCGAAGAGCCGGTTGGGTATGTTGAAGGTGGAGCGTTACCGGGAGTTGGATGCGCAACTGGCCGCACTGTTGGGCGGTGAGCGGGATCTGGTGGCCAATGCGGCGAATATGGCGGCGGTGCTCTATCACGGCTTGGAGCAGTTGAATTGGGCCGGGTTTTACTTTCTGAAGGATGGGGAACTCGTCTTGGGGCCGTTTCAGGGGCGGCCGGCGTGCGTGCGGATCGCCGTGGGCAAAGGCGTCTGCGGTAAGGCGGCCGAGGACCTCACCAGCGTGGTCGTCGAAGACGTGCACCAGTTTCCCGGCCACATCGCCTGCGACGCCGCCTCGAACGCCGAGATCGTCGTGCCGATCCTCGACGGGCGGCGGCTGGTCGGAGTATTCGATCTCGATAGCCCGGTGCGAGGGCGGTTCGACGATGCCGATCGCGACGGACTTGAGCAGCTCGTGCGGACGTTCGTCGCCGCCACGTGCCTCGACGAGGTCTGAGTCTGACGTCCCGTGCGGGCCGTTGCAGCGGCGCGAAAGGAGAAGGCGGCCTTGTCAACGCAGCCGAACTGGAAAGCGGAGTTGATTACCTCGGGGCTGCCGCTTCAGGCCGACGCGGCCGCAGTGCTCGCGAAGGCCGGATATCGCATCTCGCCGGACTTCAAGTTCCGCCGTAGCCACGGCCGCACGATCCGCGAATCGTCAGTCGCGCTGCGTGCGGCCACGTCGGTGCCGTTTAACGGGCCCGGAAAGCCCGGAGTGGCGTTGGATCTGCTGGTCGAATGCCGCCAACAGCCATCGGACGTCGTTTGGCTGTTTCTGCCCGATCCCGGCCGGCCACGTGCCGCTGCGCCGCCGGAGCCGGCCGCCGTTCGGTTGGTCGACAAGTTCTGCCCCTATGCCGTCGGCTCTGACGCGGGCGCCGGCCTCGACGCTCCGATGCCGAGTTGCCTCAAAGGGCTTCGGATCGACTTGCAGGCCGCCCGTCACGAAGAAGGTGCAGGCTTGACCGGCAAGCACCGCAGAGACCGGGACGGTTTGGCCCTCGGGCTGACTCGACTGCAATACGCCCTGCCGCGGCTGCTGATCTCGGCCGTCACGATGTTGGTCGAGGGCCCGCCGAATAGGAACGTTCCCTGGCTGTTTTGCCCGATCCTGCTCACCTCCGCCCGACTACTGGCGGCGGAGCAGTCGATCGACGCCGAACGGGTTGGCCGGGCCGATGATCTCAGTGAGTTCACGACGGAAGTTCCGTTCTTGGCCGTCCGCCGCGAATATGGACCGGACTTCGCCTCGCATTGCATGCGCGAATTTCGCCCGTTGGAATCCTTGCAGCAGCACGAAAACACGCTGAACGTCGAGCGGCGCCGGGCGGGCCATTTCCGCGAAGACGCCGAATTGCCCGGCGCGTTGATCGAAGCCCTGATCGCCGCCGATGCCTCGTGGCTCGACCGGCTGTTCACGCAGTTCGTCGTTTGCACACGGGCCAGTCTTGGCGATCTGCTCGACGCCGTCGAAGCCGTGGCCAAATCGGCCGCATCAGCGCGCACAGAACTGCCCTAGAACTGGCGTCGCCCTGTGTGGGAGCAACCAAAGACTGTGTGCCACTGCTTCGCAGAAGCAGTGTTTCGATTCACGGCTGCTACATGCATTGCTTTTGTGAAGCAGTGGCACAGTCTGCTGAACGTCGCAGCACTACAGCTTATGATCGGCCGGCTTCAGGCCCTTCTTGTAGCCGCCGAAGCCGATCGGGGCCGGGTCGTACTCACCGATCAGGTCGACCTTGGCGCGGTCGGGGATCTGGTCTTCCATCTCCATGCCCCAGTAGATGGCGTTGATCATCAGGCGTCGAAAACCCTCACTTTTCAGGTCGCCGCCGTGGCCCATCGTGGTCGTGAAGACGCGGCAAGTGTTGCCCGTATCGCCGGTGTAGCTCTTGGTCCAGGCCACCGGTACCGGCTTCTTCTCGGTGTTCGGCTCGTCGGTCGGATTCATGCCGACCAACACGTGGCCCATGATCAGCGGCTTGCAGTCGCCGTGCAACGTGGTGATGCCGTAGACGTCCGACGGGCCCCAGATGTCTTCGCAGCCCTTGACGATCGGGTGCTTCTCCATGCCCTTGGCGATGCTGCCACGCGTGCTCTCGCGCTGATGATGGCCGTAGTGGCTGATCCACGTCTCGCCGAGTACCTGGCGGCCGTATCCGCCCGGAAACTCCGAACTGCGGAAGCTATACTTCGCGTAGGGGCTGTTCTTGTTCTTGCGGTAGTTAAACGGATGCGTCGCCGTCCGCAGGGCCACGATCGGCTTGCCCGAGTTGGTGAAGTCGACGATGTATTTCATCTGCTCGTCGGGCAGTTCCCGAAAGCGGGTGAAGAGCACCATCAGGTCGGCCTTTTCGAGGACCTCAAGCCCGGGGATGTTGTCGACGGTGACCGGATCAATCTCGCCGGTTTCCTTGTTCATGCCGAACAGTACCGTACACTTGAAGCCGTGGAACTGCGAGGCGATCTTGGCCAACTGCGGCATCGATTCTTCAGACCGGTACTCCTCGTCGCCGGTGACGAAGACGACGTGCTTGCCTTTGCCCGGCCCGTCGGCCCCTTCGTACTCGACCCAAAGGTCGTCGGCCGTTGCTCGAGAGCCCGTCAGAAGCGCCAGGCCCACAATCGCGGCCACAAAGAGTTTCGCTACACCGTTGGTCTTACGCATGGCAGAATCGTCCTTTCATCAGTTCAGGCAGAAATCCGTAGCAGACAGGTGGGAGGTCTGGGGGAAACGACGTCACTATACTAGCCCGCGGCGGGATTGCGTGCAACCAATTGGGTTCTCCGTTTGCAGCGCGATGACCGGTCATCGCTTTCGATTTGCGGACGGTTGGAAGGCACGAGGGCGCTAGTTTGTAGACTCGGCCGCTTCATGAGCGTGCCCGCAAAAAGAAAGCGGCGACGAGTCATCGCACTGCAAAGACTCAGTATCTAAGTCGCCGGCGAGTCGCCCGCGTCTGCATTGCCGGAGCCCCCAAGCGGGAGGGTGCCTTCACCATCGGCAGACGGTGTGTCGGCCAACGCTTCCTCGGGGCCGTCGGACGCCCAGCGGCCATCGACCGGCGGGGGCGTGGGCTCGCTATTGCGCGACTGGGCCCACGACGACCCGGGTGAATCCGGCTCGGGCGCGGGTTCGCGGAAGTTCTTCGGATCGTAAGGAGTTACGTCGTCGATAGGGAACGACTCGGGAATCTCCGGGGCGTAGCGGGCCTCTTCGGCCGGCATCTGGGCGGCCAGCGCCGCCTCCAAATCGCCACGGTATTCATACTCCACTCGAAACGTGACCGGGCCGACCGTAAACTGCTGGTCGGGGCGCAGCGGCAACTCACGAATGCGGCGCCCCTCGACGAGTGTGCCGTTGAGCGAGCCGAGGTCGCGGAGCATCACCACGCCGTCGGCCTCGAACAGCTCACAGTGCTTACGGCTGATCATCGTATGGGCCACCGTGAGCCCGGCTTCCTTGCCGCGTCCAATGGTCGTCGGCAACGACAGCCGGATGCTTCGGTTGGCAGACTTGCCGCCGACAACCACCAATTTCGTTTCCATCAGGGGAGTCCGTCGATACCGGAAAAGGACGAGGCGTGCTGCTCTAGACGATGGGATTCCATCTCGGCCAAAAGCCGGGACGACCGCCCGAGCCCGCCTCTTACCTATGATAGCCCGGTAACGCACCACTCGCAACGGCTTGCGGGATGTGTGCAGGAGAACTGCAAAGTGTGCGGGAGCCCGAAAAAGGGGACTGGCTCCGTCG
>CAYYNP010000324.1:0-11054 GCA_964472545.1 uncultured Planctomycetaceae bacterium | reverse complement strand
ACTCGCGTGCCGGCAATTCCAGGAAATCGAGTGCCGGTTGTGCGGAAAGGGAGATCGACGGCTACACCCTGGCCAATTGCCCGGAGATTATCGGCGACCACCTCGAGCGGGTCGTTCGATTCAAGGGCTCAGAAGACGTGGGGCATCTGGCGGGCAAGCCGGTGCGGCTTCGTTTCGTGTTGCGCGATGCGGACCTGTACTCGATACGATTCTCGAAGTGAGTTTCTTCGTCTAGCCGTCACCGGCACGGCGACGCTATTCGCAGCCGCACGCCACGTCGCCGTGCCGGCGACGGCAAAACGGCGTGGGGCATGAACTTGGAGCCAAACGCATGTCAAGCCTCATTCGCTGGCGAGCTTCGCTGACGACGGCTGCCCTGATCGCGGCGTGTGCCCTAGAAGTGCCCGGCGTGTGCGAACCGCCGCCGAACGTCGTTCCGCCCAACAAGAAGGCCGTTGCCGACGTTGCCGCCGGACGCGTCGACACGGCCGTCGCCTCGTGGTGGGGTTTCGATCCGGCCGACGCCACGCGGTCGTTGCAGGCGGCGTTGAACTCGCGTGCCAAAACGGTCGTCGTCGACGATCCGGGCGGCCCCTGGATCGTGACCACGATCACTCTGCCCAGCGAAAAAGAGATCCTCTTCAAGCCGGGCGTCGTCGTCGAGGCGAAGAGAGGAGAGTTCCGCGAGAAACACGACTGCCTGTTCCTCGCCCGGGGGTGCAAACGCCTGACTCTACGCGGCGAGGGCACGATCTTCCGCATGCACAAGGACGACTACCACAAGCCGCCCTACGAGTTGGCCGAATGGCGGCACGGGCTGTCGCTGCGCGGCTGCGAGGACGTGCTGATCGAGGCCATCACCATCAGCCAAACCGGAGGCGACGGCATCTACCTTGGCGTCGGCGCGGAGCGCGCCACTAATCGCAACGTGACGATCCGCAACGTCGTCTGCGACGGCAACAACCGCCAAGGCGTCAGCGTGATCACGGCCGAGAATCTCTTGATCGAGAATTGCACGTTCCGCAACACGCAGGGCACGGCTCCGCAAGCCGGCATCGATTTCGAGCCGAATCATCCCCAGGAGCGGCTGATCAACTGTGTGCTGCTAGACTGCCGCAGCGAAGACAACGCGGGCCACGCCTATCACATCTACCTCGGCCACATGGACCACACCTCGCCGCCGGTTTCGATTCGCTTCGAGAATTGCACGTCGACCGGCTGCGGGCGGTATTCGACTTACGTGGGCGTGGCCAATCGCGAGGGCAAGCGGACCGTGCGAGGATCGATCGAATACGTCGGCTGTCGATTCGACGCCGACGAAGGCGCGGGCGTCTACATCCGAGGCAACGAGGCCGACGGCTGCCGGGTGCGCTTTCGCCGCTGTGCGATCGTTCGTCCGGACAAGGAGCAGACGCTGTTGGCCCCGTTTACGATCGAAGCACCGCGGCGGCTGGACGTCGACGCCGGGAACATCGCCCTCGACGATTGTCGAATCCAAACGTCCGCCGCACGCCCGCCGGTGCTGTTGGTCGCGTCGCCGTTGACCCGGCTGCGCAGCATCTCGGGTTCGTTGACCGTCGCGTCGCCCGACGGCACGACAACCTACGCGATCGATCGAAAACAACTCGCCGAGTGGTTTCCCAACCAGGGGCTGGTCGACCGCATTGAGCGTTTCCCGTTCGATTGGCGCAAAGCGACGCCGGCCGTTGCGGAGCGTTCGGCCACGCGAAACGGCCCGTCGTTTCGGCTCCGCCGCGAGGCGGCGCTGCTCGCGTGGGGCACGAAAGGAGTGTCGCTGGAATTGTCGGTTCGATTCGAGGCGGTCGGCCGCAGCAAGCCGTCGGCGGGGACAATGACCGTTACGAGTCCGGCTGGAGAAACGGTCCGGCTGCGGCCGGCGGCTTCCGAAGACGACGCGACATCTACCTACACATTCACCCCACGATCGACCGGACCGTATCGCCTCGATTGGCGCGGTGAATCGACCACCACGATCCGCCCGATCGCTAGCGGCCCGTTGAAGAAGTAGGAGTTTGAGAATTCGGGTGCCACTGCTGGCTTGCCCAGCAGTGTTCTTGCGCTAGTTTCAGTTCCGCACTGCTGGGCACGCCAGCAGTGGCACCCGGTTTCGCCTTCTTCAACGGGCCTAGACCCTCGACTCCCGGCGACGCTGGGCGACGTTTTCCGTCCGTCCCGACTCGCATTGGACCGGCCGACCGATTATGCTGCAATGACTGGCGTTGGCCCGCACGCCGACGCTTCCGCGCAACATTAGTCACCCAGTCACGTTTGGAGATGCAAGGATGAGATGCCGGAAGATGGTTTGGCTGTCGATCGTACTCTGCCTGGCGGCGATCTGTTCTGCCCACGCGGCCCCACGTGCGGAGCAACTGCTTCGCGAATCGGGAATTCACGGCGGCGTGGCCGTACACGTCGGCTGTGGCGACGGGAAGTTCACCGCCGCTTTGTGCTCGGGCGAGGCGCTGCTGGTCCACGGCCTCGACACGCAGGCCGACGACGTGAAGCAGGCCCAAGCCCATATCGATTCCCTGGGCCTTTACGGCCAAGTTTCGGCGGAGCAATACGACGGCAAGAACTTGCCCCACGGCGACAACCTCGTGAACCTGATCGTCGTTGAGGAGCTTACGAGCCTCGCTGCCGCAGAAATCGAGCGCGTGCTGGCGCCGTGTGGCGTGGTGCTGATCGGGCCCGGCGTGCGGCCGCTGGAATTTGAGGGTTTGAAGCGAAGCGGCGAGATCGACGGCTGGGCCAAGTACACCAAGCCGTGGCCGGCAGAGATCGACCAGTGGACCCATTTTCTCTACGACGCGTCGAGCAACGCGGTCAGCGGCGACCTGAAGGTGGGCCATCCTCGCCACCTGCAGTGGTACGCCGGCCCAAAACGTACGCGCCACCACGACGCCATGGCCAGCCTCAGCGCGATGACCAGTAGCGGCGGCCGAGTGTTCTACATCTTCGATGAAGGAACCACGTCGATCATCCATCGCCCGGCCCACTGGAAGCTCGTCGCCCGCGACGCATTCAACGGGAAGCTTCTGTGGAAACGCGATATCGCCGAGTGGATGACCCACCTCTACAACTTCCGCGCCGGGCCAGTGCAACTGCCGCGGCGTCTGGTGTCGGTGGGCGATGACGTCTTGGTCACACTGGGACTCTGTGCCCCGGTCGCCAAGCTCGACGCGGCCACCGGCGAGACCCTGATGACCTACGAAGGCTCGGAGAATACCGAGGAGTTGATCTACCACGACGGCAAGCTGCTGGTGGTGACCGGCGACCCGAACCTGCTGATCGACAAATCGGACGCGTGTCACGGCTATTGGGAACTGGCCGAGTACGACGAGCCGACGGTCCGCAAGTCGATCGTGTGTTACGATGCCGAAAGCGGCCGGGAGCTTTGGGCCGTCGAAGGGAATAACCTCCAGCGCATCGTTCCGTTGTCGCTCGGTGCGATAGGCGAGAACGTCTTCTACCTCGACAACCAGCGCCTCCACTGTCTCGACGCCGCCACCGGCCGGCCGCGTTGGGCGGCGAGGTTCGAGACCGAGGGCCAGTTCATCCGCGCCTACGCCCCCACGGTCGTCGCCCACGGCGACGTGATCATGTGCCTGTTGTGGAATCGGCTTTGCGGCTTCTCGATCAAGACCGGAGAGAAGCTCTGGGAGAACAAGGGGGCCATCGGCTTCGGTTCGCCGGGCGATCTGTTTGCTATCGGTGAGAAGATCTGGGTGGTGCCGATGACCAAGTCGATCTGGCGGGAAAGCCGGCGAACGGCCGACGGGATCGTCACCACGGGAATCGACATTCCCAAGACCGACTTCCTCAACGAGGCGAAAACGGCGGTCGGGATCGACGTCCGCACGGGCGAAATCACCGACGAGTTGCCTTTCGTCCACAACCAACACCACCATCGCTGCTATCGCAACAAAGCGACCGCCCGCTATCTGTTGATCGGACACAGCGGCATCCAGGTCGTCGACCCGAAGACCAAGGCCACGGCCACCAACCAGTGGGTTCGCGGCCTCTGCCAATACGGGATCATGCCGGCCAACGGCTATATCTACGTGCCGCCGGAATCGTGTCAGTGCTATAGCACGGCGCGGATCAACGGGTTCTTCGCCCTGGCGGAGAACAGCTCCTGGGGAGAGATCGACATCGTGTCGGCATTGGAGAGGGGCCCGGCGTATCGACGCGTTGCCGAGCCCCGTGAACCGTCGGCCACGGCGGAGTCCGGCGAGAATCTCGGATCGGCCAGCGACGGCGACGACCAGTGGCCCACTTATCGAGCCGACGCCGCACGCAGCGCAGCCAGCGCTTCAGCCGTACCGGGAGAACTCTCAGTGAAGTGGCAGGCGAAGCTCGGCGGCGCGCTGACGGCTCCGGTCGCCGCCGAGGGCAAGGTGTTCGTGGCCGAGCGCGACGCCTACACGGTCCACTGCCTCGACGGCAAGGACGGCTCGCCGGTTTGGCGATTTCTGGCTGCCGGCCCGATCGACTCGCCGCCGACGATCGACGGCGGGCTCTGCGTGTTTGGCTGCGGCGACGGCTCGGTCTACTGTCTGGATGTAGAGTTCGGCGAGTTGGCATGGCGTTTCAAGACGTCGGCAACGGAACGCCGCATCGGCTCCGAGGACCGGCTGGAGTCTCCGCTGTGCATCAGCGGCAGCGTGCTCGTGCAAGACGGCGCCGTCTATTTCGCCGCCGGCCGTTCGACGAATCTCGACGGCGGAATCCGGCTCTACGGCGTCGACGTCTTCACGGGCAAGTTGAAACACCAGCGCACGCTGGCCTCCGGTTATTGGGGCCCGGAACACGGCCGAGGCCTGTTGCCCGACGTTCTCGTTGCTAATGGCGAGACGATCAACATGCGGCAAGTCCGCTTCGACGGGCAACTCGAATCTTCGCGGCAGCCGGCCGGACTGGTCGCATCGACCGGGCTGCTGGAAGATACGTGGTTCGATCGTCAGGGGTGGTCGGCCGACGGTGCCAAGGGGCAACTCGTGGCCTTCAACGACGAGCGGTCCGTCAGCGTCGTCAATCCATACACCGGACTGAAGCAGCGCCGCAAGAGCGCCTTCCGTCAGTTCAACCAGGACGGCCACTTCCACCAGAAGTTCACCCGCTACGAAGAGGCCTTCTTCCCGTTGGGGGCCACGATCCAGGCCGCCGCGCGCGGCACGACACGCGGCAAGACGCTCTGGTCGAGAAACGAGAAGTTCCAGCCCCGCGCCATGGTACTGACCGAACGCCGGCTCTTTCTGGCAGGTTGGCTCGACGAAGACGTGCCGATCGAGTTGAAATCCGGCCGGCCGAAAGCCCCCGATAATCCCGACCCGCACGAAGCCGTGTTACGCGTCTACTCCGCAGCCAACGGCGAGCCGATCTCGCAATACGCCCTCGAGGCCGACCCCGTCTTCGACGGCGCCGCGGCAGCCTACGGCAACCTCCTCGTCTCGTTGAAGAACGGCAAGCTGATCTGCCTGGGCAAGTAGCGGCCGGGCCGCTGCCGATTCCGTAAAATGCGGCAAATATGACGTTCACACAGCCGGCGCCGGGTGATTCAACCGGGCCGCCGGCTGTTGTATACTTGCCGAGTGGGCGGCTTGAACGGCGACTGCGTGAAGGAGAGAGTATGTTGGCGCGCGCGAAGTCGGTTCGGGGTTGGCTCGTCGGACGTCCTCGGACCTGTTCCCTCATCGCAGCCGTGGCGGGGATCGTCTTGGCCGGCCGCGCGATCGCCGCACAGCCGCCACGCACGGATGGGCCGGAACACCCGCCCCCCCGTAGTGCAAACCCACTGCCCACGGTATCCCCCGCCGTAGCGGGTGCCTTAACCGAATTCAACCGCGGCGCGGCCCTGATGGGGCAATATCGCTATTCGGACGCGGCCAAGGCGTTCGAGAAAGTGTTGGCCGCCGCTCCCGATTGGACCGCCGCACGATACAACCTCGGCCTGGCCTTCTTCAACATGCACGGAGTTCGCGGCGGTCAGGCCCATCTGGAGACCGCACGGGAGACGTTCGAGGCGGTTCTGGCGAAATCACCGGACCACCTCCATGGCCGGTTTGTGCTGGGGCTTTACCACCAACATCTCGGCAACACCGAAGAAGCCCTCGAGTGCTTCGAGAAGGTCTACCAAGGCGACCCACACGACACGCACGCCACCTACAAATACGCCGAAGCCCTGCTCGCGCTACGCCGTAACGAAGAAGGCGTCGCGATGCTCGAAAAGGTGATCGCTGCAGATCCGGGCTTCATCTCGGCGGTCTATCGGCTGGCCGGGTTGTACATCCGCTCCGGGCGGCGCGAGGAGGCTCTGCGGTTGTTCGCACGTTTCGAGGGGCTGCGCAAGGCCGAACTGACCGGCGGCCTGTTCGGCGTGCAGAAAGTCTACGGCACCGTGGGCAAGTATTATCGCGCGCTGGGGGCCGACAATCTGCCGCTGCCGCCACACGAGGAAGTTGCCGCCCGGCGGATTCTCTTCTCGCCCAAGGTTCAGCGGCTAAAGGTCCGCACGCCTTCGTGGAAATGGAACGGCGGCTCCGTCGAACTGCCGGGGATCGCGGCCGGCGACGTCGACGGCGACGGCGATCTGGATCTTTGCCTCGCCGGCGACGGCCGAGGAAACACGTCGTTGTGGCTGAACGACGGCTCCGGCTGCTTCGGCAACGGCACGGCGATCGCCCCGCGGACCGTCTCGCCTTCGTTCGGCGACGTCGACAACGACGGCGACCTCGACCTCTGGCTCGGCGGGGCCGGCGAGAACCTGCTGATGCTCAACAACGGCAAGGGGAAGTTCAAGCAGCAAGCGTTCACAGCCGACAACCAACGCGAAGCGATCACATCGTGCGCCCGGCTGGCCGACGTCGACAGCGACGGCGACTTGGACCTGCTGGCCTTCCGTCTGAAGCGAGGATCGGTGCCGGCTTCTGACGGCGAAGCGGCACCCGCGCCCACGGCAAGCCGCATCTGGAACAACAATCGGGACGGCACGTTCGACGACCTGGCCGAACGCCTCGGCCTGTCCCTGCCGGAGGTACCGGTGGCGTCGGTGGTGTACGACGATTTCGACGGCGACCGTGACCTGGACATGGTGGTCTTTCCGGCCGGCGATGTGTCGCCGATTGCCTGGGTGAACGATCGCGTTTGGGAACATCACACGCTGGACGCGGCCACCAGCGGTCTGAGCGTCCGCGGCGTCTTCAGCGCCACCTCCGGCGACCCGGACAAGGACGGCGATCGCGATCTGCTGGTATTCGCCGAGGACGGTCTGCGATTGTTCGTCAACGATGGGCGGTTCGGTTTCGAAGCCCATCAGGGATTCTCGGACCGCTGTGGCCGGCTGGGTGGCACGGGCGGGCAATTCGCCGATCTCGACAACGACGGCGATCTGGACGTTGTGATCGCTGATGCCCGGCGCGACGACGGCACGTGTGGCCCGGCCCTGCTGATCAACGATTGGCCGGCCGATCGCTATCTGAACGCCGCCGAACTCGACCCGGGCTGCCTGCTGGGGGCCGTGAAGACACAAGGCCACGCAAGCTGTATGGCGGCCGATTTTAACGGCGACGGAGCGTGCGATCTGTTTTGGGTCCCGACCGACGCCGAGCCGATGTTGCTGGCCAACGTCACGCCCGGCGGTCATTGGATCGGGCTCGACTTCCGCGGCACCCGGCGCGGCGACAAGAAATCGCGTTCGAACAATTCGGCGATCGGCGCACGGGTGGAGATCAAGAGCGGGCGGATGTTTCAGCAATACGTGGTCGGCGCGCCGTCTGGCGCGGTAGCCATGCCGCCGCTGAGAGTCCATGCAGGATTGGGCGATCGGCCGACCGTCGAGTGGCTGCGGATCATCTGGCCCGACGGCGTGTTGCAGGCCGAATTGGAACTGGCGGCGGATCGCGTTACGGAGATTACCGAGATTCCGCGAAAGACGTCGTCCTGCCCCAACTTGTTCGCCTGGGACGGCTCGCAGTACGCCTTCGTCTCCGACTTCGGCGGCGTGGGCGGCCTGGGCTACCTGGTGGCGGCCGGCTCGTACGCCCCGCCCGACCCGACCGAGTACGTGCGGATTGCTCAGCTTCGACCGCGCGACGAGCACTACGTGTTGCAGGTCTCCGCCCCGCTGGAAGAGGTGATCTACTTCGACGAGGCCAAACTGATCGCGATCGACCATCCGGATGGAACGGAGGTCTACCCCAACGAGATGATGGCGGTCGGTATCGACCCGCCCAAGTTCGAGGTCTTCTGCTATCGCCGGCCGATCGATCCGGTAAGGGCGGTCGACCACCGCGGCAACGACGTTACCGAAACCCTGCTGCACGTCGACCGTCATTACGCCGGCGCCGGCGACGGACAGAGTTTGCACGAGGGCCAGTCGTTTGCCGGCATCGTGGATGAACACTGCGTGGAGTTGGATTTCGGCGGCCGGCTCGCGAACGTTGCGGCCGCCGATCGGCTGATCTTGTTCCTGCACGGTTGGGTCGAGTACGGCTATTCGTCGACCAACTTCGCCGCCGAACAGGCCGGCTGCCGTGCCGAGGCCCCCAGCATCGCGGTCCTGCGCGACGGCCGCTGGGTCGCGCTCTTCGAGGAGGTTGGCTACCCGGCCGGTTTGCAGCACATGATGACGCTGGACGTGAGCGGGAAGATTCTCCCGAGTGATCGGCGCGTCCGTATCCGCAGCAACATGGAACTCTACTGGGACCGAATCTTCCTGGCCGTCCACGCCGCCGACGCTTCTCTGTCGATGGAGGAGGTCGCCGCTGCCGGTGCCGACCTGCATTTCCGGGGCTTTCCACGGGAGTATTCTCCCGACGGACGGCATCCCAACCTGTACGATTACCAAAACGTCGACCGTTCGGCCGGCTGGAAGCTGATGGCGGGCGACTACACGCGTTTTGGCGAGGTCGGCCCGTTGGTCGACGCGGCGGACGACTGCTACGTGATCATGGGCCGCGGCGAGGAATTGACGCTGCGATTCCCTGCGGCGGCTTTCCGGCCCGTTCCCAAGGGCCAACGCCGCACGTTTCTCCTGAAAACCGACAGTTTCTGCAAGGATATGGACCTCTACACGGCCCACGGCGACACGGTTGAACCACTTCCATTTCACGCCATGAGTGGTTATCCTTATTCTAATGGGGAGGTTTATCCGGATAACGAGAAGACCCGAGAGTATCGGCGCCGCTACAACACGCGGCGAGTTCAAACGAGGTGAATGGCGATGAGAAGACGCAGATCGACACGGTGGTGGTGGACGAGCTTGACGATTGGGGTGTTGACGTTGACGGGCGCATGGCGGCTCGACGCAGCCCAGAGCGAACCGGCAGACGCCGAAGCTGCCGATCCGGCAGCGGAATCTCAGCCGCCGGCCGATGTCCCGCCGGAGCCGCCGTTGCTTCCCCCGGAAACGCCGCCGGCCACGGATCCGCCGAACGATCCCCCCGAAGAGGAGCCAGACGAACCGAAGAAGCCGCCGGTCGAGCCGTCGGTTGTTCCCGCCAATCTCCCGGCGATGCCGTTTAAGTTCGCGCCGGCAGCGGAGGTCACCGCCGCCTCGCTCAAGGAAGAGTCGCTCGTGGTGGCCCGCCGGGTGATGGACGATTTTCCCGAAGACCCCAACGGCCTGTTGGCGGCCGGCATTGCCCATCGCCGCAACGGCAGCACGGCCGACGCCGTGAAGTGTTGGAAGGCCGCGTTGAAGCTGGCCCCCAACCGCGCCGACGTCCACGACGCCCTCGGTACGCTCCACCTGCAGAAGGAAGAGTACGACGCCGCCGTGGCGATGTTCGAGGAAGCGCTGCTGATCAGTCCGCGGACTGCCGGCGTCAACCATCGCCTGGCCGAGGCGCTGATGGGGCAAGGCGAGTTGCACCGGGCCGCAACGGCGTTGCGGGAAGAGTTGCGGTTGGTGCCTGCGGCCAGCGGCAGCCGTCTCTTGCTGGGGCAGGTCTATCGCCAACTTGGCGAGCACGAGCGGGCCGTCGCGATCTACGAAGCTGCCGTCACGCTCGACCCCGAGTTGACCGACGCCTACTCCGCGTTGGCCACGCTCTACGCGCGGCTCGATCGCCCGGCCGAATCGCAGCGCTACACGGAGATGTTCGAGAGCCGCAAGAGCGAAGAACGCAAGGAGCACGTCGAGCAGCGGAGCGAAACCGACGACCTGGACGTCATGCGAAGCACGACGGCCGAGACTTGTACCAACGTCGGCAAGGTCTATGCCCGCTATGGGTTTGGTGAAAACGCCGAAACACTCTGGCGGCGGGCTGCGGCGCTCGACGCGGAACATACGCTCTCGCGCGAAATCCTGGTTTCCTGGTACAACCGCTTGGGGAAGAAGGCGGAGATGCGGCAGTTGTGCCAGGAGTTGATCGCTATCGATCCTGAGAATCCCAACTACCAGCGGCTGGTGACGCTCCTGGAAAAGGCCGATGAGAAGGAATGATCGAACGCGTGGGGCTCTCGGACGCCTCCTGTTGCACCGTAGTCGACAGGTCGCGTTCGGCGTCTTGGCGTGGGGTGTGGCGGTCTCGCCGGCGGCCGAACGGCAGGATCGGCAGCCGTGTTCGATTCAACTGCGGGACGTCTCCGCGCAGTCGGGCGTTACGTTCGTCCACACCCACGGCGGTTGCGGACGCCGTTATATCGTCGAGTCGGTCAGCGGCGGCCTGGCCCTGTTCGATTACGACTCCGACGGTGACGTCGACCTCTACTTCCTCAACGGCGCGCCGCTCGAGGGAACCGAGGCGGCCGTGGCGCCTCGCAACGCACTCTATCGCAACGACGGCGGCTGGCGGTTCACCGACGTGACGGCCTCCAGCGGCACCGGCGACACCGGATTTGGCCTGGGCGTCTGCGTGGGCGACTACGACAACGACGGCGACGCCGATCTCTATCTGAACAACTACGGCCCCAACGTGCTGCTGCGCAACAACGGCAACGGTACCTTCACCGACGTGACCGCGCAGGCCGACGTGGGCAACGGACGGCGCGTGGGGGCCGGGGCCAACTTCCTCGACGTCGACGCCGACGGC
>CAYYNP010000323.1:0-11058 GCA_964472545.1 uncultured Planctomycetaceae bacterium | reverse complement strand
TGAACTGGGGGCTCGCTGCGCTCGACCCCAGCCACCCGTCACACAAGTTACTACTTCGCGATGTCCTTCATCAACGGCTCGAGATACGTTACCGTGCTGTTCATGCTGGCCAATTCGAGATAGTCCTCTTCGGGAATCTGTATCCGATAGCGCTTGCGCAACTCCATTACGATGTCCAGGAAGTCCATGCTGTCCAACTCGAGCTGATCGCGGAAGGCGACGTCTGCCTTCAGGTCGCTGAGGTCTTCGTCGGGCGCAATGTCGGAGAGGATCTCTACGATCGCCTCTCTGATCTCGGCAGCGGTCATACTATAGTTCTCCGTCTCGGTCAACGAAAAGGGGTCAGACCCCTTTTGCCTCCAGCGGCCCGAAGGGTGCTTCGCACAAAAGGGGTCTGACCCCTTTTCGTTGACCTTTTCGTTGCCGTCTAAATCCTCTTCACAATGACTACGGAGTTGATCCCCAGCATTCCGAAAGAGTTGTTCAAAATCGTGTCTACCTGCCCCAACTCCCGCGGCTGGTTGGCCACCAGGCCCGGCAACGCGCACGCCGGGTCGATCTCGTCGAGGTTGATCGTGGCGTGGCAAACGCCGTCGTCGAAGGCCGGCAGGTTGCCGGCCAACTCCAGAGCGCCGGCGGCGCCCATCGCGTGGCCGATGAAACTCTTGGTGTTGTTGAACACCGTGTGGCCGTTGTCCCCCCAAACGTTCCGCAGGGCTTCGCTCTCTTGCTCGTCGCCGGAGGTCGTGCCCGTGGCGTGAGTGCTCACGAGGTCGACGTCGCCGGGCTCCAACTCCGCCCGCCGCAGCGCCAAGCCGATACACTCCGTCTGTCGCTGGGGGTTGGGCAAGACGAAATCGGTGGCGTCGCTGTTCATGGCGTAGCCGACGATCTCGCCGTAGATCTTCGCGCGGCGGGCTTTCGCGTCGGTCATCCGCTCGAGCACCATCATGCAACCGCCTTCGGCCACCACGATCCCGTTGCGCTGGGCGTCGAACGGGCGGGAGGCCTTCGTGGGGTCGTCGTGCGTCGCCAACGCACCCTGGCTATGGAAGCTGGCGAAGATGCCGAACGTGTGGATGCTCTCCGACACCCCGCCGGACAACGCCACGTCGCACTCCCCAAGCCGCAACATCTGGACACCCTGGATCAGGCCCGCATTGCCGGCGGCACATGCAGCACCCAGCGTATAGTGGGGTCCGGTTATACTCAGGTTGAGTGAAATCTCCCCGGCCGGGTTATTTGCTACGGTCCTGGGGTTGTGGTGATGCGACCAGAACTGCGTATCGTAGTCGAACCCCTTGATCTGGTAGATCTCGTTCTCGGTCTCGACGTTGCCGTGCTCGGTCACCCCGACGTAGATCCCCACGGCCGCCTTATCGACGTTTTCCCAGTCGATTCCCGAGTCGGCGATGGCCTCGTGCGCAGAATAGATCCCCACGCTTCCGGCACGCGTGCCGCGGCGGATATCCTTACGCTTCTGATAGCGCAACGCGTCGAAATCGCACACGCCGGCCACGGTCTCGCCGAAATATCGCGTCTCATATTCGGAGACACCACTGCGGCCTTCGAGCAAGTTATGGCGGTATTCGGACAGAGAATTGCCATTGGGCGCGGCTATGCCGATCCCCGTAATGACAATCCGCTCGTGATCCGGCCGCCGTACAACCATTGGCGAAATCCCCAGGACGTTCCAAACTCATAAGGCTACTCATTCGCCCAGCGGCTGACAAGTGGGCGGGTTAAACCACCCGGTCGGGTGGCTCAGTTGGCCAGCTATCCTCCCGTAGCTGTATGAGTCGCCACCGGATAGTGGTTCAACACGTCGGGTGATCTGGAGTAGAATTGACGATCCGAAGCAACACGCATCAGCTTCCGCGGCACGACACCCGATTGGGATACTCGACCGATGAAAAGCCCCTTCCCTGGCATGGATCCGTACTTGGAGCAGCATTGGTGCGACGTGCACCACGGGCTGATCACCTACACACGCGACCAACTGCAACCGGTACTTCCCCGGGATCTTCGAGCAAGGATGGAAGAGCGAGTTTTTGTGGAATCGGACGAGGTGGAGTACCGAACGCTCTATCCGGATGTATCGATCGTAGAACGGCCGGCGCCCGCGCGATCGGCAGAAGCTCCCGAGAGCGGCGTGGCGGTGGCGGAGCCGCTGATAGTCCACATCAAGCGCGAGCCGCTCACTCAGGGCACGATCGAAATCGTCGACGCCGCGTCCGGCAATCGCGTGATCACGGTGATCGAGTTCCTCAGCCCTGCGAACAAATTCGCCGGCGAAGGGCAAGACCTCTATCGGCAGAAGCAGCGGGAGGTGATCGAGTCGCCGGCGAGCCTGGTCGAGATCGATCTGACCCGATCGGGCCGACGCGTGATGCTTTTGCCGCCGGAGCGGATCCCGCGCTCGCATCGCACCACGTACCAGGTCTGCGTGCAACGCGGCTGGGAGCCGGACAAGGCGCTCGTCTATCCGGTCCCGCTGAGCCAACGCCTGCCGGTGATCAACATCCCGTTGCGGCAGACCGACGCCGACGTGCCGCTGGACCTGCAAGCCCTGATCGACCGTTGTTACGAGAACGGCCGCTACGACGATATCGACTATCAGGTCCAGCCGGTGCCTGTGCTGGAGCCGCCGGAGAATAAGTGGGCCGACGAACTACTGCAATCGAAGGGATTGCGGACTGCGTGAATCAACGCGATCCGTCGGCCGCTTCACGGCAGAGCTTTCGATGCCTGGTCTGTTCCGGCGAGCCGTCGCTCAACGCGGCACCGGCTTTCCAAGCGGCACGGGCGCGGTCGAGTTGGCCGAGGGCTTGTAGCGTCTTGCCTTTCCAGTAGAAGGCGGGCGAGTCTTCCGGCCGATTCGAGCGACCCACGCCGAGGTTTTTCGGATAGGTCAACGCCGCCTCGAAATCCTCCAGTGCCTCGCGATACGCCTTCTTCTCGAATCGCTGCCGGCCGCGGGCCATGTGGGCTTTGACGAACAGCACCCGGGTGATGTCCTGGCCTTCCCAGTTGACGAAGTAGGGCGTCGACTCGAGCAGGTCGATGCAGTCGGTGTGCCGTTGTTGTTCGACGTAGGCCTCAGCAAGCATGATGATCACGTCGGCCCGGCGGATGCCCTCGAAGGGCATCTTCTCCAACAGCGCGATCGCCTCGGGCCGCTTCTCGTCGGCGATGAGGATCTGGGCCAGGTCGCGATAGAGGGTCTGATCTTCCGGCCGGGCGCCAATCGCCTTGCGATAGAAAGAGGCCGCCTTCGGCAGGTCGCCCTCGTTCGCCGCGGCGAGCAGCCCAAGGTTGCGCCACGCCACGCTCAGCGACGCGTCCAACTCGACCGCGTTGCGCCAATGCTCGGCCGCCTCGTCCAATCGCCCCAGACCGCCGAGGAGATTGCCCAGGTGATAATGCGCCATGGCGTCGCGAGGGTTCTTGCCGACCGCGTATTGCAGCACCGCCACCGTTTGCGGCCGCGACGGGAAGACGAAATCGCGCCGAATCTCCGCCGCCCGGCGCAGATGCTCTTGGGCCTTCCTCTCATCTTCCAGCAGCGAGGCGAAATAGGCCAGGTAGTAATGCGGCAACGGGCTTTGCCGCTCTGGCGGCACGACCCGAACGCAGGCGGCATCAAGGATCTCCGACGCTTGACGCACCAGCCCCAACTCGGAGAACGTGAGGCCGAGTTCCAGCAACTCGAAGTCATCCTCGCCAAGGAAACTCCGCGCATGGCGGGCGAAACGGTCCATCTGCTCGGCGTTTCCAAGCGCCGAAATGGCTCGGGGTACCAAAGCCGTCGGCTCCCGCCTCAATCGGTCCCGAGCTTCTAGTCGGGCCGACGCCGCACCGGCGTGGTGGTACGTCGCCAACAGCCAACGGTCCTTCAGTTTCGAGTCGTTCGGAGCGTGCCTCAAAGCCTCGTCAAATGTCACTATCGCCAAGCGGGACATACCTTTCCGCATGTCGACCCGTGCCATCAAGCCTGGGCCGAGCGCCGCCGTCTCCGGCCGCGGTACGGCCATCACGCCACACCGCCGCGCTGCCTGATTGTCGCCGAGGCGCAATCGGCAGACGCCCAAGAAGTACCACGACCAGCCGTCGTCGGGGTCATGCTCGACGGCCTTTTCCAACCGTTCGGCGGCGCGCCGGTAGAGTCCGGCCTCGAGGTCCAACACGGCGAGCCCTCGCAACGCGGCGACGTGTTTGGGGTCCGCTTGCAGCGCCTTCTCGTAGTGCGCCCGGGCTTCGGTACGATTCGTATCGCGGTCGAGCTTTTCGCCCTTGGCGTAGAGCTGATCTGGCGTGCATTGATCGTCGGGTGGCTCGACAAACTCGGACGGATCGGGCGGCGTTACTTTGCGAATCGGCAGCGGCGTCTCAAACTGGGCCAGCACCTTTCCTTCTCGCGACACGACGCACACGCCAATCGGCCCGTCGCCGGCGTCGGGCAGGTCGATCTCACGCGCCGCGCTCGGAGAAAGATCGACCTCTTGCCGCAGCAACACCTTTTGGCCATGCGAGAGGGTACACACTGCGTCGGGAAAGTCGCCGGTGGCGATCAAACGCAGTTGCAGATTCCCCTCGCCGCGAGAAACGCCGACGGCCACGTCCCTGGTTGCATACTCGAAGCCCTGCCCCAAGCCGTGTACCGGATACCAGAACTCCCGCCAGGCCACCGACTCATGCGGCATCAGCTTGCCGTAGTCGGACTGCGTGGGCAGCGGCCCGCTCTGCACTTCGATGTACGGGCCGTCGCCGTCGCTGAGGTTCTCCTGGGCCACGCGGCCGAAATCCCACTGGCCCCAGGTCCAGGCCTTCTTGCCGGGCAGCTTGCGATGGTCGGCCACCTGCACGATGCCCCGGTCGGCATCGACGTCGTAGGCGCCGAAGATGTCGTAGTCGCTGCCGACGGCGAAGACCGACGTGTAGATCTCGTAGTTCTTCAGCCACGTGAGGTCCTTGCTCTCGTGAACCGGCCAGTTGAAGAACTTGAGGCCGTCGTGGTCGGTGCCCAACGACATCGGGTAGATGAAGCGTGTGCCCGGGCGATTGGGAAAGGCCGTGCAATTCCAGAAGTAATACGGATGCACGCCGTCGGTCGGGTTTTCGATGCGGATCCGCTGGTCGAGATAGGCTTTGCCCGGATGCAGCGTGACGCGGACCGTCCAACGCGTGCGGAAGATCTTCTCCAGGTTCGAGATTTCCAGAAAGGCCGAGCCGTCGGCGTGGCGGCCGATCAGGGCGTTGACCGGCGAGACGATGGTGACCGTGTGGCCGTGTGGGCCGGTGTTCCACTCGACGCCGCCGCTGATCCAAGCACCCCGCATGGCAATCATGCTCGGCTTGATCACGTCGTTGAGGTGGAACATCTGCCGGTTTTCGGTTTTGTCCAACACGGCGTGCAGCCGGCCGCCGAGTTCGGGCAGGCAGGTGATTTTCAGGTACTCGTTTTCCAGAACCAGGGCCTTGTAGGTGCGCGGCGTCTTGGTCCGCGAGAGATGGTCCTGCATCGTGTAGGGATACGTGATCGCGCCCTTGACGGTGGTCGACAATCGCGAGCCGGTCTCCAGGGCCCAGAACTTGGGGTTCAGGTCGTCCTGCCAGGGATACGTCGGGATGGTGACGGTTGCCTTGTAGGCCGTGACTTCCGCCGAGGCCGGCTCGCCCAACGGGCAGGAAACCAGCAGCACTGCCAAACAGGGCGCAAGGGTCGAAACGAGATGTGCGGGGCGTACGTTCATCGTTCGGTCTCCTGTTCGGCAAACTCGCTTTGGCACTGCGGTTTACTCTATCTCAGCGCGACACGAAAAGGTAGCTGGATTCGCAAGAATTCAGCCTCTCTGCGTGGGTGTTGTCGCGGTTCCCGGCGAGCTACAATGGGCGCGACTCGTACACCTACGCTGGACGCTCGCCACAGTCTGCCTCGTTATGGACTTCTCCCCTTCCGTCTACGAACACGCCGCGTTTCTGATCGACCGCACGCCTTGGGACGTGTCGCGCGACGCGGAGTTGCTGTTTGAGGGGCACGCCGAGGCCTTCCGGCTATATCGTCACGCGCCGATCGTCGTAGGGATCGACATCTATAACCTCGAGGCCGAGGCCTACGGCGGCGTGGTCGAGCGGCCGCGCGGCACGGGCATTCCGGCCATCGGCCGGCCGATCTGCCAGAGCGTCCACGACCTGGCCAATCTCGAACCGTTCGATCCGGCCACGGCCGGCCGGATTCCGATGGCCATCGACACGGCCGTGCGATTGGCCGAGGCCTTTCCCGATGCCGACGTGCGCGTGCCGCTGAGCGGCCCGTTCTCGATCGCCAGCAACCTGGTCGGTTTCGAGAACCTGTTGTGCGGCGTGGCCGAGGAACCCGAGGCGACGGCCGCAGGACTGGAACACCTGGTCGAAGGTCAGGCGGCGTTTTGCGAGGCGATCTGCCGGGCCGGGCTCGACGTGGCATTCTTCGAATCGGCCGCCGCTCCGCCGCTGCTCTCGCCGGCGGCGTTTCGGCGCGTGGAACTGCCGGCATTGAAGATGATCCTGCAGCGTACGGCGGCCATCGTGGGTCACCCGGTCCCCTGCATCATCGGCGGCGATACGGCGCCGATCCTCAATGCCATGTTGGAAACCGGCACCGGCTACGTGATCTGCCCGATCGAGACCGACCAGACGGCGTTCATGGAGGGCGTTTGGGACCACACCGACGTGCGAGTGAGGATAAACACCTCGTCGGAGGTAATGGTCCGCGGAACGCAGGACGACCTGCGCGGCGAAGTCGACCGCATCCTCCGTCTGACTTCCGGACGCCCGAACGTCTGCATGGGTACGGGCGCCCTGCCCTACGAAACGCCGCCGGAGAACGTCTTGTGGCTACAGCGGCTCTGCCAAGAGGCGGGCCAGAAAGGTTGACCAGAAGGGTTGAATCGCCTAAGACCGGCCGTTTTCGCAGGGAAATGCCCGGATTAGGGGCCGATTGTGTTGTGCTCTGGCAATGTTTCACCGCACGGGTAGAATAGCAGGATATGGTTGCGGGGCGCCGTTGAGTCCACGCGACTGGGTCGACGCGGCTGACAAATACCCCCCACATGGGATGGCTCGAAGAGCGTTCGGCTGAGGAGATTCACAAGTGTCCGAGAATGCCGAACAGCCCGACGACCAGCGGTCGATCGATCTGCGCGACCCGGCCCTGGCTGCTTTTCTGGCGTGGCTGATTCCTGGGCTGGGCCATCTTTATCAGCGTCGCATAGCCAAGGCGGCGCTGTTCTTCGTCTGTATTATGGGCACCTTCACCTATGGGCTGTATCTCGGCAGCAGCAACGAAAGCACACCGGACGGCAGGAAGATCGGGTGGGGTCGAGTGGTCTACTTTTCCTGGGTAGAGAACCACAAACGGCTCCACTATTTGTGCCAAGTCGGTGTGGGGCTGCCTTCGATGCCCGCCCTGTGGCAGGCGATGCGCGTGTCGAAAGGCAAGCAGCCGGCATGGGATGGATTTATGGCGCCTCCGAAGATCGCCTCCCAGGAGGGGGGTGCGAAGCGCCGCGACGCCACCACGAAACAGCCCACCGAAGACGAGTTGCACAAGACGTTGCACCACTTCTTCGAGATGGGTACCGTCTACACGATGATCGCCGGATTGCTCAACGTGTTGGCGATCTATGACGCCTGGGGAGGGCCGGTCTGGACGGAGACGGCCAAGAAAGAAGACGAGGAAGAGGAAGCGGAAAAAGGGAAAGAGGCCGTGCCGGAGACGGACAAGGAGCAGCCGCAGTAGACTCCTTCGCAGGACAACGACCTGTCGTCGTTTGGGCCTTTCCCTCACCCTGGCGGACGAAGACCGGCGATTCCCACGCACCTGAATTGAGCAATGAAGCGGCGACGAGCCGCCGCGCCGTAAACCAGCCTACAAGACCCTGCGCGACCGCGACGGAGAAGCCCCCATGTACGGCCTACTGCTGGCAGTCGGACAGATCAACGATCTGTGGTTTGCCCTGCCGCTGATCGTGGCGGTGAGCCTGGTCTACTCGGCCACTCGGCACGAAGAGATGGGACCGATCGTGGCGCATGCCGGCCGCGTGGCGATCTGGATCCTCGGATTCATGGTGGCGATTTTCATGGTGCTGTTGTTCATCTCTTGGTAGGCGGGTCCGATGAGAATCGTGGTATTGGGAGCCGGCACGGTCGGCACGTCGATCGCCAATCGGCTTTGCACCGAAGGCCATAGCGTCACGGTAGTCGATCACGATCCGGCCCACACGCGCCGCGTGAACGACGAGTTGGACGTCCGCGTGGTGACCGGCTCGGCGGCCCAGTCGAGCGTGTTGTTTCAGGCCGGCGTGCTGGGGGCCGATCTCTGCCTGGCGGTCACCGGCGACGACGAAGCCAATCTGGTCGCCGCCAGTATCACCAAGGCGATGGGCGCCCGGCGGACCGTGGCCCGCGTTTACGCGCCCGTGTTTCGCGATCTGAGCACGTTCGACTACCAGCGCCATTTCTCGATCGACCGCTTGCTGAGCCTGGAACATCTTTCCGCGATGGAAATGGCCCGAGAGATTCGCCACCCCGGCGCGTTGGCGGTGGAGAATTTCGCCCGGGGCGAGCTAGAGATGCAGGAAGTCGCCGTCTCGGAGGGGGCCGCCGCGGCGGGCGTCAAGCTGGTCGACCTGAAGCTGCCGGCCGGATTGCGGATCGGTTCGATCGCCCGCAACGGCCAAATGCGAATCGCCCGGGCGGAGGACGAACTCGCCGAGGGCGACCGCATCACGCTGATCGGCACGCGCGAAGGCATCGACGGCGTGTTGAGCAAGTTTCAGAATCAACCGCCGCCGAAACAGGGCGTGATGATCGCCGGCGGCGGCGAGACCGGCTATCACCTGGCCCGGGTGTTGGAGGGGCGGCGTTTCAGCGTCTCCGTGATGGAGGTCGATCGCCAGCGATGCGAGTTCTTGGCGGCGCATCTGAAACACGCCACCGTGGTTCACGCCGACGTGCAGCGCCGGGCGGCCCTGGAAGAGGAACGCGTCGGCCGGGCCGACGTCTTCGTGGCCGCCACCGGCGAGGACGAAGACAACATCATGGCCTGCGTGGAAGCCCGCGAACTGGGCGCCAAGACGATCATGTCGATCGTCAACCGGCCCGACTACGCCAACGTGGTGGGTAAGTTGGGTATCGACCACACGGTCAGCCCGCGCAAAGTAATCGCCAAGCAAGTGATGAGTTTCTTGAACACCGGCACGGTGATTTCCAGGATCCCGCTGGCGGCCGAAGCGGGCATTGACGTGTTGGAGATCGAGGTCGTCGAGGGTGCCCCGGCCACCGAGCACGTGTTGGCCGATTTGGCGTTGCCGCCGCAGTGTCTGATCGGCGCCGTGATCCGCGAGAACTACGTGATGGTCCCCGGAGCCGACGACCGCTTCATTCCCGGCGACACCATCGTGGCGCTGGTCGAATCGTCCGCCTACGATCAAACCGTGTCGATATTCAGCACCAACGGCGGCAAGCCGTAGCCGCCGCCGAGTCGGTCATGAACAAACATCTGCTGTGTCGACTTCTCGGTCTGGTCGCGATGCTGCTCGGCGGCTCGATGGCCTTCAGTTTGCCCTGGGCGCTGCCGATCTGCGGCGGCCAGTGGGAGTTGGAAAGCTCGGGTTTCTGGGGGCTGCTCGGCTCGATGGTGATTTGCTTCGCCGTCGGCGGCGGATTGCGATACGTCGGCAGCAAGAGCAACGGGCAACTTTTTCGCAAGGAGGCGATGGCGGTCGTTGGCCTAAGCTGGGTCCTGGCCACGATCCTCGGCGCGCTGCCGTTCGTGCTCAGCGGCACGCACCGCGGAGAGGGCCACCGCATGTCGCCGGTCGACGCCATGTTCGAGGCCCAATCCGGCTTCAGCACCACCGGGGCCACCGTGCTGACCGAACTCGAAGACCGCCGCCTGGTGCCGCAGTGCATCCTCTTCTGGCGCTCCAGCACGCACCTTCTCGGTGGCCTGGGGATCATCGTGTTGTTCGTGGCGATCCTCGGTCAAGGATCGGCCGGCAAGGCCCTGATGCGGGCCGAGATGCCCGGGCCCAGTTCGTCCACGCCGCAGGCCCGCATGCAGCATACGGCCTGGGTCCTGTTCTTGCTCTACGCCGGCCTGAACGCCCTATTGACGCTGTTGCTGCTGATCGAAGGCCTGAGCCTCTTCGACGCGCTCTGCCACGCCTTCGGCACCATGGCGACCGGCGGCTTCAGCACCTACAACGCCAGCATCGGGGCGTTCGATTCGCCGTTGATCGAGATGACGATCACGGTCTTCATGTTCCTCGCCGGCACCAACTTCATGTTGATGTATTGCGTGGTCATCTGGCAGCCTCGGCGGATGCTGGCCGACGTGGAATGGCGGACCTACGTGGGCGTGATCCTGGTGGTCACCGCGCTGATCGTCGGCGTGGGGCTCTATAGCTGCGACTTCGGCGAGTTCAGCGGGATGCAGGCGACCGCCGAGAGCAAACAGCAAGCGCTTCAGGAAGACGGCACGGAGGACTCGAGGCCGCTGGGAACCGCCATCCGCTACGGACTGTTTCAGGTCGTCTCGATCATGACCACCACCGGCTTCTGTACGGATAATACCGATCTTTGGAGCAGCTTCGCCCGCGGTATGCTGTTGATCCTGATGTTCGTCGGCGGATGTGCCGGCAGCACGGGCGGCGGGCTGAAAGTGATCCGCCACGTGCTGTTCTTCAAGGTCCTCCGCCTGGAGGTGGAACAGGCCTTCCATCCGTCGGTGGTCCGCCCCTTGCGGATCGGCGGCGAACCGGTCGAGGACCAGGGCCTGCGGCGGAACATCCTGGTCTACTTCGGGCTGGTCTTGGCGATCTTCGTGCTGAGCTGGCTGTTCACGATCTCTTTCGAGCCGGAGTCGACCTGGACCGACCACGGCCATCAGAGCGAACACAAGCTGATCGACGGCGCAAGCTGCGTAGCCGCCACACTGAACAACATCGGCCCGGGGCTGGGTGTGATCGGCGCCACGAAGAACTACACCAACTTCCAGTGGTACACCAAGCTGCT
>CAYYNP010000322.1:0-11167 GCA_964472545.1 uncultured Planctomycetaceae bacterium | reverse complement strand
GCCGCCCCCACCCCCTCTCGCCAACATCCAAGACGCAACAACGCAACCGGCTCCTTAGTCCCGTGACATTGACATCAACAATTGGACGATGTACCAGAACAGCAGAGCCACTGCCGCAAACAGTGCCAGCGACGCTGCCACATGTTGACCGATGCGGTAGTGATGCATCACGTTCGACGTATAGAACAGGATGTAGCCGCAAGCCAGGGCGATCATGGCGTAGGTGAAAATCGGCCCCAACGCCATGCCGGTTACGATCGAGAGGACGATCAACCCGAACGCAGCTAGGGCGCCAAACGCCAAGATGACCCGCAGGAACGAGAAGTCCTTTCGGGTGACGAATACCACGCCCGTAAGGCCGGCGAAGAGAACCAGCGTTGCCACCGCCGCCGTGGGGATAATGCTCTCGTCGATCGACTTAGCTATGAACAACAAGGGCGCGAATAGCACGCTCTCGGCGGCCACGTAGAGCCCCAGCCCCATGTATTGTGTGGCCGGGCTAACCGCGGAACGAGCCCAGCGTTCCGCAACAAAACTGACGAAGATGAACAGCCCGATCGCGATCAACCATCCGTACTGCGAGCCAAACATCGTTGCCGTCAGACTCTCCGCGATCGCGGTCCGCAGGAATATGGTCTCAAGAACGACAAATGCACAGATCGCCCCCGCCAGATGGGCGTACGTCTTGACAATGAAATCGCTCCGCTCGTCGGCCGCCGCCCGCGCGGCAAATGTGCCCATGGGAGACTGATACGGATTCTCGGCGTAGCTCATCGGATCTTCCTTTCCTCGAACGGGGGGTATGTGCGCCTGGACTGGCTAACCTCAAGAAACCTCACCGCCATATTATAGCGCATGGGTTGCAGTGGGCAAAATAGAAACGGCAGAGCGGCCGCCGCTGTTTGTTTGGTTGAAGCAGCGTGTTACCTCTTATGTACCCGGCCCTCGACGACCGCCTCGAACCCCATCTCCTCAATCATGCGGTAGTCCTCGCCTGGCGGTTGGCCTCCGGTCGTGAGGTAGTCGCCGACGAAGATCGAGTCTGCCGCGTAGAGCCCCAGCGGTTGCAGGCTACCCAGGTGCATTTCTCGGCCGGCGGCGATCCGCAGTTCGCTGTTTGGGTTGGCCAGGCAGAACAGGGCAAGCACCTTCAAGCAGTATCGGGGATTCAGACGGCTTACCCCCTGCAGCGGGGTGCCAGGGATTGCCTGCAAGAAATTGACCGGAAGGGCCTCGACCGCCAGCCGCCCCAGTCGACGGGCCAGTTCGACCACGTCTTCGTCCTCTTCCCCCATACCTACTATTCCGCCGGAGCAGATCTCAACGCCCACCTGGCGAACGGAACGAAGTGTGTCTAGTCGATCTTGGTAGGTATGTGTAGTACAAATGCGAGGGTAGAAGCGTCGGCTGGTGTTCAGATTGTGGTTGATCCGGTCCACGCCCGCATCGGCCAGTTGTTGGGCCTGCTCAATGGTCAGCAGCCCGGGTGAGACGCAGGTCTTCAGTTCCGATTCGGCTTTGATGCGGACAACGACCTGGGCAATCTGGTCGACTTGCAGATCGCTGGGCCTCCGGCCGGAGGTGACAATGCAATAGGTCCTGGCTCCGCGTTCCGCGGCCAGTCGGGCGCCGTCGAGGATCTTCTCCGCCGAGAGCATCGCGTGTTTGGCGATCTCGGCCTTCGACACGGCCGACTGCGAACAGTAGCCGCAGTCCTCGCCGCATCGCCCGCTCTTGGCGTTGATCAGCAGATTCAGGTGCACACGATTCCCAGAGCGCCGATGGCGGAGGCGATAGGCCGCGGCCAAGACGTCGAGCAGTTCGTGGTCCTCGGACTGCAAGATCGACAGCCCTTCAGCCTCCTCAAGTGAGTGGCCGTTTAACACCTGGTCGGCGAGCTCGGCCCATCGGCCACAGCCGCTTTCGGTAGAGCCACAGCCGCTCTTGCTAGACAGGTTCGGCGATTGGAGTATTCTGGTCATTTGGGGTTCGGTCATCTGTCTCATTCTACCCGTAAAGCAAGCAGCGACCAGTCGCTCGCACATCTGCCAAGAGGCCGCAAGAAAATATGGATATGAATATGTCTGAACCTTCCATTCCTGAAGCGATCCGGCAGATTAGAGCTGGTCAAATTTCCCCAATCGAACTAGTGGACCGGTGCATCAAGCGGATCGATCGCTTTGAGGACCGGATACACGCATGGGTGCTGGTCGATGCGGAGGGCGCCCGCCAACGTGCCCTGGAATTGAGCGATAGTCCTCCGGTGGGGCCGTTGCACGGAATTCCGGTCGGCATCAAGGACATTGTGGACATTGCCGGCTGGCCAACACAGGCGGGATCCCCTCTTCTGGAAGGAAACGTCGCTCGGCAAGACGCACCGATTGTGACCGCGTTGCGTCGAGCCGGCGCGATCATCCTGGGCAAGACCGTGACCGTCGAATTCGCGTGTTTCGATCCCTCGCCTACGCGAAACCCATGGAGCGCCACGCTGGAGCACACCCCCGGGGGCTCCAGCAGTGGATCGGCGGCCGCGCTCGCCGTGGGGATGTGTATGGGAGCCATCGGAACCCAAACAGGGGGATCATTGGTCCGTCCGTCGACGTATTGCGGCGTCGCCACCTGCAAACCGACGTTCGGCCGAGTCTCCCGCCGCCGAATTGCCCCGGTCAGCTACCATCTCGATCACCCGGGCCCCATGGCGAGAACGGTCGACGATCTGCGGGCCCTCCTGCAAGTGATAATGCCCTCACAGTCAGCGGGGCCGTCATTGGGGTCGGATGTGGTCGATGACCCGGCCGCCCCTCCGAATATCCCTCCCCGACTAGGGCGCATAGATCAGTTCTTCATGGAGCACGACGACGCATCGGTTGCAGAGGTCACGCGCCTTGCGCTGGCGACCCTTGATCAGGCCGGGGCCAAGATCGTGCCGGTTGCGTTTCCCGACGGATTCGAGCAGATCCAGCCAATGCACCGGAGAATCATGGCCGTCGAGGCGGCCGAGGTTCACCGCGAGCGGTTTCGGCAGCATCGCGAGGGGTACGGGCCGAAGATAGCCGGCCTGCTGGACGAAGGCCTCTCGATTTCGGCCGTCGACTACGCTGCCGCTCTGAGCGATCAGCGGCGTTTCCGGCGCCGTGTTGCGAGGTGGCTCGAGGATCAAGACGTGGACGCTCTGGTGATGCCGTCCACAGATACCACCGCGCCGGCCACGTTGGAGACGACCGGCACGCCGAAGTTCCAGGCCCCCTGGAGTTGTGCGGGGCTGCCTGTGGTTTCCATCCCGGCAGGGCTCGCATCGGACGGCATGCCGTCGGGCATTCAACTGGTCGGCCGACCACACAGCGAAGAGCCACTGCTGTCGATTGCTCGGTGGTGCGAGCAGCAAATCGCCTTCCATGAAGCCCCTCCTCTAGTCATGTAGGTTCCCATTCTTTGGGTTGTTTTTGGCCTGAGAAAGCCAAAACGGGGGCAATCTGTTGTTCGTGCCTCCCCCCCTGTGTGGTCAGTGGTTTCTCGTGCGCCAAGAGAATTCCTCGATTCGCTTCTGGCTCTAAGTGCTTGGGAAAGAACACCTTAGAGTCTCTAGCCGGAAAAACCGCAGGAATCCGCAAGAATCACGCATCCAACTGCTTGCAATTTCTAACGGTTGTGATAAATTGGTACTTTGGAATGGTTGATTGGGTGGATTTGTTTAGACAACCCTAGCCCCTTTTTGGCAGTTATCCCATGTACACTGATCGCCCGGCAGGAATTCTCCCAAGTCGCACGGGCGCCGTCTGGATGAGGCGATTGGCCTCTTTCCGAGTTCTTTTTTCTCTTGAGGACGTGTCCTCATAGCAAGATCCCACGTGTCCGCAAGGCGGCAACCCGCCTTTGTATACTCCGAAGTCCACTTTATGTATTGCTTTTTATGGAGAGTGACGATGAGACGACCTCTTGCACTACTGTTGGCTGTCGGCCTTATGTTGGCCTTCTGCAGCCCGGCTTCGGCCGTCGTAGTCGATGACATCCCAGGGCTTCAGCTCTGGCTCGATTCGAGCGACGCCAGCACCCTGTTTCAGGACACTGCGGGAACCATTCCCGTAGCTGCCGACGGCGATCCGATTGCCCTCTGGCTCGACAAGAGCGGCAACGGGATCGATGTGAGCCAAGGCGGCGCGATCAACATGCCCACCTATACGGGCACGGTCGCGGACCTTGGAGGTGCACCCGGTGTGCATTTCCGCGGTGGCGGAAACGGCGGAGGCGTGCTCACCTCTCCCAGTGGTAACTCGACGACGGTCCAGGGAAACCACGACCTCACGTTGGTTACCGTTTGGGCCAACGCAGTCGGCACGGGTCAGAACTATCAACACACGTTTCAAATGGGTAACGTGTCGACCAATCAGGCCTATGGCCATTCGGTTTCGCGGGGCGGCAACAACGGCGAGATCGGCAACCACTATTGGGGCAATGGCTTCAATAGCGCCAGCGGCAACGTTGGTCTGAGCGGCCCCGTCATTGCCGGATCGTCCTACGTTTCGGCCCTGGGTACCGACTACTGGCTCGTCAACGGAGCCGATGCTGGCAGTTACGCTGTTGGTTTGAACATCGGCAATTCCCAAATCACAGTTGGTTCGCGGTTGAACCCGGTCACCGAAGGCATCAACGGCGATATCGCGGAAGTCATTCTCTACGACCGCGTGTTGACCGAAGAAGAGCAAGGCGCTTTGGGCTGGCACTTGGCCACGAAGTACAACGTTGGGGGCGCCTTCACGCCGCCCACGGCGTTGGCATGGGACGAAGAGAACGACGGCAGTTGGGGCGACGCGCGTTGGCTCGAGAACGACGTTCCGGTTGCCGGAATCCCCAGCCTGAATTCCAGTGCCCTGATCGACAGCAATACGGTTACGGTAGACTTGGCCGCACAAGCGGCCAGTGTTTCGGTTGGCCCCGGCGCATCGCTGGCGGTGGCCGACGGTGGCAGCCTGGAAGTCTTCTTGGGCGGTTCGGTCAGTGCGGCCACGATCGCCGGCACTTCGACCTTTGGCGTCAACGCCGGCAACGCCAACTTGGCGATTGCAGACATCAGCGACGGTGGCGCGGCGACCACGTTGGTCAAGACCGGTCAGGGAACGCTCTCCGTAAGTGAAGCGAATCTCGGTGCAACGACCCTTGAACTCAACAGCGGCACGTTCGCTTTGGTCGCACCGTTTGCCGTGCCCGCCACGGACCCCGGGGCGGTGACCCGTGGTATGGCGATCCGGTTCGACGCCAGCAACGGTGTCACGGGCGATGCCAACGGTGTGATTACCTGGGAAAACACGGCACCGGGCGCGACCAACTTGTACGACGCCACGGCGGCCCTGGGCGGCGTGCCCCCCGCGTTGGTCGAAAACGGCTTCAACGGCAACGACGTCGTGCGATTCGACGGAACGAACCAGCAGCGGCTGTCGTTCCTCCAATACAACGACATGCAGAGTGCCATCTGGGTGCTCTTCGAGGACGAAAACCTGGACCCGGCGATGCGTCCTCCGCTGTTGGGCGACGACGATACTTTCCCGTTCAACCGGCAGATCGGCCGAGGTTCGATGGTCGGAGGCTGGTCGGCCAGTGAGGTCCGCGGCGGCACGGCGACGCTCAACAACCAACCGGCCGACATCACGGGCGTCGTTGCGGGCACTCCTCCGCCGACCGAGATGGGAATCCTCACCGCCGTGTTGACCGGTCCTCTGACGGGACTCACCGGTCATGCGGGCGGCTCCGACGGAATCCCCACGGGCGTCAGCCAAATCGGTCAGGACCGGGACGTCGACGGAAGAAGCTGGGACGGCGACTTCGCCGACATCATCATTTACGAATCGCAACTGACCCCCGCCGAGACGTTCCAGATGACTCAGCATCTGGCCCATCGTTACGGCATCGCGGTCGAGCAGCCGATGGACGACTTCAGCGGTATGGACGTCGTCGTGACCGATGATTCGGCTCTCGACGTCGGCGGCCGCGGCGAAGTGGACTTGGGGAGTCTGTCGATCGAGGGCGCGAACTTCGCGGTCACCGGCTCGGCCACGGGCGTCGCGTTCACCGGCACCACGGTCAGCGCGCCTTCCGCGTTGCACGTCGATCTGCCCAACGGCGACGGGTTCTTTGGCTCGCTCACGCTTGGTGCGGACCTGTCGACCAGCAGCGCCGGCGGCATGATCGAGTTCGAGAGCACGGCGATTTCCGCCGGCGTGACCCAGCTCGGTCTCGGCATCGGCGGCCCGACCGAGTTCGGCAACAAGATCAGCGGTGCAGGAACCGATCTGCAGGAATTCGTCAAGATCGGTCCGAGCAAGGCGACGCTCGACGGCGTCGGCTCCGACGGCGAGATCACGGGCATGGCCGGCATCGAAGTCGGTGTTGCCGAAGGCATGCTGACGATGAGCGGCAACGCTGCTTGGGGCGGCTCGAACGACGGCCTGCTCAAGGGCGGCACGATGCAGATTACCGCAGCCCCCTTGTCCGATCGCGACATGCTGGGCGTGGGACTGGTCGGTTACTGGAAATTCGACGAGACGATCGACAACGGCGACGGCACGTTCTCCACCCCGGATGAAACCGGCGTTTACGACGGACAACTGATGGGTGCGGCGGCCATTCAGGGCATCGACAGCGTGGTCGGCACGGGTGCCCTCGAGTTGTGGAGCGCTTCGAGCGACTTTGTCGACGTGCCCGACGGCTTCGCGACGTGGGACGACGGCGTCACCGTTTCGGCGTTCGTCAAGAACTCCGGCTTCACGAACTGGGGCCGGATCATCGATTTCGGTAACGGTGCCGGAGTCGACAACATCCTGCTGGCACGCCGCGGCACGGGTGCCGAACTCCGCTGGGAATTCCACGACACGGCGCAGGGTGGAAATGCTACGCACGACGTCAACGGAGCCCCCTTCGTGCTGAACGAGTGGCAACACTTCGTCGGCACGGTTGTCCGTGAAGGCGACGATTGGGTTTCGCGAGTCTATCGCGACGGCGTGCTGCTCGACGAGCGCACCGGTTGGCAGACCCCGCGCAACGTCGTGCGGACCAACAACTACATCGGCGAGAGCAACTGGGGTGGCGACGACTTCTGGTTCGGTTTCATGGATGACATGCTCATCTACAACCGTGGCGTTTCGGGCGATGAAGTCGCGGCCCTGTATAACGACGGTGCCGGACTCGACACGGCGCTTCCGACCCTGGCGGCGATCAACCAGTCGACGCGCAACTTCCGCGTTGCCGGCGATTCGATCCTCGACTCCTTGACCGACAGCACGGCGGCCTACGGCAACCTGACGCTCGAATCGGGAATCGTGACCCTCACGGGCGCTCCCGGCGGTGTTACGTTTGCCGGCACCACGGTCACCGGCGACTCGGGCGTCAACCTGGAGACGTCGGCCAGCTTGGGCGGCGTCACCATGATGGACGGCTCCTCGCTGACGACGCAGGGGATGCCCATCAATCTCGGCACCCTGACCATCGGCGGTGGTGCCCGCGTCGGCCTCAACCCGGAGTCCGACACCACCATGAGCATCGACGGTCTGGGTGAGGCCGGTACGGTCGTCAAGACCGGTTCGGGCACGTGGACCATCGACACCATTCCCGTGGTCAACGGCGGCGGCCTTAACATTGAGGTCGAAGACGGGACGATGGCCCTGACGGGCAACAACGCCCTAGGCGGCCTCCCGGTTGACGTCCTCGGCGGCACGCTGAGCGTGCAACTCGGCCCCGGAGTCGATCCGCTCGCCGCGTCGGCGTTGGGGCTCAACGGCGGTACGTTGAAGATCGCCGGCGAGCAGGTCCTGGTCCCGAACCAGGTGAACCACGCTTTCTACGACAACTCGCCCAATACGTTGCTGCGGCCGATCGAAGACGGCGTGGTCGACGGCCAGAACGGCGGCCTCTTCCAGGAGACCCCGACCAGCACTCAGATCTGGACGGGTGAGATCTGGAGAGAGGGCTTCAGCGATACCTACAGCCAGATGTGGTGGGGAACGTTCAAGGCGCCGGCCTCCGGCCAGTACGAGTTCTACGTCCACGGCGACGATTATGAGATCATGGTCATGGACCTCGACCAGAACGGCGAGTTTGTCGGCGCCGGCGACATCGTCACCGACAACACGCCCCCGGACGGCTGGAACACGCCGAAGACGGGCCTCGTCGACCTGGTTGGGGGTCAGACCTACGCCTTCGCGATGGCCCATAACGAGGGCGGCGGTGGCGATTGGTTCCGCCCCGAGATTAACGTCCCCGACTCCGTCCCCGGCGTTCCCGCCGGACGGTTCCGCATGAATACTACCGATCCGTTGCAGGACGGCTGGTGGAACACGGGAGGCAACGCGGACATCGACTACAACAAGCCGATTGCCGCCGCGGGTGTTTCCACGATCCAGGCAGTCAGCGAAGGTAGCGCCCTGCTGGGCCACCTGACGTTGGCCGACGGCGCCGAGTTGACCACCTCCGGTGCCCCCGGCGGCATCACGTTCCGCGGCGTCACCATCGCCGGTGGAGCCAATTCGGTCGGCTTCCAGACGATGACCGACACTAACCCCGGTGTGATCGACGCCGCTTCGGCGCCGGTCGCCATCGGCACGCTCCCGGGCGGCAGCGCCGCTCTGGTGCTGTCGGCACCTCCGATCAACGCCGCTGCCGCGAGTTGGCGGGTTGGCGGCGGTACGCTGCGTGCGACCGATGTGGCCAACCTGGCCGGTCTGCCGGTCGACATGGCCGGCGGCATCCTGGAGCTTTCGGCCGCGTCCAGCGTGGTCACGGTCGACGTGCAGGACAAGTTCACCGCCCAAGTGTTCCTCGGCGGCGACAACACCAGCGCGATGGACGGCATCGGCGACGGCACCGGCTCGGGTGGAGCGCTCGGCAAGGTTCCGTACCGCGAGACTTTGATGGGTTCCACGCTCAAGTACGACAACGACAACTGGTTCCGCTACGGAGATAGTGGAACGGGTTCGATCGGCTTCACGGCCACCTTGCCGAACGATAACTACCAGACGCTCTGGACGGGCACGCTAACCGTACCCGTCGGCGAAGGCGGCGACTGGGAATTTGGTACCCACCGTACCGACGACTTCTTCCGCGTCTACCTCGACCTGAACCAGAACGGTCTGTTCGAGACCGCCGAGGGCGAGTTGGTTTCCTCGCGTAACTGCTGCGGCAACCACTTCCCGCCGGCCGACCAATGGCCGACCCTGGTAGAAGGCGAAAGCTATGCGATCGCCATCGGCCACGCCGAAGGCGGCGGCGGGTCGAACGTCGAGCCCACCATCCGGATGCCCAGCGACACCGGCGGACGGATGACGATTGATCCGGGGCGGGACATCCAAAGGGGTATCTTCGCCACGACGCAAGACATCGTCACCATGGGCGACATCGTCGCGCCGGGCATCAACCTGAACACGACGGCCAATTCGGTCCTCTCGCTCAGTGCAGCCGAAGGCACCTTCGGCACGTTGGCCCTCGACGGCGGCGTCCTGGACGTGCAGGGAGCTCCGGCTACCTTTGCGTCGACCGCCGCGAATTCGACGGGCGGCATCAGTGCCGCGATCAGCGTCGAGGGTGGTCCGTTGACCATCGCCGACGGCGCCTCGATCTCCACCGGCGGCAATGCGATCTTCTTCGACAGCACCACGGTCCTCGGAGTCGCGGGCCGCAGTGCTACGTTGGACATCAACAGTGCCACGACGGACCTCGGCACCTACGCCGACAGCGGCATCGACACCACGCTGTTCAAGACCGGTGGCGGCACGCTGCCGCTGGACGGCTCCGCCATGACGGCCGGCGCCACCACGATCGACGTCACCGCCGGCCGGCTGCTGGTCTCCGGCGCCGATCCGACCGGTGGTGCGGGTGTCGTACTCTCCGGCGGTACGCTCGCCGCGACCGACAGCCCGAGTTCGGCCGGCGTCGGTCCGGCCGGCGCATTGGCCTACTGGGGCTTCGAGGACGACCCGGCGGGTACCCTCGTTGCCGATACCTCCGGCCACGCCACCGTCTACGACGGCCTCCGCCGTGAAGGGGCGACCTTCTCGCCCGACGGCATCGACGGCCAGGGCATGCACTTCAACGGCGGCATGAACGGCAATAACGGCTACCACGGCCTGGCTTACGTCGAACTGCCGACCGGCTTCGAGAACTTCGATGGCGGCCTTTCGGTAGCCGCCTGGGTCCGTTACGATTCGTTCAACAACTGGGCCCGGATCATCGACTTCGGTAACGGTTCCGGGGTGGACAACATCCTGGTTGCTCGCCGAGGCGGTGGCGACGACTACCGGTTCGAGTTCCACGACACCCTTGGCGGTGGCGAGGTCCACGACCGTAACGACATCTTTACGCTCGGCGAGTGGGTCCACATCGTCGCTACCGTTGACGACGGGCCCACCAACGGTGCCAAGATGAGCCTCTATGTCGATGGTGTGCTTAACCACACGAAGAACGACGGCAGTGTCCCCAGATCCATCGTCCGCAGCCGAAACTACATCGGCCGCAGTAACTGGCGAGACGCCGACTTCCTCGGCATGATGGATGAGATTTACCTCTACGATCGTGCCCTGACGCCCGAAGAGGTTGCCGCCATGGCGGCCATCACCCCGGGTGCGGCACCTGACGTCTCCGGGCTCGACGTGTTGGTCGCCGCTGCCGGCTCGTCAGTCGAGTCGATGACGGCCGACCCGGTCGCCTTCGGCGCCCTGACGATGAACGAGGGTACCACACTCACCACGCATGGTACCGCCCCGATTTCCTTCACGGGTACGGCCCTGCTGCCGGAGACCACCTACGTGGGCTTCGACCCGCAGGTGACCACGACCTTTAATCTCGACGGTGCCGCGGTTACGGCCCCGTCCTTCGTCGTTGCCAAGGTCGGCACGGGGAACTGGGATGTCCAGCCCGGCGATCTCTCGAACCTCGGCAACGCGAAGCTCTCGGCCGAGGGCGGCATTCTGACCCTGACCGACGACGGCTTCGGCGGGTCGACGCAGTTGCTGCTCGACGGCGGCCGAATCGTGCTCGACAGTGATATGCCCAACAGCTTCGAGCCGGGCTTGTACTACGGTGAAGTTGGCGGCAACATCAACCTCACGGCCGCTAATCCGGCGACTGAGGTCACGGTCGACATGCACCAGACCGAGGATTCGATCGGTGGCAACACGACCGAGAT
>CAYYNP010000321.1:0-11217 GCA_964472545.1 uncultured Planctomycetaceae bacterium | reverse complement strand
CCACCACTCACCACCCACCACTCACCACCCACCACTACTTCCCCCACGGCAACCCCGCCCAAATCTCCTCCCGCACGCTTCGCACCGGCCGCGGCGCCTGCCGCAGATGCCGCCGCACCAACTGCGCGACCGGCCCGAGTTGCCGGATCGAGCAGGTGAAGTGCAGCGCCCCGGCCTCCCGCATCAGCCACTCGTAATCGACCAACGCCCGCTCCGCCACGACCACCACGGCAGCCAGCGGAAACTCGCCCGGCAACCGCGCAATTCGCCCTAGCAGAGGGTCGACGTTCGCCGCGGTCACCTCGACCACCGCAATCCCCGCCGGCGATTCGGCCAACGCGGCCCAGCAGGCTTGGACACTTCGGGCTTCGACGAGCGGTACGTCGGCGCCAGGCGACAACGCACCCAACTCACGCTGCAAGGCAATCGCCCATCGACCCGTGCGTTCGCAGACGATCACACGGGCTTCCTCGACCGTGTCGCCCATCAGTACCGCCCGACAATCGATTTCCACTCGTTTAATCATCCTAGAATCGTCATCCTGCATTGGCAAGTGGACCCGCCAAGTCTCCGCCGATTGCAGACCACCACTCCCGTCGCTGCACCTTCGAAATCGACCAACACTGCTTGCCCCAACGCCAACCCGGCGGCACGGAGGTCGTCTCGTGAGATGGGAGCCTTATCGCGAGACCGAGCAGTTCGGTAGTGTCCTTCGCAGTCTCTCCTTGCCCCCTTCAGTAACCTTGGTGCCACGCAAAGATAATTGTCTCAGCTTGGTCAGCCCCACGAGGTATGACAGGCCGGCGTCACCAACGTTCGTGCCGGACAGCTCCAGACAATCGAGGTTGGAGAGCCCTTTGAGGTGTTGCAGACCGGCGTCGGTGACCTGCGTGCCCCGCAATCGCAAAGTACGCAGCCCGGTCAGGCCCTTCAGGTGCATCAGTCCGGCGTCGGTGATCCGGGTGCCCGACAAGTTCACCTGCCGAAGAGACGGCACTCCCGCTAGATGCGCCAGCCCGGCGTCGGTGACCTGCGTACGCAGCAGTTTCAGCCACCGGAGACTCGGCAGCCCTTCCAGGTGTACCAGCCCGGCGTCGGCGACCTGGGTATCCGACAACCATAGCGTTTCGAGGCTTGTGAGCCCTTTCAGGTTTACCAGTCCGGCGTCGGTGACATACGTGTCGTCCAAGTACAATTCTTGGAGGTTTGCCAGTTTCGCCAGATGTTGCAGCCCGGCATCGGTGACCAGCGTGTCACCGAGGCTCAGGATTCGGAGGCTCGTGAGCCCTTTCAGGTGTACCAGGCCGGCGTCGGTGACCCGCGTTTCCGACAACGTCAAGTCTTCAAGCGCCGTCAGACCTCCCAGATGCACGAGTCCAGCATCGCCGAACCGAGGTCCCCAAAGAAACAGTCGCCGCAGATCCGTCAACTCCTTCACATGCACCATCGCGGCATCCGTCATTCCGCTGCTGCCGGCGGCGGCGGGAGGGTCCTTGGGTGTCCTCACTGACGATACTTCCAGTCCGCGGAAGAAATGAACGATGCCTCCCGTCTTCTCGATCTCGGCAATGGCCGCCAATTGCCTCGCGTTGGGCGTGATGATCGTGCCTGGGAGCGCCTCTTGGAGGTTGCCTACACCGGCGGCGGTGGCTCCGGTCCCGGCCAACCGAAGTCGGCGGAGGCTGGTGAGTAGCTTGAGATGCTCCAATCCCGCGTCGGTGACGCCGTTGCTTCTCCTGAATGGCGGGCTGAGGTCCAACTCCCAGGACTGGGTTGTTCCTTCCAGACCCTTCAGGAGTGTCAAGTCAGCGTCGGTAGCCTCGTGCATTGCCACTTTCACGTCCAGGGTGCCCGGATCACCCAGTAGCCTCATTATCCAGTTGGGAGGCCCCTCGGCGTATTCGTAGCTAATCGAGCCGCCCATGCCTGCAATCTTTGTCTCTACCTGATGAAACTCCGCCACGGCTTGACGGTGTCTGGCTGCCCTGCGCAGCCCGCGGCCGAGCCAGCCGAATCCCACGCCTGCTACCGTCACAAATAGCAGCAGCGCTCGGAGGCTGAACTGAAATCGGCGGCGTTTCGGTTCTGACGGTTGGGAATCGTCCACGTTCTTGCCTCTCGATCGCGACAGATCGCGAGTTCGTCTCACGATGTCTGCCGCCGAGTACATCAACTCTCCTCCACCAGCCCCAACTGCACTGCCCGACGATACAGCCGTGGCCGGCTGACGCCCAACAGTCGGGCGGCTTGGGCCTTGTTGCCTTTGGCTTCGTGCAGGGCGCGGCGGATGAGTTCCTTTTCGACGTCGGCGAGGTAGTCGTCCAGCACGATCTTCTCTTGCGGCCGACGTGGCCGGGCGGCGGCGTCGGCAGCGAGATGGAGACGCTCGGGCAGGTCGTCGACGTCGATCAATGGGCCTTCCGATGCGGCGTGGGCTTCGGCGACGACTTGGGCCAACTCGTCGACGTTGGCCGGCCAGGCGTAGGCGTCGAGCCGGTCGAGGGCTTCGGGCGTGAAACCGCCGGCTTGGCGGAGCCCTTGGGTATTGGCCCGTTCGCAGAAGAGCTGGGCCAACAGGGGGATGTCACCCCGGCGTACGCTCAGCGGGGGCAGCTCGATGATCAGCGTGCTCAGCCCGGCCGCCAGGTCGTCGCGGTAGGTGCCTTCGCCGGCCAGTTCGATCAAGGGACGTTCGGCCGTGGCGAGCAGTCGGGGGACGAACGAGCGGCGCAGAAGCATCGGCGCCAACTCGGCCTGCACGTCCGCCGGCAGCCGGTCGGCCCGATTCATCAACAGCGTGCTTTGCTTGGCCGCTTCGCCAAGCGCGTCGCCGCCGGCCAGCGCGGCCACGGTCGAATGAACCAGTTCGGCCCCCAGCACGGAACAATCCAGCGGGATCAGCGTGCCTTCACGTCGTGGATCGGCGGCGTAGTGGATGGCTGCGGCCGTGTGCTGCCGGCCGCTGCCGGTGGGGCCCAGGAGCAACACGCTGGCGTGGCTTCCGGCAGCCACTTCGATCTGGGAGCGGGCACGCCGCATGGCTGCGCTCTGACCGATCAGCCCCTCGGCCCCGTAACGCGCGGCGGCTTCGCGGCGGAATTGGGCGACCTGCTCGTGCAATTCGGGTGCGTCCGCCTCGACGGACGGCGCGACAATCGGAGGCTGGACGTCGGGTGCCGAGTCGGGCAGATCCTCCGTGTCGAGGATCGCGATCAGGGCCACCAGATCCTCTGCGCCGGCACGCACCGGCACAAATCTCGCCATCCGACGCCGCGGAGGTCGGTTATCCGTCGACGCGTCGGCCGGCTGCACGCAGGAGACAACCGCCGACTGCACGCCGCCGAGCATCGCGCCGGGCGGCGGACAGAGGCCCGAGGCAACTGCCTGAGAACTAGAGTTGTCGACACCAGAGTCGTACTTACACAGCGTGCCAACAACCCCTTCTGCCGATTCACCCAGCCACTCCTGGCAGGCACGATTGCAGAAAACCAGCACAAACTCGTCGTCCAATACGTAGATTGGCTGGGGGGCCGAGTTGAGCGTTCGGGCCAGTTCGGCAACGCGTTGTCGGGCCATAGGGGGGACAAGAGGCTAGTTGAGATTTCTGTTGCCCAATCCTCTCCGGGGTGACAACAGGCTGTCATCCACGGTTTGTATAACAACATTATCGTGGCAACGAAAGCTCACCGCCACTGCCGGGTTCAGGGCAGGCCGGAGTGGCGGTCTTTTTCGTTCTTGTCTAGATTGCAGCGAAATTCGGCGCCATCTCATCGGGCCAACCGCAGCGCCACCTCTGCCACCCGCCGGCCGAGGTTCTTTGCGGTGTCCATGCCGAACTCGTCGTTGGCCACGCCGCCTGGGACGCCGCTCCAGAGCGTAGCGCCGCAGTGGCCCGTGGGCTGGCCGTCGCCGACGATAATCATCTCTTGGCCCATCAGGGCCGTTTGCACCGAGCGGAGAGTCAGTTCCTGCCCGCCATTGCGGCTGCCGCCGACCGACAACGCGCCGCCGACCTTGTTGCTCAGGGCGAAATTGCGGCGGAAGAGGTTGAACCGGTCCAACAGCGACTTGCACAACGACGACATGTTGCCGAAGTAGACCGGCGTGCCGATGATGATTCCCGCCACGGCCGGATCGGAAATCTTCGGGGCCAGTTCGGGAAAGTCGTCGCGCCCACCTTCCGCCAGCGGCACGCCGGCCGCCACGTTGCCGGGGATCTCCAGGGTGGCCAACTCGATCATCTCGATTTCGACGCCGGCTTCCTCGGCGGCCGTCAGACAGGTCTTCAGCGCGATGGCCGTGTTCTTGCCCCGGCGAGGGCTGCAGCAGATGCCGAGGACCTTGACTGGTTGCTTCTTCTCGGCATTCGGTGAATCGGCGGCCAGAGCAGCGCCGGTTCCCGCCGCGGCCAGGGTGCCGGCCGTGCCGATGAACGTTCGACGGGTGAGAGGGGATTTCATGTTGGTCTTCCTCCGTTAGTTACTGATAGCCGACGGCCTCTGGGGCACCGCTGCGCTCTGCCCCAGCCACCCCTTCTCGCGGTCCGTTTCCACAGACAGAGCCTACCAAGCACGGTCCGCACGGGCAACGATCTCGATTGATTCCCCTGCCAACTCTGATACAATCCCCTGCGATGAGCGACCCCGAACTTTCATCTCCCGATTCCTCCGATCACCATCCGCCCACCGGTTTCGCCGCCGCGTGTGGCTGTGTTTGCCGCGAGCCGCTCTACTGGCTGTTGGCGGCCATGCCGGCGGCCGTGATCTTGGGCTGGGCACACGCCGGCGGGCTGTGGATCTTCGTCGTCTCGGCCGTGGCGATCATCCCGTTGGCGGGCCTCATGGGCCGCGCTACCGAGAATCTGGCCGAAACGCTCGGTGCCGGCATCGGCGGGCTGCTCAACGCGACCTTCGGCAACGCGGCCGAGTTGATCATCGCCTTGATTGCGTTGAGGCAGGGGCCCGAGATGTACGACCTGGTGAAGGCCTCGATCACCGGTTCGATCATCGGCAACGTCCTGCTGGTGCTGGGCTTGGCGATCCTGTTGGGCGGGCTAAAACACCCTCGTCAGACGTTCAACCGCACGGCCGCCGGCATGGGCGCCACGCTGCTGGCCCTGGCGTCGATCGGGCTGATCATGCCGACGCTGTTCGACTTCGCCTGCCGGGCACAACCCAATCTGGGCGTCGACGAGGCAAAAAGCCTGGGGTTCTTGAGCGAAGAGATTGCCGCCGTCCTGGCTGCCATTTACGTGTTGAGCCTGATCTTCTCGCTGAAGACGCACCAGCACTTGTTCTCGGGCCCCGAAGACCACGGCTCCAAGAGAGACGGCGGCCAAGAGGAGCACCATCAGCCCGAGTGGAGCCGCCGGACGTCGCTGGCGATGCTGCTTCTGGCCACCGCGGGCGTTGCCTGGATGAGCGAACTGTTGGTGCATTCCGTGGCGGAAGCCCGGGTTGCGCTGGGCATGAACGGCGTGTTTGTGGGCGTGATCGTGGTGGCCGTGGTGGGCAACGCCGCCGAGCACTCCACGGCCGTGTTGGTGGCGATCAAAAACAAGATGGACCTGGCGTTTCAGATTGCCGTTGGCAGCGGCATCCAGATCGCCTTGCTGGTGGCACCCGTGTTGGTCTTCGCCAGCATGCTGATGGGCCACGCCGAACCGCTGAACCTCCACTTCACGTTGATGGAAACCGTGGCCGTGATGCTCTCGGTGGGCGTGTTGGCGATGGTCGCCCAGGACGGCGAAAGCCACTGGATGGAAGGCGTGATGCTGTTGGGCGTCTACGTCATCATGGCGTTGGCGTTCTATCATCTGCCCGAGCTTTCCGGCGGCGGTCATTAGTTCCGATACAAAGCCGCGACCGGTGGTCGCGCCGAAATGCGGGCGGGCTCGGCGTATGGTTTAACGTGCCCCATATCCTTCGGTAAGTACTCGGGCGCGACCACCGGTCGCGGCTTTATGAGGAGATTGTGATGACGGCCAATCGTCGCGAGTTTGTACGGGCGGGCGTTGGGGCAGTTGCCGCGGGTACGGCGGGCAAACTCATCGCCGCGGCTGCCGAGGAGCACGTCTCGGCCGAACCGGCTGCGCTGCCGATCGTCGATACGCACCAGCACCTCTGGAATCTCGATAACTTCCAATTGTCGTGGCTGAAGCCGGGCGAACCGCTGCGGCGGAATTTCCTGATGGACGACTACCGCCGGGCGGTCGAAGGCCTCGGCGTGGCGAAGGCCGTCTACATGGAAGTGGACGTCGAGGAAAACCAGCAAGTTGCCGAGGCCGAGCACGTGATCGCGGTGTGCAAGCGGCCGGACAACCCGACGGTGGCCGCCGTGATCAGCGGGCGTCCGGCCACCGACGGCTTCAAGGCATATATCACGCGATTCGCCAAGAGCCCATTCATCAAGGGCGTCCGGCGGTTGCTGTTCAAGCCGGAGCCGGGTTTGGAGCGGCCGTTCGTGCAGGGAGTACGGCTGCTGGGCGGCCTGGGGCTGAGCTTCGATCTCTGCCTGCCGCCGACGGCGCTCGACGTCGGGGCGAAACTGGCCGCACGTTGTCCCGACACGCGATTCATCCTCGACCATTGCGGCAACGCCGATCCAAAGGCCTTCTCGCACAACGAGTCCACGGAGGCAAAAGCCGAGCACCGAGCAGACCCATGGCGGCGCGACTTGGCCAAAGTTGCTCGGCAGCCCAACGTGGTCTGCAAGATCTCCGGCATCGTCGCCCGGGCCGAGAAGGGACGCTGGAAGGCCGACGACCTGGCCCCGATCATCAACCACTGTCTGGATGAATTCGGGCCGGATCGCGTGGTGTTCGGCAGCGATTGGCCGGTTTGCACTCGGGCGGCAACGCTCAAGCAGTGCGTTGCGGCACTGCGAGAGGTAGTTGCGGGGCGGCCGGAAGGCGAACGGAAGAAGCTATGGCACGATAATGCGGTGGAGTTTTATGGGTTGGGGGGGAGTGGGTAGTGGAGAGTGGTGGGTGAGGAGCAGGGCGTCGGGAGCAGGGAGTGCGGAGTAGGGAGAGGAGAGTGGGAATGGGGCGGGTTGACTTCTGGGGTCGATGGGTGAAAATCCGCGATATGGCGAGGTGGTGTGGCGGGGTCTCTTGGGAGGCGCCCCACGAGAATCGAGCGTAAGGAGAGATGCAGATGCAGAAGTATGAATGTGGGCCGTGTGGCTGGATTTACGATCCTGAGGTGGGGGTTCCGGAGCAGGGCATCGAGCCGGGGACTGCGTTCGAGAACCTGCCCGACGATTTCGAGTGCCCAGAGTGCGGCGTTGGCAAGGAAGACTTCGAGCCGGTGGACTAGCCGCCGGAGTTGGGCGGCCGCCAAGGCCATGACGTCTGTTCCGAAGGCGTTGCTGCCAGGGGAGCGCTGCTGCCATTGCGGGTGTTCCGTTCGTTTTCATGCGCTAAAGGGAGTCCGTTACGATGTGTTCTCACAAGATGCGATGTTTCGTCGGTTGCCTGGTCGTGCTGTCGTACGTGGCACTGCAGTCGGGATGTGGCCCGGCCAAGACGACGCCGACGTCTACCACGGAGCAATCTCCAACGGTCACGGTGACGCCCGCCGAACCGACCGGCAAGACCACCGATCCGCCGCCCACCCCGCCGACGCCGCCTGGCGATCCGGGGGTCCCGCCGTTGGATCCGGTATCCACGCTGACGCCCGAGGGCGAACTTCCCGCGATCCCGCTGGGGCTCGACCCGCTGCCGGTGCCGGAAAACAACCCAATGACGCCGGAGAAAGTCGAACTGGGCAAGATGCTCTATTTCGACGTCCGCTTGAGCAAAGACGGCACCATCGCCTGCGCTACGTGCCATCATCCGAAGATGGGTTGGACGGAACAACTCGCCACCAGCAAGGGAATCGGCGGCCAGGTCGGCGGTGCCAACTCGCCCACGGTGATCAACTCGGCCTATGCTCCCGCACAGTTCTGGGACGGCCGGGCTGCGAGCCTTGAAGAGCAGGCGCTCGGGCCGATCGAAAACCCGATCGAAATGGGCCACGATCTCGACGTTCTGGTCAAGGAGTTGGCCGAAATCGACGAGTACGTCGAGCAGTTCCAGAAGGTCTTTGGCACCGAGGTCAACAGCGACGGCATTGCCAAGGCGATCGCCACCTACGAGCGGACCGTGCTCAGCGGCAATTCGGCCTACGACCAGTTTGAGGCGGGTGACGCCGACGCGCTCACAGAAGCGCAGAAGCGGGGGATGGAGACCTTCGACGACGTCGGCTGCTCCACCTGCCACGGCGCGCCGGTGTTCAGCAACTATCGCTATTACAACGCCGGCGTGGGCATGGACAAGGAAACGCCCGACCAGGGACGCAAGGCCGTCACCGGCGAGGACAGGGACTTGGGCAAGTTCCGCGTGCCGATGCTGCGCGATGCGACCGATACGGCCCCTTACTTCCACGACGGAAGCTGTGCCACACTCGAAGAAGCCGTGGCCATGATGGCCGCCGGCGGGATCGACAACGACAATCTCTCGCCGATGCTCAAGTCGCTCAGCGAGGAGGAGATCTCCGACGAGGACGTTGCCGACATGGTCGAGTTCCTCAAAGCGCTTTCCGGGGATTACCCGGGGAAGTAGCCCGGGCGGACGTCAAGTACCGCAATGCAACGTGCTTTGTGGGTGGCTGGGGCAAAGCGCAGCGGTGCCCCAGTGCGTCACAGGCTGCGAAAGAGCCAGCGACCTGGGGCACCGCTGCGCTTTGCCCCAGCCACCCCACTGCCAAAACCGAAGGCAATGAACTACTGAATTGGGCAGATACTCTGAGCAAGGAAACCGGCCCATGAGTTCCGACGTCCGCCAGCTTACCGTGCCGCAGTTCGTGGCGATGAAATCGTCCGGGCAAAAGATCACCGTATTGACGGCCTACGATTACCCTACGGCCCGGCTGCTCGACGCTGCGGGGATCGAGGCCGTGCTGGTCGGCGACAGCCTTTCGATGGTCGTGCAGGGCCACGGCAACACGCTGCCGGTGACGCTTAAGGAGATGATCTACCACGCCGAGATGGTCGCCCGGGCCGTCCGCCGCGCGCTGGTGATCGTCGACATGCCGTTTCCCAGTTTCCATCTGGGCGTCTACCAGGCGATCGAAAATGCTGCGGAGATCCTCAAGCGGACGCGCGCCCAGGCGGTCAAGATCGAGGGGGGCATGGAACAGGCGGAGGTGATCGCCGGGCTGGTTTCGGCCGGCATCCCCGTGATGGCCCACGTGGGGCTGCGGCCACAGAACGTCCATCAGTTGGGCGGCTACCGCGTGCAGCGAGATCTGGATCAACTGCTGGGCGACGCCAAAGCGGCCGAGCGGGCCGGCGCGTTTTCGATCGTGCTGGAATGCATTCCCGCCGGCGACGCCGAAAGGATCACCGCCGAATTGAACATTCCCACCATCGGGATCGGCGCGGGCACCGGTTGCGACGGGCAGGTGCTCGTCTTCCACGACCTGCTCGGACTGACCGAAGGCCGCCTGCCGAAACACGTCAAACCCTACGCCGGCCTGAAGAACACGATTGTCGACGCGGTGACGCGGTATCGCGACGAAGTTCGCGACGGGACGTTTCCAGGACCGGAGCAGTCGTTTCGGTGAGCGAGGAGAGTGATGGGTGGTGGGTGGTGAGTCGGGAGTTAGGAGTTAGGAGTTAGGAGTGGGGAGTGGGGAGTGACGGGGATCGGAGAGATGTGAGTGGTTCGGGGCGACCGCAACGCGGTCGAACATCGCAGCCCAGGGTCGCCGCGCAGCGGCGCACCCTGGGGTTGGGAAGGCCTGGGCGAACGGAACGCTGAAGGCGTTCCACACCGTCCCGCGTTGGGTCGTCGCCCCGCCGGCGCCGATCACGAACGACGCCTTGGCCTTCCCGTGTACGGAACCGTCTCAGGCTACTTCGTCACCGAGATCTGCGGCATCGCCCGGCGGAGTTTGGCGATGCCGACGTCGGTGATCGTGGTGCCCTGTAGGTGAAGCCGCTTCAGCGCTTTGAGTTCCGCAAGATGCTCGATGGCGCCGTCGGTCAACGCGGTGTTCTGCAAGCGGAGTTCCTCGAGCTTCGGCAGGCTGCCGAGGTGCTCGATGCCCGCGTCGGTGATCCGGGTGTCGGACAGGTCGAGCCAAGCGATCTGGGTAAGACCACCGAGATGCACCAGGCCGGCATCCGTGATCCGGGTACCGTTGAGCCAGAGCTTGGCGAGCCGCTCCAATGGCTTGAGGTGCTCTAGTGCCGCGTCGGTGACCGAGGTGCCGTCGAGGCCGAGATGGTCGAGATTGGCCAGTTGTCCGATGTGCTCCAAGGCGTCGTCGTCGAGTTTCAGGTCCTTCAGCGACAGATACGTCAACGAGTCGAGGCCCGCCAAACGGCGCAGCCCCGGGCCTTCGATCTGGCTCTCGCCGAGGTACAGCCGCCGAAGATTGGCCATGCCGGCTAACTCCTGCAGGGCATCGTCGGGCAGCGAAGAGTGTTCCAGCGAGAGCGACGGCAGCTTGTCCAACCGCCGCACGAAGGCCAGCCCCTCGCGGCCGCCCTGCCAACTCTTGCCGATCCGCACGATTTGCTGGCCGTCGGACTGCTGGGCGACGGTGCCGCCGAACCGCCGGATCTCGGCAAAGATCCGCTCGCGGCGCGTCGTCTCCCAATAGAGCAACATCGCCGCGGCCCGTCGCCGAGCGGTGTGGCCCGGCGTATCGGCAATCTGCCGCAACGCCGCCAAGGCTGCCTCTCGGGTGGGCAGGTTGTCGCCGTCGGCCAGTGCCTGCAACACGCGGACGGTGCGGCAACTGACCTCGAGGCTGCCCCGGTTGGTTTGCTCGACAAGTGCGGGAATGACCGCGGTGCCGGCTTCGATCAGGCTCTTGGTGCCCGCCTCACGTACCGAGAATCGGTCGTCGTCGAGGTCTGCGATCCAGCGTTGGATTTCTTCCGGCGTCGGCTCCGCGGCCGGCGCATTCCCCCAACAGGTCAGCAACAGCGTCGCGCCAATCGCCGTGGCAGCCACCCGTTGCATAGCCGTGCACTCCGGGACGTTGTGATACCGGACCTCGAACGTTCTATTGTACTGCAAGCGCAGTGCCGGCGAAACACAGAAGCTGATCGCTCGTGTAGTTGGCACTGCCGCATCACGTCGCCGTGCCGGCGACGGCTAAACGAAAACGATTGCCGAGCCCCGAGTGCCCGCCCCCCGCGCCCCGCCGCCCGCGCCCCCCC
>CAYYNP010000320.1:0-11261 GCA_964472545.1 uncultured Planctomycetaceae bacterium | reverse complement strand
TCACCGATAGCGACTACGACCGCGAGAAGCTCGAAGAGCGGCTGGCCAAGCTGGCCGGCGGCGTGGCGCAGATCAACTGCGGAGCGGCCACCGAGACGGAAATGAAGGAACGCAAAGCCCTCTTGGAAGACGCCCGGGCAGCCACTCAAGCGGCCTTGCAGGAAGGCATCGTGCCGGGTGGCGGGGTGGCCCTGCTTCGTAGTGCGAAGGTGCTGAAGAAACTCGACCTCAGCGGCGACGAGGCCCTGGGTGCCGATATCGTCAAGAACGTGCTCGACGCTCCCCTGCGGGCGATCGCCGAGAACGCCGGCCAAGACGGCGCCGTGGTCGTCCACCGCGTGGGCCGCATGAAAGGCGCCGCCGAGGGTTACGACGCCGACAGAGACAGCTACTGCAACCTGGTCGAAGCCGGGATCATCGATCCGGCCAAGGTCGTTCGCACTGCCCTGCAGAACGCCGCCAGTGTGGCCGGCCTGCTGCTGACCACCTCCTGCCTGATTACCGACATTCCGAAGGAAGAAGAGCCCGCGCCTCCAGGAGGTCCCGAAGGCATGGGCGGCGGAGGCATGGGCGGCATGGGCGGCATGGGGGGCATGGGCGGCATGATGGGTGGCATGGGCGGCATGGGCGGCTTCTAAACCCGTCGGCCGCCGAAGCGCCGCACGTCGAATGCGGCCGCGGCACCTCCCCGTTACAGCAGACTTCAATCTCAAAACCAACTCACGACAAGGAATCCGATCATGAAGGATATCAACCTCAGACCACTGGACGATCGAATCGTGGTGGAGCCGGTGGCGGCCGAAGAGATGACCGCCGGCGGAATCGTGTTGCCCGACGCGGCCCAAGAGAAGCCGCAGCGCGGCATCGTGGTGGCCACCGGCCCCGGCAAGTTGCTCGACAGCGGCGAGCGCGGCGAGCTTTCGGTGGCGCTGGGCGACGAAGTGATTTACGGCAAGTACTCCGGCAGCGATATCGAGGCCGACGGCCGGGATCTGAAGATCCTCCGCGAGAGCGACGTTTTGGCCAAGGTGATCAACTAATCAACGCGACCATTAAGTGAGGACCGCCATCGTGGCTAAACAACTCATGTACGAAGATCACGCCCGGACCCGCATGCTCCGCGGCGTGGATAAACTGGCCGACGTGGTCGCGGTGACCATGGGCCCCACCGGCCGTAACGTGATTCTCGACAAATCGTTCGGCGGACCGACCGTGACCAAAGACGGCGTCACGGTGAGCAAAGAGATCGAACTCGAAGACCGTTTCGAGAACATGGGCGCCAAGCTGGTCAACGAGGTCGCCTCGAAGACCTCCGACGTCGCCGGCGACGGCACCACCACGGCCACCGTGTTGGCCCGGGCGATCTTCCGCGAAGGCCTGCGAAACGTGGCCGCCGGCAGCAACCCGGCCGCCTTGCGACGCGGCATCGAACGGGCCGTCGAGGCCGCCATCGACCATCTCTACACGATGGCCAAGGCGGTTACCGACAAGAAAGAGATCGCCCACGTCGGGTCGATCAGCGCCAACAACGACCAGTTCATCGGCGACCTGTTGGCCGAAGCGATGGCCGCCGTGGGCAACGACGGCGTGATCACCGTCGAAGAAGGCAAGACGGCCGAGACCACCTACGACGTCGTCGAAGGCATGCAGTTCGACAAGGGCTACCTCTCGCCCTACTTTATCAACCGCCCGGCGGAGATGGACTGCCTGCTCGAAGACGCCTACATCCTGATCCACGAGAAGAAGATCAGCAACCTCCGCGAGATGGTGCCGATCTTGGAGAAGGTGAGCACCTCGGGCAAGCCGCTGTTGATCATCGCCGAAGACGTCGAAGGCGAAGCGCTGACGACCTTGGTGGTCAACAAGCTCCGCGGCGTGTTGAACATCGCGGCGGTGAAGGCTCCCGGTTTCGGCGACCGCCGCAAGGCGATGCTCGGCGATATCGCGATCCTCACCGGCGGTACCAACATCAGCGAGGACTTGGGTCTGAAGCTCGAGAACCTCACGCTGGAGCACCTCGGCCGGGCCAAGAAGATCACGGTCGACAAGGACTCGATCACGATCGTCGAGGGCGGCGGCAAGACGGCCGATATCAAGAGCCGCATCGAGCAACTCAAGGCCCAGATCGAGACCACCGAGAGCGACTACGACCGCGAAAAGTACCAAGAGCGGTTGGCGAAGCTCTCCGGCGGCGTGGCCGTGGTGTCGGTGGGTGCCAGCACCGAAGCCGAGATGAAGCAGAAGAAGGCCCGGGTGGAAGACGCCCTGCACGCCACCCGCGCGGCGGCCGAAGAAGGCATCTTGCCCGGCGGCGGCGTGGCCTTGCTCCGATGCATTGAGGCGGTCGAGAAGAGCCGCAACAACGCCCGAGGCGACGAGAAGATCGGCGTGGACATCGTCAAACGGTGTCTGACGTATCCAATCCGTCAGATCGCCGACAACTGCGGCGTGGACGGCTCGGTAATCGCCGACGAGGTGAGCGAGAAGCCGACCAACACCGGCTACGACGCCAACGCCGGCAAGTTCACCGACATGTTCAAGGCCGGCATCATCGACCCGTTGAAGGTCGTCCGCACGGCCCTGGAGAACGCCGCCAGCATCGCCGCCTTGATGCTCACGACCGAGACCTTGGTGACCGATCTCGAGAAGGACGACAAGGAGAAGCAGGCCGTCGAGGGCGCCGTGCGGTAGGCAAACGGCCAACCATGCCGCGGCCGAGACCGCGATTGGGCGAAAGCCCCATAAAGCCGCGACCGGTGGTCGCGCCCCGTAACTGCGGCGGCGCGACCACCGAGTGCGGTGATCGTCGGCCGGGTGGCTGGGGTCGAAGCACGAGGAACGAGTGCGGAGCCCCCAGGTGCAAGCCCGATATACGACACGCGAAACTGGGGGCTCGGTGTTCGTACCTCGCACCGCGACCCCAGCCACCCCACCGGGCGCGACCACCGGTCGCGGCTTTATAATCGGCATAACCGGCCGGCGTGTCCGTAGGGTACAATTGCGTACTTATTCACACCGCCCTTGACCGGCCATGGTAAAGATGGCTTCAAAACGCTGCTACTACGAGGTGCTCGGCGTCGACCGATCGGCCACCGAGGGCCAGATCGCCGAGGCGTATCGTAAGCTGGCGCTGAAGTACCATCCCGACCGCAACCCCGACGACGAGGAAGCGGTCGCCAACTTCAAAGAGGCGGCCGAGGCCTTCGAGGTACTCAACAACAAAGAGAAACGCGCCCGCTACGACCGCCACGGCCATGCGGGCTTGGAAGGGGCCGGCGGCGGGGCCCCGCAGTTTCACGACGTGGGCGACATCTTCGAGGCCTTCGGCGATATCTTCGGAGACCTCTTCGGCGGCGGCCGGCGCTCCCGCGGGCGGCGAGTCCATCGCGGCGGCCACGTCCGTTGCGAGACGACCGTCGATCTGATCGAGGCCGCCCACGGTACCAGCAAGTCGGTCGAATACCACCGCCACGTGAAGTGCGAGACCTGTGGCGGCACCGGGGCCAAGCCGGGCACCCAGCCCGAGTACTGCAAGTATTGCGGCGGCAAGGGCCAGGTGGTCCAGTCGACCGGCATCTTCTCGCTGCAAACGACCTGCCCGTCCTGCCGCGGTAACGGCAAGATCATTCCGCATCCCTGTTCGTCGTGCCGCGGCGGTGGTTACGTGCAGAAGAAGGTCACCCGCAACGTGGCCATCCCCGCCGGCGTCGACGACCAGACGCAACTCCGCCTGCAAGGCGAGGGCGATCCCAGCCCCAACGGCGGCCCGTCGGGCGACTGCTTCGTGTCGATCAGCGTGAAGGCCCACCCTCTCTTCCAGCGCGAGGGCCAGCACGTGATCTGCCAGGTGCCGATCAGCTACTGCCAGGCGGCCTTGGGGGCCACGATCGAAGTGCCCACGCTCGACGGCCGCGATCAGCTCGAGATTCCCGCCGGCACCCAAAACGGCAAGGTCTTCAAGCTCAAGGGCTGCGGCATGCCCCACGTGCGCTATCGCGGCCGCGGCGATCTGCTGGTGCAGGTACACGTGGAGGTGCCCAAGAAACTCACCGCCGAGCACGATGAGTTGCTGCGGAAACTGGCCGAACTGGAAAACCGCGATGTGACACCGCAACGTAAGAGTTTCTTCAAGAAGCTCAAGGAGTACTTTCAGTCGAACTGATCGATCAAGGCTTGCCGGCAGAGAGAGGTTGCCGGAAGAGAGTTGCTGGAGGAGAGAGCGTGTCGAAGAGAGGATCGAAGGAAGCGAAGCCCGACGAAGCGGCGGTCCCCGAGGCCGAGCCGGTCGAAGTCGATGCGCTCGAGCCGGAAGTGGAGACTTCCGACCAAGAAGCAGCGGACGAACAAACGCCCGAGCAAGACGCCCCCGATCAGGACGCGCTCGAGCAGATGGCCGCCGACGTGGCCGCAGCCGTCGACGCTGAGCAAGCGGCCGAACAGGCGGCCGAAGCGGAACCGGTCGATCCGATCGAGGCGCTTGCGGCCAAAGTGGACCAGGCCAACGACCTGGCCCTGCGGCATCAGGCCGAACTGGAAAACTACCGCAAGCGGGCAGCCCGCGAGATGCAGGAGCATCGCCGCTACGCGAACCTGCCGCTGATGCGCGACCTGCTGCCGGTGCTGGACAACATCGATCGGGCGGTCGAGGCCGCCGAAAAGACCCACGACACGGCCAGCCTGCTCGACGGCGTGAAGATCGTCGCCCGGCAGTTCGCCGACGTGCTCAAACGGTACGACTGTGTTCTGATCGACGCCTTGGAAGCGGAGTTCGATCCCCATTTGCACGAAGCGATCTCGCAGCAACCGTCCGACGACTATCCGCCGGGCACGGTGGTCTTGGTGGCCCAAACCGGCTACCAGCTTCACGACCGCGTGGTACGCCCCAGCCAGGTGATCGTCTCCACGCCCGCCGCGAGCGAGACCGACGAATAACCCACCCCAGCCGACGCCAACCCCAACGACCGCCATGCCCCACTACGACTACCGATGCGACGCCTGTGACCACGAGTTCGAGTTGTTCCAGTCGATCACCGCCGAGGTGAAGCGGAAGTGCCCCGAGTGTGGCCGGCTAAAGCTCCGCCGGCTGATCGGCCCCGGCGCGGCAATCGTCTTCAAGGGCTCCGGATTCTATGAGACCGACTATCGCAGCGAGTCGTACAAGGACGGCGCCAAGGCCGCCAAGAGCCAGAAGAGCGGCCAATCCAAGAGCGGCCAATCCAAGAGCGGCGCCAAGGGCAAGTCGAGCGACAAGAAACTGGTGGGCAGCAGCACGAGCGACTAGCGGCCCATGTCGACGGTTCACTGTCCGATCTGCGAGAAGCCGTTCGACTCCCAGCAGAGTCCGGCGGCGCCCTTTTGCAGCCACCGCTGCCGGCTGCTCGATCTGCAACACTGGCTCGACGAAGACTACGGACTGCAGCACGAAGGGGAGGATCCCCACGAAGCGACTCGATCCGACCCGTAGATAAAGGGATTGAGCCCGAGCGGCATGCTCTCTCGGCGAGCGCGGAACACGCCATCCGGCTGTGATCTGCCCCCTCTCCGCTCGTCGCCTCTCCACCGCGTCACCGCTGAACTTCCGTCCTCCCCAAGCCTACGGCCTCTTGACAACTGACTGGCTGTCGATTAGGGTCGACTATACGGCTCACTTTCCGGAGCAGCTCGGAAGAGGCACTTGGCTGCTGTTCTTGTCTGTCGGGAGGTGGGCGATGTCCGGCCACCGCAAGTCGAAACGGCCGAGTTCTCGGCCAGCGCGGCACAGAGCTTGGGGTCTACCCAAGGGCACTGCCCGTCTTGCACACCCTCGCTTGACGTGGTTTCTACTGGCGACATTGGCGACCGGCGTGGTGATTGGCGGCGTGGTCGTGGGCAATTCGCTGCTTGGTACGAACTCGGCAGATCGGCCGACGGAAGTCGCCGAAGAGACCCCCACAAGCGTTGAGCCGCCTCCCGGCGAACATCTACCCGAACATCTACCCCCATCCGCGAAGGCACCGCGGCCCGTCGAACCTCAGGCGACTCTACAGGAGCCGCCGCTGTTGCCCGCGCAACCGGGAAGTTCGCCGCAGCAGCTACCAGACAGTCCTGCCGCGGCCACACCCGCCCCGCCGGCCAGCCCGCCCGAGCCTACGACCCCACCGCCGGAGCCACCACTGCTGCCGCCGGAAATTACGCCGCCGGAGGAGCTTTCGGTCGAAGAACTGAACCGGGAAGCTATCGAGGTGGCCGAGCAGCTCTTGCAGCGATATCCCAACTCATCCGATGCGCTGGCGTTGATGGGAACCGTCTACGATCACCAAGGCAAGACGGCCGAGGCGACGGCGCATTGGCAGGCTTGTCTGAAAATCGATCCGGAGCGGGCCGACGTCTACGCAGCGTTGGCTTCGGTGGCGCTGGAGCAGGACGAATACGACCGGGCCGTCGAACTGTCGCGCCAGGCGGCCAAGTTGGCCCCCGGCGCCGCCGGCTCGTATCGCGATCTGGGCCGAGCGCTGATCGCGCAAGGGCAGGTCGCCGAGGCGGTCGAGGTGCTGCGGCGGGAGATCCGGCAGTATCCGCGCGCCCGAATTAGCAACTTCTTGCTCGCCGGGGCCCATCTGCAATTGCGGCAATATGAAGACGCCAAGCGCGCGTACGAAGCCGAGATCGCCATCCAGCCCGACTTCGCCAAGGCCTATCACGGCCTGATGGTCGTATGTGCCAGGCTGGGGGAGAAGGCGGAATCGAAGCAATACGCCGAGAAGTTCCGCGAACTCGACAAGACGGCCTGGAGCGAGCACTTGGATCGCCGGGGAATGTCGGACCTGCTCGACAAGGTCCGCGGAAACGTCGCGCGCACCCACGCCGACGCCGGCCGAATCTATGCCAGGCACGCCGACTACGACGTCGCCGAGCGGCTCATGCGGCGGGCGGCCCGCATCGACCCGAACAACTGGAGCGTCCGTCAGGAGATGGCCAACGTGTATCTCCTCAACGGGCAGCGCCGTCGGGCGGGCGAACTGTGTGACGAGTTGCTCGAGATCGACTCGGACAAGGCAGCCTGTTACTTCAACACGGGCGGGCTACTGGTCCAACTGCGGCGTTTCGACGACGCCGAGCGCGTGGTGCGGCAGGGTATCGAATTGGAGCCGACGCACGCCGCAGGATACGGTTTCTTGGTCCGCGTGTTGTTGGCCGCCGGGCGCAAGCCGGCCGAGGCGATCGCCGCAGCCAAACAACTCGTCGGACTTCAGCCGACCGCCGCCAACTACCGCCTGTTGGCCGACGCCTGCACAAAGGCCGGCGATCAGGCCGGCGCGGCCGACGCGCTGCAACGGGCCGCCGAACTCGACGGCGATGGCGCGGCCGTTCCCAACGCCTTAGGACAACTCCGGTGAAGGACGGCCCGGCATGAACCAGCGTAGGCTTTGGCGAAAGGCGCGCGATGCCCCAGAAGTCCGTCACCGTGGAATTGATGGGTGGCCGGCGTTTCTGTTCATGGTGTTGACCCTCGTGACGGGGTCCCCGTCGGCACGCGCCGACGGCCCGATCGTGCTCCGCGACGCCACCCGGGCCAGCGGGATCACCTTCCGACACACCGACGGCGGCAGCGGCCAGAACTATCTCGTGCAACAGGTCAGCGCCGGATTGGCCCTGTTCGACTACGACGGCGACGGCGACGTGGACGTCTATTTCCTCAACGGGGCTCCGCTGCGGGGGACCAAGGCCACGCACGCGCCGAGAAACGCGCTCTATCGCAACGACGGCCGTTGGCGATTCACCGACGTCACCGTAGCGGCCGGCGTGGGTGATGCCGGCTTCGGCCTGGGGGTGGCGGTGGGCGACTACGACGGCGACGGCGACGCGGACCTCTACCTGAACAACTACGGCCCCAACGTCATGTATCGCAACAACGGCGACGGCACCTTCACCGACGTCACGGCCCGTTGCGGCGTGGCCAACGGGTCGCGGGTGGGGGCGGGGGCCAATTTCCTCGACGTCGACGCCGACGGCGACCTCGACCTGTTCGTCTCCAACTACGTCAAGTTCACCTACAAGGCCCACGACGCCTGCATCACCGACCGCTATCCGAAATACACCGGCCCGGTCGACTTTCCGCCCGACGCCGACACCCTCTTTCGCAACAACGGCAACGGCACGTTCACCGACGTCAGCGGTCCCTCGGGCATCGGCGGCCACGCGGGGCCGGGGATGGGAACCGTTTGCGCCGACTGCGACGACGACGGCGACGTCGACATCCTGGTGGCCAACGACGTGGCGGCCAATTTCCTCTTCCAAAACGACGGCACCGGCCGGTTCGAGGAGGTGGGAATGATCAGCGGCGTGGCCTTCGATCTCAGCGGCAATCGCCACGGCAGCATGGGCGTCGAGTGCGGCGATCTGGACAACGACGGCCGCTTGGACTTCTACCAGACCTGCTTCTCCCGCGAAACGGCCACCTTCTATCGCAACCTCGGCGACGGCTTCTTCGAGGACGCCACGCGGCTGACCGGCGCCGGCACGGGAACCTCGCCGCACGTGACCTGGGGCGTCGGCATGGCCGACTTCGACAACGACGGCCATCGCGACCTGTTCGTCGCCTGCGGCCATCTCTACGACGACATCGGGCGCTTCGACGACTCCTCCTCCTACCACGTGCGAAACGTCTTATTGAGAAACACCGGCCAAGGGCGGTTCGTCAACGTCTCGGACGGCGCCGGCGACGGGCTGGCCGTGAAACTCAGCAGCCGCGGGGCCGCCTTCGACGACTTGGACAACGACGGCGACGTCGACGCCGTGGTGCTCAACTCTCGACGCGAGCCGACGCTGCTGCGAAACGACTCGCCGCCGGGCAACCACTGGCTGCAAGTCCGGCTGCGGGCGAAGCAGGGGAATCGCGACGGCGTGGGTGCCCGGGTGAAGATCACCGCCGGCGATCTCGTGTTGACCGACGAAGTCCACAGCGGCCGCGGCTACCAGAGCCACTACGGCACCCGGCTCCACTTCGGACTCGGGCGCCACCAGCACGTCGACCGGCTCGAAGTCCGCTGGCTCGGCGGCGGCGTCGACGTGCTAAAGAACGTTGCCGTCGATCGGCTGGTGACGGTTGTGAAAGGAACGCACGCGGTGCGAGAGTAGGCCCCCGTATAGTAGCCATCTTGCTCCGCAAGATGTGCCTCTTTGTGGCCTCGTCATGGCCTCGTCATGGCCTCTTTGTGGCCTCGCCACGGCCTCGTCTCGCGGAGCGAGACGGCTACTCTACGCCGTCGCCCTTCAGACACCGCTGCGTATGCGGACAGGCCGCGATGCAGACGCCGCAGATCGTCTCGGCGATGCCGGCATTCCTGGCCAACTCCTCGGCACGCCGGCAACAGGCGAAGGCGTCGAAGAAATCGGCCCGGGACATGCCTTGTTGCCACTGCCGGCCCGAAGGAGCGGAGGCCGGGCAGGCCTCGACACAGTCGGTGCATTTGCCGCAGCGGCCGGCCGTGACGGGCTCGCCCGGCGGCAACGGGGCGTCGGTCAATACGCTCCCCAATCGCACGGCCGAACCGAAGTTTTTGGTAATCAACAGCGCACACTTGCCCACCCAGCCGAGCCCGGCCAACGTGGCCACGGTCTTGTGCGGCAGCGGCGTGGCCAGCGTGTCGTAGTCGAGCGTGTCGACGGTCACCGCTCGGGCCACGGCCCGGTATCCGCATTGTGTGAGGAAATCGGCCGCCAAGCGGGTCAAGTTCCCCAGCAAGTCATTGACGCGCCGATACTCGGCGGCGTATTGCAGCGTCGGTCCGGCGGTGATCCCCCGAACGATTGCCGGATCGAGCGCCGCGCCGATCGACACGCCGCGGGGCAGGTCCTCACGAATCTCCTTCGGCAACGAACGCAAATCGGCACAGCCGACCAGCGCAGCGCCTGCGGCGGTGAGGTGATTGCGAAGCTCGTCAAGCATGACTCAATCGCCCGACTCGTCGTCGTCATCGTCCTCCGACCCCGGCGTGGCGAAATAGAGCCGCACGGTCGAAACCACCGAAATCTGCGGCCTAAGCGGCACGCCCGGGCTCTTCACGTCGGCGTCCTCCTGCAATCCTCGGAAGTAGGTATTCTTCGGCCGGGCGGCCGAGATCCGCGGCGTGCGGTCGCCGCTGCTGTAGTAGTTCGACGAAACTCGCTGCGCGTAGACGTTCTCCGAGGAACTGTAGAGCGATTGCGGGTGGATAACCCGCGTCGACTCATGCACGTTCAACGGGTGCGGTATTTCGTCGAAGAGCGCACCCAGCAGCAGTTCCGCCTTCTCCTTGGCGGCCTGAAGGGCTTCCTTGCGGGTCTCTCTACGGAACTCGTCGACGTGCTTGTTGAAATAGTCGACCGCGATCACGTCGGAAATGTCCAGCTTGAATGCGGCCTGCAACACCTCTTGCGCCAACTCCTCGTTGGGCACTTCGACGTGTACGTTGGACTGCATGCGGAAGCCCTGCTCCTCCTCCACCAACACGGGGAGCGTCTTGCGAGTTTCAGGATTCCACTCGTAGACCGGCAGCACCGAGATGAAGTCGACGACGATCGCCTTCGGGTCGAGCTTCAACTTGACGAGCTCAGCCCGCAGTTTCTCCTGCCGTTCGTGGCAGACGGCCTGGCACTCCCGCGCCGTGGGCTGATCGACCATGATCGCCAGCACGACGCGCAGCGCCGTAGGGTCGAGCCGCTTTTCGGCTTTGCCTTCGATAGTAATAAAGTTCTCGATGGCGCGATGGTCGAGCGTGTCGGCCGTAGCCGGCAGGCCCGTCTGCGGCCACTGGGGTGCGGCCCGATTGCCGAAGATCTGGGCACCGGCCACACCCGGCAGCAATTGCACCACGACGCAACAGAGCACGATCCAACGAGCGGACGAAGACCTGGACGCGGACATGACGGGCTCCTTCTGACCGATAGGAAAGGGACGGTGGTCTGGACCCTTTCAATCGTACTCCCCGCACCACGACCGTGCAAAGCTGGTCCTTGGGCCTTGATCGGCGGCATGCGGTCGCCGCGGCCGTAGTTTGTCGAGACCCGGCTCGCGTCGAACGACGGCATTGAGACGTCGCCGCAACCGATTTGACCACAACAGGATACGATCTCCCGCCGATGTCGTCCGACGCCGTAAGTCCGATTTCCCGCAATTCGGATCATTGCCGGCCACTCGTCCCTTCGGCCAGGAAAACTGCAAAGTCGATTCGCGGGAGTGGAAAACGGGGACTGGCTCCGAGCCGGAATCAACACGGAACCTGCCGACGAGATTCCCGGCT
>CAYYNP010000319.1:0-11278 GCA_964472545.1 uncultured Planctomycetaceae bacterium | reverse complement strand
TCCAGCCCCGAGTCCCCAGCCCCCCAACTTCTACTCTTCCACCGGCCACGGCGGCTTCTCCGGCAGATACGAATCGAACTCGTCCAACAGGGCCTGCTGATACTCGCCGGCAAACGTGCCGGCAAAGAACCGCTCGATGCCTTCGTCGTAGAATCGCTTCCAACTCGCCTCTTCCGCCCCGGGATTGATGGGGAAGAAGAGCGCGTCGTTGGCCTTGGCCGCTTCGTGGTCGCCGGGGGCGTCGCCGATCATCAGCGTGTGGCCGGCCGGGTAGTTGGCCGCCGCGGCGAGCGACTCGGCCTTGGTGCCGGCCTCTTGGCCGCAGATTGCTCGGACGTATTGGGTCAACTCGTGCTCGTCCCACTCGCGTTGCAGGGCTTCCTGCGGCGTGGCCGAGACGACGATCACGTCGGCCCGTTCGTACAGTGTCTGAATGCTCTCGCGGACGCACGGAAACGGCGGCACGCCCCGGACCATGCCGGCCACCGACTCGTTGATCGCCTTCGACCACCTCAGCGCCCGGGCAAGGCCCTCGTCGCCCGTCTCGTCGACCGCCTTTTGCAGGGCCGGGTTGCCCAGTTTCGTCTCGTTGGCGATCCAATCCAAGAGCGACTGCGGAATCTCGATCTTCACGCCCCGGGCCTTCACCTCGGGCCGCTTTTGCAGCCACTCGAGCACCTCGACCATCGCCGGAAAACGGTTGATCCCGCGGCTCTTCGAGTAGAGATTGACGAATTCGGCCGCCTCCCGGGCGTACTTGCTCACGCCCTGCAGGTCCCAGCAGTTGACGTGCACCGGAATGAAGCACTCCTTGTGCTTCAGTTCCATCGTGTCGAAGGCACAGCCGTCGGAGTCGATGCCGACCAGGTAGTCGTAATTCGGTGTGAACAAGTCCGTACTCCTCTGTTCGTGTCAGGCTGTGTTCGTATCGGCTGGAGACATGTGGCAGTCTATCGATCCGCCTGCGGCACGTAGCTCGCCAACTTCTGCTGGGCGTATATCGGCTCGAATCGCGTCAGCCGCTGGCGCCCGTTGATCATCGGCAGGCCGACCATGTCGTTGCCCACCAGCGGCCGGGCGTAACGCAGGAAATCGTCGGTCACGTCGCAGCCGTTCTCGGCGATCCACTCGGGCGGGAACGTCCGCTCGCTGTTGGCCACGTCTTCCAACGGCACCTTGTCGAAGCGGACGCTGTAGATTGGGCCCTCGTTGCGGAGGATCGTCGACATGTAGCCGCTTTCGCCGGCGGCCGCCAATTCGACGGCCATCTGTCCGGCCCGATACGACTCGTCCAGATCGACCGGCGAGGCGTAGGCCATCGAATGACGCTGGTCGGTACCCGGCACGTTTCCGCGGGCGGCGCCTTTGACGGCCAGCCCCACGCCGTTGAGGTAGTTCACCACCGCCTGGCCCACGGTCAGCCTGCTGGAGCCGAACGACGTGTGGCCGAACGAGTCCTTCACTTCTCCCAGGCTGCCGACGTCAAACCCCTCACTGATCACCACCACACAGCGGCCCGACTCGCGCAGGCGGTCGTTGACCTGATCGGCCAGTTGCTCCAACGAGCAGGGGCTTTCGGCCAGGTAGATCTGAAGCGGCATATCGCGGCCCGGATCCGCCAGGCGTGCCGCCGCGGGAATAAACCCGATCTTGCGGCCCATCGCCTGCATCACCAACACGGGATCGGCTGGGCACGAGCCCTTGTTCTCCTCGTTTGCGTTCTGCACGGCGTGCATCCAATATCGGGCCGTCGACCCGTAGCCTGGAGTATGGTCGATTAGCTTGAACTCACTATCCCCCACGTCGTTGTCGATCGTCTTCGGCACGCCGACGGCTACCAGGTCCAGCCCTTTCTTCTGGGCCAATTGGGCCACCTTGTTGGCGGTGTCCATCGAGTCGTTGCCGCCGATGTAGAGAAAATAGCCGATTTCATGGGCGCGGAAGACCTCAATGACGCGATCGAAGTCCTCGTCCTGGCCGGCTTTGAGCTTGTAGCGGCAGGTGCCAATCGACCCGGCACCGGGCGTGAATCGCAGCAGGCCGATTTCCTCGGCCGATTGAGCCGAGAGATCCAGCAGCTCCTCTTTCAGTACGCCCTCAATGCCGTGCCTTGCCCCGTAGACCGTACCGACGGAATCCAGTTCCCTGGCTCCCTCGATAATCCCCTGCAGGCTGCTGTTGATCACGGGTGTGGGCCCACCACTTTGGGCCACAACGAGATTCCGCATTGCACTCATGATTTCCCACCCGACGCTGTCGTGTATCGCCAAAAGTCGGCATTCTACATCGCCCCCGTCCGCCTCTCAACCGATTAGTCTGATTGGGTGGTGCGCGCCATTTCGCAGCCGAACCTGACATTCCCCTTGACCGCAGCCTCACGATTTCCTAAGTTAGCCGCAGTGGTGGCGCCGTAGCCAAGTGGCTAAGGCAGCGGATTGCAAATCCGTTATTCGCCGGTTCGAATCCGGCCTGCGCCTTTTGAGAAAAGCAAAGCCCCGCAACGACTTGTGGCGAGTCGTTGCGGGGCTTTCTTTGCGCCCGCAACGGCCTTTGCCTGATCTGCGATCGACTGCTGTGCGCGTCGTTGCAGCGTCCAATCCGACTTCGGGTACACTGAACTGAGAGCGGCCGGACCATGCGGTTCCGCCGGCCTACCTGCCCGAAGCGAGCTGCCGACGCGATGGCTCAGATCAATCCCTACCGGTCGCCGAAGAACCGCGAATCAGCCGAGGCAATGTCCGATGAGCGTTTGCTCTGGCTGTGGGCTGTCAGCTCGATCATTGCATCCGTGCTGTCGATCGTCCTGTTTGGCCTCTACGGCCACTGGCACTGGCACGATGGCCCGTGGGAACTCACGATTCCCGGGCAACTCGGGCTTTCGTGGCTGGTGGCCGTTGACGGGTCGAAGGCGATCAGTACGTTGCTGGCAGTGGTCTCGCTCATGCTGACCGTCTTGACCTTTGCCGGAAGGGGCCATTCTCAGGGGCTCGCCAGTCTGCCGACGTGTTTGGCCGCGCTGACAACGGCGCCCGTTGCGATGTGATACAAGGGGCGCCGGGCTCATCCATCGCCGTTTGCGTGTCGAGCACAACCTGAACGGAAAGATGAAGGACACCCCAGTGAGAGGGTCTGTCGCCTAGTTCGGTGATCGGGATGGCTCGGACTTGGATTACCGACGGCCTGTGAGCACCTGCCCCGGCTCCTTCCACCGCCCTCTATTCCGCACACCAGTCTGGGGCTTTCCTACAGAGGCCGTCTCGACTATGGTGAAGGCGGTGTCGTTCTGACACCCGCCGCTCGCACACGGTCCGGATGACGATCTGCATCCCAGAGCGACGACCCCGAGGGGCGCGCCAAGGAGAGACGCATGCACTGCTGGAACTGCGGCAAGGAAATCCCCGAAGAGGCCAAGGCGTGTCAGTTCTGCGAAGCGCTGACCGAGCTTGCCCCAACCGATGAGGAGATGCAGGCCGTGGCCGAGATGGTCTCTTCGATGGACGACGAGACGAAGCAGGCCCTGCAGGCGGCCTTCGAACAGAGCGGGACGGCCGAGGAGTTCGCCAACCTGATCATGATCGGCGAGTGCCCTCGATGTGGCAGTTCGGAGGTGGGCGATTGCGACAGCGACCCGGTGATCGACGATATCTGCGTGGGCCGCTGCTACCAGTGCGGCCTGCTTTGGTGCACGGAATGTGAGGAGATCCTTGCCGACGGCCAAACGAGTTGCGACCATTGGAAGGTCTGCGACGACTGCGGCAAGGCCGATGCGGAGGATTGTACGCTGCCCGCCACGGAATGCCCGACCGTGGCCGACTGGAAGAAGACGAAAGGGAGCTGAGGTCCCTTTGAAGAAGTGCGTGCCGCTGCTTTGCAGAAGTGGTGCCGTATCCGTCTCATATAAAAAAAGCTGCTTCTTAGACGCCGTGGCACACAAGAAAACCTAAGTCGCGACGAATAGCCTGGATATGCAAAACCAGCCGCGATTCGACGGCGGGTGTCCGCGAAGGTCGTAACCGGCGATGTGGGTTTGGTGTATTATCGGACGGGGGTCTGTTCGCCCGACGCCAATACTCCCGCGTCAACCTTCCTGGAGGCGCGTTCGGAGGGCCGATTTCCGGAAACGGGGCTCGATGCACGCCGACTCGAGGAGGAATCCGATGTTTCGCAAGACGTGGCTTCCGGCCGTTCTGGCCGGCCTGTTTCTGATGCTGCCGGCCGCCCCGGCGGCCGAACCATTGCCGGCGGCCACCCAATGGGTGCCCGATAACGCCTTTGTGGTGTTGGAGGTATCGCAGCCGAAGGCCGTGCTCGACGTGGCCTTCGACGCCAAGACGACCGAAATGGTCACCTCGTTGCCGGCCTATCAGGCGTTGACCTCCCGGGCCGGATACAAGCAATTCCGCGCGGTCGTCGGCCTGCTCGAAGCATCGCTGAACACGAAGTGGCAGCCGGGCGTACGCAAGCTGCTCGGCGGTGGGATCACCTTGGCGGCGGGGCCGAACGAGAGCGTGCTGCTGATCGTCGACAGCGAAGACGCCGAGTTGCTCTCGAAATTGCACGAGGTCGTGCTCGGGTTCGCAAAGGGCGACTCCGCCGCGGCGAACGCGCCGGCTGCCAGGAAACATCGCGGCACCGACATCTGGGCGTTTGGCCCGGGGCAAGTACACGCGATCGTAGGGAACCGGTTCATCTTGGCCAATCGGCCGGAAGTGCTCGAGGCGGCGTTGGACCTGCGGGCCGGCGACGGTGGCGGGGCTCTGGCCGATGTGCCCGCGTATCGGGCGGCCAGGAAAGCCGCCGGGGATGATGCGGTTGCCCGGGCGTACGTCAACGTGGGCGTCTTCAAACAAGTTCCGGGAATCCAGGCGGCGTTGGGCGAAGCCGGGAATCCGCTCTTGGCGCTGTTGTTCGCCGGGATCACCGAGGCGGCGCGGGAATCGAGTTGGCTGTCGGCCGGGTTGAAGGTCGAGGGTGACACGTTCGCGTTGAGCTTGGCGGTCGACGGACGGACCGACACAACGGACGGACCGGCCTCGTTTGCCGCTCCCAAGAACGCCGACGAAGGCGCACTGCCGAACCTGGTCGTTCCCCGGCGGATCGCGGCCGTGAGCCTCTATCGCGACTTGCACGGCTTCTACGCCGCCAAGGACGATCTGTTTCCACAGCGAACGAGTGAGTTGATCTTCTTCGAGAACATGATGGGGATCTTCTTCAGCGGACTCGATCTGACCGAAGAAGTCCTCGGCGAGACGCATCCGGAAGTCCGCATCGTGGTGGCGGAGCAGGAATACTCTGCCGAGATCGGTACGCCCGCCGTGCAGATGCCGGCCTTCGCCGCGGTGTTTCGCCTGCGGCGCCCCGAGGCGTTCATGGAAGTGGTCGAGGAGGCCTGGCAGAAGGCGATCGGGCTGGTCAACTTCACCCGCGGTCAGCAGGCCGAGCCGGGGCTGATCATCGACCGGCCGGTGCACAACGGCGTGAAGTTCACCGTGGCCTACTTCCGCGCCCCCAAAGAGGGCGAACGCACCAACATCGACAGCCGCTACAACTTCCGCCCGGCCTTGGCGGGAGTGGGCGAATACCTGATTCTCAGTTCGACCGACGACCTGACACGGGATCTGATCGATGCGATCAAGAGGGAACAGGCCGGCGATACGAAGTGCCTGGCCGAGACCCACAGCGCGGTCGAACTCGACGGGCCTCAATTGCTCTCGATCCTCAACGCCAACCGTCAGAACATGATCCGCCAGAACATGATCGACAAGGGCAGCACGCAAGAGCAGGCCGAAAACGAGATGGGGATGTTGTTGGATGTGTTGAGGTTTCTCGGAAACGTGAAACTCGACGTAGGGACCACCCGGGGACAGCCTCGAGCGGGTCTGGAACTGGGGTTGAACCGGCCCTGACGTTTCGGCCGCCGTCCAGCACGTATCGAGCCGGCAAGAAAGGCGACCGCTCATGTTTGACAAGATCGCAACGCTCCGGCAGGCAGTGCCGGTGAAAGACGAGCCGGCAAAAGACGAGCCGGCGAAAGACGAACCAGCCCACCGGAGATCGAACGATCCCGATTGGGCCTGGCGACCCTACGAGCCGGACGATCGACGCCCCTGGGACCTTCGCCGGGCGGGCCATCTGTTTCGCCGGGCCGGTTTCGGGGCCGATTGGGGGCAGTTGCAGCAGGCACTCGCCGACGGGCCGCAGCAAACCGTGGACCGGTTGCTTCGCGGCGGCGACGGAACCGACGACTTCAACCGCACCTACGACGATTTCGAGGCCGCGGCCGCCGGCTTGATCGAGTCGCTGCGGGCGTGGTGGCTACGGCGGATGATCCTTACGCCGCATCCGCTGCTGGAGAAGATGACACTCTTCTTCCACGGCCACTTTGCCGTGAGCAACACCCGCGTGAATCACGCCCCGTTGATGCAAGCTCACTTGCAGCGGCTGCGGCAACACGCCTTGGGCGACTATCGCGGTCTATTGAAGCAAATCTCGCGCGACCCGGCCGTGCTGCTGGGGCTCGACGCGGCCGCCAACCGCAAGGGCCAGCCCAGCGAGCACTTCGCCCGTACGTTCCTCGAAGCGTTCACGTTGGGCCCGAACGTCGCCTCGGAACAAGACGTTCGGGAGGCCGCCCGGGCCTTCACCGGCTGGTTCGTGCTGCGGGGCCGGTTGCGATATATCGAACGCGAGTACGACACGGGCGTGAAGCAGATCTTCGGCCACGAGGGGAATTTCGCCGGGCACGGTGCGGTCGACGTCCTCCTCACACAGCCGGCCGCGTCGAAGTGGCTGGTGCGAAAGCTCTATCGCTGGCTGATCGACGAGACCGACGAACCCGGCGAGCAGTTGATCGCCCCGTTGGCCGCGTCGTTTGCCGAGGGCTACAACGTCGGCCGGCTGGTGGAGACGATGCTTCGCTCGAACCTCTTCTTTTCGCCGGCGGCGTATCGGCGGCGGGTGAAGGGGCCGGTAGAATATGCGGTGGGGATCGTTCGCGGCTTCGAGGCGGGGGTTTCGACGACGCAGTTGGCGCAAGACCTGGCCGCCCTGGGGCAAGACCTCTTTTACCCGCCCACCGTCAAAGGCTGGCCGGGCGGCCCGCATTGGATCAACGCCTCTACGCTGATCGCCCGCAGCAACCTGGCCCGGAACTTGCTGTCCGGCGCGGAACCCTATGGCGATAAGGTCGACCCGATGGCCACGGCCGGATTGCATGGCCACGGCACGGCAGAATCGGCCGGCAAGTTCCTGCTCGATCTGTTCCTGCAAGGCGACGTGCCCGAGGGCGTTGGCGGCCCGTTGGAAGAGGTGCGGTCTGCCGATGTTCCACTGCCGCAGCAAGTGAGAAGATTCGCCCACGCCGTGGTCACGTTGCCCGAGTTTCATCTGGCCTGAGAAGCACGAAGACGCAATCCCATCGAGACGACGCCATGCTCACGCGACGAATCCTAGACGTTATCGCCGATGCGTTGATCCTGCTGGCCCTGGCGATTGCCGGCGCGGGCCACATTTTGCCCTGGGCCCAGGTTCGGGTGCCGGAAGAGAAGCAAGCCGACGTCAGGGCGGAAGGGCCGAGTTCGGCCGCCAGGCATCGCGAGCCCCCTCACCGCAGCTACCCTACCTATGAGCCGGTGCCGGTGGAATTCCAGATCTGGCACGCCAAGCGGAGCGGGATCGCGCTGGGCGTCGCGGCGTTGCTGGTGGGGGCGTCGCTGGCATTGGATTTCGGTGTGACGGCGCGGAAGTTCCTGGTCCTGCTGACGTTCGCCGGCATCCTCGCGGCCATCACGTTTCAGATTATGATCTACTCGCCCTACCCGATCACCGCCGCCCACGAGTCGTTCGATACGTCGGCCTTGTACGAACGGGAGGGCTTCCTCGTGGCGTTGATCCCCAGCGTTATCGCTTGCGTGCTATGCGTGGTGCGGATGGGTTGACGATGACCATATCTTCACAGCGGACGCTGCCGCCGGAACTGAAAGTCGAGACGGTGCAACGTCGCGACGAGGTGCCGCCGGCCCAAACCGGAGAATCATAATGGCTCAAACACGACGCAGTTTCTTGAAGGCATCGCTGGGGGGATCGGCCGCTTGGGCTTTGGGCTCGTCGGTGCCGGGCATTCTGCACCGCCCGGCCCGGGCCGCTACGGCGGATCGCGGCGACGGTACGCCCGTGCTGGTGGTGATCCAACTCGCCGGCGGCAACGACGGGTTGAACACGGTGGTTCCGTTCACGCACGACGAGTACGCCAAGCACCGTCCCACGCTGCGGCTGGCGGCCAAGGACGTTCACAAGATCGACTCCGAACTCGGTTTTCATCCGCGGATGCAGGGCTTCGCGAAGTTGCTCGACCGTGGACTCTTGAGCGTCGTGCAGGGCGTGGGATATCCAAACCCCAACGGCGACCACGGTGCCGCCATGCGCGACTGGCAGACCGCCATGCCGCATCAGCCGACGTGCCAGACTGGCTGGCTGGGCCGCGCGGCCGACAGTATGTGTCGCCCGGGCGAGGCCGTTGTCCCGGCCGTGTTCGTTGGGAGTATCGCCCGGCCGTTCGTGCTCAACTCCGAGCGGGCGATCGTGCCGGCCGTCCGTTCGTTGCAGCAAGGCACGGTGGAAGTGCTGCCGCCGAAGGCCGATACCTCGGCAGCGTCGGCGTATCGCCGCAGCCTGATGGAAGCGGCCGAAGTGCCGCGTCCCGTTGACGGCAATCCGCTGCCGGCCTTGCTGCGCCGCAGCACGCTCGATGCGCACGCCGCCAGCCGGCAGATCGAGCAGGCCGCCACGACCGGAAGCTCGGCCGCGCGTGGCTACCCGCCCTTCGAGTTGGCCGCGATGCTCAAGACGATCGGCCAACTGATCCGTGCCGATCTGGGGATCCGCGTATTCTGCACGGAACTCGGCGGCGGAGCACCCGGCGGTTTCGACAACCACGCGAATCAACTCGGCAATCATTGTGCGCTGCTGGAGCAGTTGTCCGCGTCGGTCACGGCGTTCGTCAACGATCTGCAACGCGACAAGCTGCTGGACCGCGTGGTGCTGATGACCTACTCGGAATTCGGACGCACGGTGGCCGAAAATGGGCGACGCGGCACGGGGCACTCCTCGGCGGCCCCGGTTTTCCTGGCCGGCGGCCGGCTGCGGGAAGGGCTCATCGGCGCGCATCCAAGTCTTACCACTTTGGAAAACGGCGGCCCGGCGTTCCACACCGATTTCCGGCGGGTCTACGCCACGATGTTGGGCCGCTGGCTGGGGCTCGACGCCCAATCGATCCTGGGCGGGTCTTTTGAGCCGCTCGATCTGTTGAAGGCGTGACGGGCGGACAAGGGGGGACCGGGCGTCAGAAGGCCGGTGTGCCACTGCTTCTGTGAAGCAGAGGCACATGTTCTGTTATCTGTCAACGGCAAGTTGGCTCCGTGCGTTCGACCCTCAGGGCGCTCACGCTCAGTGCGCAGGAGAACTGCAAAGTCGATTCGCGGGAGTGGAAAAGGGGGACTGGCGCCGAGCCAGAATCAACACGGAACCTGCCGACGAAGTTCTCGGCTCGGTGCCTGTCCCCCTTTTCCACGGTGCGCCAATGTCGCCGCCCGAAGAAAGGGGACAGGCACCGTCGGCACTGCGAGTCCCTACAGCCACATCGACCGTCGACGGAGCCAGTCCCCTTTTTCCGGCTCCCGCACACTTTGCAGTTCTCCTGGCTCAGTGCGCCAAACGCTTGACACGTCCGCTGCCGGCAATCATACTGAGGGTTGATCAATAGGCGATTCGCCGTCCCCCGAGGAAACGGGGGGTGCGGATGCCGGTTGACACCCCGCGGGGCGGCTTATCAGAATGAACTGCGTGTGATCTCCGCACTCCGCGATCGCACCGTCCGGGCCGTTCCGCCTGGAATTGTTTCCTTTTGCCTTTTTGTCTCGACGTGCTGCTGCAACCCGCATGGCGCCGTGCGCTATGCCGCGTGGCATTGCGGCAGATTGCCTACTCGATCGCCGGGGCGTCTGGCACGAGAAGCGCTGGACGACCTGCCTGCCCTTCGAAAAGCCCCGCATGCAAATCGCCGCTTGGATTCGGAAACTGCTGCAAGTCCGTGGCCGTGCAGCGCTGCGCGGCCGTTCGCGCGCGATGCGCGAGGGGTTGTTCCCAAATCTGTTCGTCCGGCAACTCGAAGAACGCCGCGTGCTCAGCGGGACGACGTTGCCTTGGGACGATCCCGCCCGGGCAGCATTCGACGCCGGGTCGCAGGCCGACGACGGCCTGCCCGATACGTTCTATCTCGTTCGCCGGGGCGACGACGTGCGGGTGGACGTCAACGGCCAGGAGGTCTTCCGCGGGCCCGCCGGCGAACTCGAAGAGTTGGTCTTCCGCGGTTCCGGCGACGAGGACACGTTGGTCGTCGACCACTCCGGCGGCGATCCGCTGCCGGCGGGCCGCATCGTCTTCGAGGCCGCCGACGGCGGCAACGGCGAGATCGACTCCATGTCGATCGAGCGGGGAGCATCCGGCGGAAACGTCGCGACGCTGACCCATCGCCTCGATCGGATCGGCAGCGGGCTGATTCAACCCTCGATCGATTCAACGAATCCCGGCAGCCAACCGTCGACGATTGCCTACTCGGGCGTGGAGTCGATTCGCGATACCACGGTCGCCGAGCAACTCGTTTTTGAGGTCACCGTACCGGACGAGGCGATCAGGATCTCAGATGACGGCGAACCGGGCAACGGCGATTCGGGCGATGGGGAGTCGTCGTTCTCGCGAGGCGAGGGGTTCTCGATCACGTTTGCCGGCCCGAGCCGATCGCTCGACGTGCAGACGGCGTCGCACGGCCACGAAAGCGTGCTCGAGGTGGCGGGCGTCGACGCGCGCTTCGACGCCGACCTCACGCTGCAAGGCGGCAAGCACGACGTGCTCCGCTTCTCGGACACGACGGATCTCGGCGGCGGCAACCTTACCGCGCGCTGCGGGTCGATCTACATCGACGGCACCCTTCGCAGCGCGGCAGCCACGGTCCATCTCGAAGCCTCCGGCCATACGGCCGTGGGCGACGCCGGCGCGATCGACGTTGCCGATTCTACGCTCGGTGGCACCGGCGGCGAGGCCCGGCTGTTGGGCGATCGGGTCAGCCTCACCGGCGGCGCAACGATCGACGTGTCCGGCGACGCCGGTGGTGGCGTCGTGCTGCTCGGCGGCAACCTGCAGGGAGAAAACGCCGAGATCGCAAGCGCGGCTGTTTTGTTTCAACGGGTTTGGCACAAAACCGTGGTCCAGCTAAGCAACAGTC
>CAYYNP010000318.1:0-11301 GCA_964472545.1 uncultured Planctomycetaceae bacterium | reverse complement strand
GCCTTCTTCGCGGAATACCAGAACGAGCCGATCGTCGAGACCGAAGGCGAGGAGATGCTCACGGCCGAGGAGATTGCCGCTAAGACAAACGGGTACGCCCGGGACGTGTTGCCGCTGGGCGCGTCGCACCTGACGATGTTCATCGACGTGCAGCAGCGGGCCCTGTTCTGGCTGATCGCCGCCTGGGAGGAGGATTTCACCGGCTACGTCGTCGACTGCGGCACCTGGCCCGACCAGCGCCGGGCCTACTTCACGCTGCGGGACATCCGCAAAACGCTCGCCCAGGCCACGCCGGGCGCCGGGCTGGAGGGTGCGATCTACGCTGGGCTGGAAAAACTCTGCGACGAGCGGATTGCCCATGTGTACCGGCGCGAGGATGGGGCCGAAATGAAGGTCGACCGGGTACTGATCGACGCGAACTGGGGGCAGTCGACCGACGTGGTTTACCAGTTCTGCCGCCAATCGCGGCATGCCGGGATCGTCCTGCCCAGCCACGGCAAGTACGTGGGTGCCTCTTCGATCCCCTTCTCCGAATACCGCCGCAAGCGGGGCGACCGGATCGGCCACCACTGGCGAATCCCGTCGACCACCGGCAAGCGGCAGGTCCGCCATGTCTTGATCGACACGAACTACTGGAAGTCGTTCGTCCACGCGCGGCTGGCCGTGGCCATGGGCGATCCGAGCTGTCTGTCGCTATTCGGTCATGACGAGAAGGTCCATCGCCTGCTGGCCGAGCACCTTTCGGCCGAGTACCGTGTGAAGACGATGGCCCGTGACCGAACAGTCGATGAGTGGAAGCTGCGGGCCACGCGTCAGGACAACCACTGGTTCGACTGTTTGGTCGGTGCGGCTGTGGCCGCCAGCATCCAGGGTGCGGCGTTGGCTTCTTTGGCTGCGCAAACGGCTGCCCCGCGCCAGCGGATCAAGCTCTCAAAGCTGCAGCGAGGGTCGCGCTGATGCCGACGCCATCGGATCGTGAAGGAACGTCTCCACACCTTGGTCTGGTCTGTCGCCAATGTGGATGTCGGCATTTCAAGACTGTCTATACCCGCCCTCGTCGTGATGCGATCGTCCGTCGCAAGCGGTGTCGCAATTGCGGCCAGACGATCGCCACGCGAGAAAAGATCGTCTGACGTACCACATATGGTACGACTTTCGAATTCTTCGATCTTCTGTCGGACAAACACCTTCTCGGCGGCCTTTTACTATATAGAGGGCAAACGTTTTTCACTGTGTACGGGCGTAACGGATGAGCCAGGAACTCGACAACACGATCGCCGAAAACGCCACCGGGCCAAAGCGGGCCAGCGGGGACACCGGCAGCGTCGAGCAGCATCCGCTCCCCGAGCAGATCGCCGCGGATAAGTACCTGGCAGCGAAGAAGGCGGCCCAATCGAAGGGACTCGGGATTAGGCTCGCGAAGATCAGCCCGGGAGGGACCGCGTGATGTGGCCGTTTCGCCATAGAAGGAAGGCCCGCGCGTCCCTCCCGGGCCATCTGCGGGCCCGCTACGACGCGGCGCAGACGACCGTCGAGAACGTCCGACACTGGGCGATGGCCGACGGACTGAGTCCCGATGCGGCCGCCACGCCCGACGTGCGGCGCACGCTCCGCAATCGGTCCCGGTATGAGGTGGCCAACAACTCCTACGCCAAGGGCATGGTGCTGACAGTGGCCGGCGACTGCGTAGGGACGGGACCGCGATTGCAGCTGTTGACCGAAGACAACCAAATCAACCGGACCGTCGAGCAGGCGTTTGCCGATTGGGCGATGGCCGTCGATCTGTCGGCCAAGCTCCGCACGATGCGGATGGCCAAGGTGACCGACGGCGAGTCATTCGCCGTGCTGGTCAACAACCCGCGGCTGGACCATCCGGTGAAACTCGACCTGCGACTGATCGAAGCCGACCAGATTACCACACCGGTGACTGCGATCAACCGCCCGGACGTAATCGACGGGATCGAACTGGACCGCCTTGCCCAGCCCAAGGCGTACCACCTGCTGCGGGAGCACCCGGGCGCCTTCGGAATTGGGGCCGGGTTGGTGACCAGCCTGCGGATCGCCGCGGGGTCGATGATCCACTGGTACCGGGCCGATCGGCCGGACCAACACCGTGGTGTGCCGGAGATCACCCCGGCCCTGCCGCTGTTCGCCCAACTGCGGCGTTACACGCTGGCCGTGCTGGGCGCGGCGGAGACGGCAGCCGACTTCGCTGCCGTGCTCTACACCGATGCCCCGGCCGGCGGCGAGGCGACACCGGTCGAACCGCTGGATGTGATCGAACTCGAAAAGCGGATGGCCACCACGTTGCCCGACGGCTGGAAGCTTGGCCAGGTCCGGGCCGAGCAGCCGGCCACCGCCTACAGCGAATTCAAGCGTGAGATCCTCGGTGAAATCGGCCGTTGCCTGCAGGTCCCCATCAACATCATCACCGGCGATTCCAGCCAACACAACTATGCCAGCGGGAGGCTCGATCATCAAACCTACATGAAAAGCCTGCGAATCGAGCAGTCGCACTTGGGCCGCGTCGTGATGGATCGCGTCCTCTCGGCATGGATCGCCGAAGCGGCCCTCTTAAGAGCTTTCGCCGTTTTGCGGGTGCTCGATCGAGTCCAGCACCAGTGGTTCTGGGACGGGATGGAGCACGTCGATCCGGCCAAGGAGGCCAACGCGCAGGCCACCCGCCTGGCCAGCAACACGACCACGCTGGCCTACGAGTACGCCCGGCAGGGCAAGGACTGGGAGGCCGAGCTTCGCCAGCGGGCGAAGGAACGGCAGTTGATGCAAGAGCTGGGCTTGGCGGAGGAGCAACCCGTCGCGCCGGAGCCCGAGGAGGATGAAGAGGATGTCGCAACACGTCAAGCCGCCTGAGTTCGTCGAGTTCTCTGCCGCAGCGGTGATCGAGGCGGCCGCGGATGAGAAGCAGTTGCCGCGGTTCTCGATGGTCGCCTACTCCGGCGGCCGGATGCGTGTGGCCGGGTTCCCGCACCCGGTGGTCGTCGACCTCGGCGGCCTGGACATCCCCAGCCAGTCGGTACCCATCCGGCTGGACCACAAGCCCAGCCAGGGCGTGGGCCACACCACGCGGATCGAGGCCGAGGGGGGCCAACTGGTCGCCGAGGGGCTGATCAGCCGCGACACCTCGTGGGCCCGCGACGTGGCTCGCAGCGGCTCCAACGGTTTTCCGTGGCAGGCCAGCATCGGCGGCCCGGTGCTTCAGGCCGAGTTTGTGCCGGCCGGACAGACCGTGGAGGTCAACGGCCAGACGTTCGAGGGACCGCTGCACGTGGTCCGTCGGATGATGCTTCGAGAGATCAGTTTCGTCGACAGCGGCGCCGACGGCGGCACCAAAGCGGTCGTCGCTGCCCAAGCGCCTCAGAAGGAGGATTCGATGCCGAAGACCGATGTGAAGGACCAAGGGAACGTCAACCAAGAGAGCGCGCCCACGGAGCCGACCGGCGCCGAGCAGCAGCCTGCTGCGGAAAAGCAAACCGGCGCCGAAGGGCAGACCGGCAACGAGGCGGCCACCGCAGCTGCAACGCCCCCGCCGGTCGTTTCGCCGCCGGCCACGCCCGAGGCGCTCCAGGCAGCCGCCCCCGTCGATACCCAGGCGGCGCTCGATGAGATGCGTAGCGAGTTGCGCCGGGCGGCCGCCGGCGAGACCCGGCGGATCGCCGAGGTTCGCAGGATTTGCCGCGGTGAGTTCCCGGAGATTGAGGCCAAGGCGATCGATGAAGGGTGGGAACTGACCCGCTGCGAACTGGAGGTGCTGCGGGCGTCGCGCGCCGAGGCGCCGGCAGTCCACGTGGCCCGGGAGACGCACACGCCCGAGGTCCTCGAGGCGGTGGCCTTCTCGGCCGCCGGCGGATCGGCCGCGCTGATGGAGGCCTCCTACGACGCATTGGTCCTGGAGGCGGCCGAGCGGCTGCGTGGGATCGGCATCCAGGAGTTCTGCGAGCTGGCCAGCGGCATGCGCCTGCCCCGCTACCGCCGCGACGCCAACGGCTGGCTGCGGGCGGCCTTCAGCACCACCAGCCTGCCAGGCATCCTTTCGAACGTGGCCAACAAGTCGCTGCTGGAAGGCTACAACTACATCGAGGACACCTGGCGGCGGATCTGCAAGATCGCCACGGTCAACGACTTCAAGGAGCACAGCCGGTACCGGATGACCGGCAGCTTCAAGTTCGAGAAGGTCGGACCCGATGGCGAACTGAAGCACGGCAAGGTCGACGAGCAGAAGTTCGGCCAGCGGGCCGACACGCACGGGATCATGTTCGCGCTCACCCGACAGATGATCATCGATGACGACCTGGGCGCACTGAGCGAAATCCCCCGGCAGATCGGCATGGGCGCGGCCGAGGCGATCTCCGACGCCGTCTGGGCCTTGCTGCTGTCGAACCCGACGCAGTCGGACGGCAAAACCTTCTTCCACGCCGATCACAAGAACTACCGCGAGGGGGCCGACACGGCGCTGACGGTCGACGGGCTGACGGCCGCCGAGGTGGCGTTCGCCGAGCAGATCAAGCCCAATGGGCGCCCGCTGGGCGTGCCGGCGCGGTTGCTGCTGGTGCCCACGGCGCTGAAGGTCCCCGCGCAGCTGTTGATGACCTCGATCAACCTCAACGAGACGACCACGGCCAACAAGGGCAAGCCGCAGTCGAACCCGCACGCGGGGAAGTACGAGGTCGTCTCCTCGGTTTACCTCTCCAGCGCGGCGTTTGCCGGGGCCAGCAACAAGGCCTGGTACCTGTGGGCCGATCCCAACCGGCTGCCCACCCTGGAGGTCGCCTTCCTCGGCGGCGTGGACCGTCCGACTGTCGAGCGGGCCGACGCCGACTTCAACACCCTGGGCATCCAGTTCCGCGGCTACATCGACTTCGGTGTCCGCGAGCAGGATTTCCGCGGGGCGCTGAAGATGAAGGGCGAGTAGCCCGAGAGGTCGCGTCTGATCGTGTGACCGGCACACTGCCGAGCGGCAAGCTGCCGACGTTTTGCCTTCCCATTTCCTACGGAGACCCGATGATGAACGACCTGCTTCCTGTCCTCTCGGCCGAGCTGTCGGCCTTCTTGAGCTCCACCGACAAGCGCGAGGCGCTGATCGTGGCGGCCGAGCGGCTGTTTGATCGCCTGGTGGAGCCGATCGACCTGCCCGGCCCCGACGTGGTGATCGACCCGGTGCTGCGGACCACGATTCGCCCGCTGGTCGGCCAGATCTACGACGAGGTCGTCCGCCGACTGGAGGCCTATACCAATGTCGCTTGAGCAACTCTCTCAGTACTGGCCGATCCTGGCGATCGTCGCCGGCGCCGTGCTCTTGCTCTGGGGGCAGCGCGATCGGCTTAAGGCGTGGGTCGCCGGCTTGCGACCGGCGCCGGTAGCCGAGTCGGAGATGACGCCTGCCGCCCGGTTCGAGACGTTCTACGCGATGCGGAGCTGGTGCGAGACGGCTGGACACACCGAAGCGGTTCACGCGTTGGACACGGTGATCCTGCCGACGATCGTCCGCGGCCCCGCGCCAAACGAAGGAGGGCCCAGCTCGTGAAACCGACCACGCTTCCGGCCGTGGTGTTGATCCTGACGGGCCTGGTGGCCACCTGGCGGCCGACGGCACCGGCGCCGAGCTTGATTCCCGCGCCGGCCGCGGTCTCCACACGGGCGGCCGTGGGGCCCGTGTCGGTGCGCTTGGCTGGCCATGCGGACGAAGCACGGCAGTTGGCCGCCTTCTACCACGCGGCGGCCGATTGTCTGCGGCGCGACGGCGCCGGTGAAAAGGTCGTCAAGACGACCTCCGACCTGCGGACGTTCTGCCAGAAGGCGGTGACGCTGCGCTTCCAGGGCGCATTTGCCCGGGCGCCGGGCTTGGCCGAGACGATCCACGGGCCTGAGGGCGCGCTGGCGAAGCTGTTGGGGCTGGATGTTGTGGAGTTGGATCACATCCGGGCGGCCGTCGCAATGGATGCGATCGCCTGGGCCTGCCAGGAGGCCACTCGATGAGCAGGACGTACCGCACCGCCGCGCAGATCCGCGCGGCCTACGAAAACGGACTTCCCGGGTGGCAGTTTCGCCAGGAGACGATGGACACGCTGATGGCCGAGCGGAAGGCCCTGCTGTTTGCCGAGGCAGCGCCCCACCTGGCCGGGGCCGGCAAGGGGCAGACGGCCCTGCTGTGGCGTTCCCGGGAGAAGTTCGATCCGGGCGCGTTTGCTCAGGAGGCCCAGACCACCGGGGACTGCGTCTCCCACGGCTCGCGCAACGCCCGGGAGGTCACCCGCTGCGTAGAGATCCACATCAAGGCCGAGCCCGAAGAATTCTTCTTGCGGACCGCCACGGAGCCAACCTACGGTGCGCGGGGGCACGGCGGCCAGGGGATGGACCCGGCGCGGGCGACCCGCTTCGAGAACGATTTCGGGTTCCTCTTCCGACAGAAATACCCGTCCGTGGACCTCTCCCGCTACGACGCGCGGATCGGCAGCGGTTGGGGACGTTCCGGGGTCCCCGAGGCGGTCAAAGAAGAGTGCCGGCGGCACAACGTCGGCCAGTGGATCACCCCGGAGACGGTCGAGCAGGTCAAGGACCTCTTGTATTCGGGCTATGCCCTGCACAGCGGGCAGAACTTCGGTGTCAAGTCGACCTCCGACAGTCGCGGGATCTCGGTCCCCGGCGGTCGCTGGTCGCACGACATGGCCACCGTCGGCTACGACGATACGCGCGAGGTCTATCCGGTGTGCGTCTTCCTGGTGGCCAACAGTTGGGGCCGCTGGAATTCGCGGCCGAAGGTTTGGCCCGAGGATCGTTACGGCGCCTGGCCGGAAGGCTCGTTCTGGGTGGCCGAGGACGTGTACGGGCGCTACTTCGTGGGCAGCCGCTCAATCTTCGCCTACGCCGATATCCGCGGCGTTCCGCAGAAGGCGCTGCCCGACTACGGAAACCTTTCCAACATCCTGGGGTGAGAGAATGATACGAAGTTCGTTGATCGTGGCACTGTGCGTACTGTTTGCCGCGGGATGCCAGCCGGCCCAACCGCCGGCCGACTATCGCGACGGCGTAGCCGTGGAACTGACCGTCGCCACGATGGCAGCCGACCGCGCGCCGCAGCCCGAGCCCGAGCCTCCGGGTCCGTACGACTGCCCACGGTGCAAGGATACCGGCTGGATCACGCACGGCGACGGCCACCGCACGGCCTGCCCGGATTGCAGCGACCGTGGCACCGGTTCCTACGGCGGTCCGCTGGATGCGTGGCGGGAGGCCAAGGAGCTGATCCGCAAGGGCAACGATCTGGCCGACCGAGGCAAGGCCATCTTCGACGCGGCCGAGCGCGACGGCCGGATCACGGTCGACGTGCGGATTCCCGATAGCAGCCCGACCGTCGGCCCGTCGTCGTGTGGCTTCTGCCCCGTGGTGCCGGTACCCGATCTGCCCGCCCCCGATCTGCCTGTACTGCCGCCACCTGAAGCGGCACAGCCTGCGATGACGCAGGGGTGTGCCGACGGTGTCTGCCGAGGGCGGCTGGTGCGGAGGTGGCGACGATGAACGACCGACGTATTGAAGCCAGACCGTACACGATCGACGGCGCCTGGACCTGGGATCTTCCGGAAGACCCGATGAGCGGCGACCGGCAAATCGAAGCCACCCAGTACGTGCTGAACGGCTCGTGGACCTGCCGCCGCTGGCGCAAGCACGCCTGCAGCCTGGTCCGCGAGGCGATCGAGTTCCTGCCGGAGCAGGCGGCGGCGTCCGATCAGCCCGCCGACTGGCGACGGCGGTTGGCCGGGCATTTGAAGACCCGCGTCCGTGAGCAGCGGGTTGGCAACCCGGTGATCATCTACATCCTCCTGAACGTCGTCATCCCGATCGTCGTTCGCCTGGTGATCGACTGGTGGCTCAAACGAAGAGAGGCCACAAATGATTGAAGTAGTCCAGTTGTGGTCGCCGCTGATCCAAGGCGGCTTCGCCGTGTTCGCGCTGTTGCTGTTGGGCGTGAATGTCTGGCTGGTCAAGCAGCTACTGCGCGTGTTGAAGGACAACAGCTTGGTGATCGCCGGCAACACGCGGACCATCGAGTCGGTGGCCACGATCGCCGCCGACACCAAGGGACTGATCCAGGAGCTGCGCGAGCAGCTGTTGATGCGACCCTGCCTGCTGGAAGAGGACGGTCGCGACGAGGAACCGTAACGCGGGTTTTTCGCCCGCACGACCCCGAAGGAGCACGAAATGCCCGCAGCGTTCATCCACGACGGCGATTCCATCGACTACACGCCCGGTGCCGACGTAGCGGCCGGAGGCGTGGTCGTCCAAAACGACCTGATCGGCGTGGCCAATCTCGACATCCCGGCCGGCCGCCGGGGCGCGCTGGCCGTGGCCGGCGTGTTCGACTTCCCCAAGGCGACGGGCGTCAGTACGGCGATCGCCGCCGGGGCCAACGTCTACTGGGATGTGGCCGACACGGAGGCCAAGGAGGACAGCGAGTCGGGGGCCAACAAGCTGATCGGCAAGACGGTCAAGGCGGCCGGGGACAACGACGCGACGGTCCGCGTGCGACTGAGCCAGTGAGGTAGATCGTGGTCGACTTGCTTCGCAAAGGCTCCGAGTGGCTTGAGCAGCAACGCAGTGCGTTCTGCTCCAGCCCGGTCGAGTACCGGCGTGGCGTGGACACCATTGTCGTCCAGGCCACGAAGGGGAAGACGGACTTCGAGGTATCGGACGAGTACGGCGCCACGATCGGCAGCCACGTGGTCGACTTCCTGATCCTGGCCGCGGAACTGCGGATCGTTTCCGCAGCTTTCGTCGGCAATATCATGCCGGAATCCGGCGACGTGATCGTCTCGGACGGGCAGCGGTACGAGGTGATGAACCTTGGCGGTGAGGGTTGCTGGCGCTATAGCGACCCGAACCTGATCACGATGCGCATCCACACCAAGGAGATTGGGCCCGCATGAGCCTTGCTACGGACATCGCCGATGCCGTCGCGGCTGAGTTGAACTCGGCCCCGCCCGGCACGTTCAGCCAGTCGCTGGCGGCCGAGCGCCGCGTGCTGCCGGAGTTTGACTTGCAGGACCTGGCCGAACTGAAGGTGACGGTCGTGCCCAAGTCGGTCGAGATCAGCGGGGTCACCCGGGCCAGTGCCCAGTACGAGATCGCCGTCGACATCGGCGTGCAGAAGAAGCTGGGCAAGGACCTCGACGCCGAGGTGGCCGTCCTGGGCACGCTGGTCGACCAGCTGGCCGACTACCTGCGCAGCCGATCGCTGGAACAGGCCCCGTATGCCGCCTGGGTGTGCATCGCCAACGATCCGGTCTACGCGCCCGAGCACCTGGCCGAGCGTCGGGTGTTCACCAGTGTGCTGACGGTCACTTACCGAGCCGTGAAGCAGTCAACGTAACGCGAAGGATGCCATCGCCAGATGATCGGCCTCGACTTCAAACGGATGTTCTTCGACTCGAAGACCGTCCGCCGCAAGACCGATAAGGCGACCCGCCGCGTGCTGTCGAGGTTCGGAGCGTTTGTTCGCCAGACGGCCAAGCGGAGCATCCGTAAACGGAAGAAGACCAGCGAGCCGGGCAAACCGCCGAGCAGCCACACGGGGTTGCTCAAGAAGTTCATCTTCTTCGGCTTCGACGTGGTGCGTCGCAGCGTGGTGATCGGCCCGGTGCGACTGACGCAGAAAGGACGCAGCGAAGCACCGGCCGTGCTGGAGTACGGTGGCGTGGTGACGATGACGGCCCGTCGCCGGGAAGGGAAGAAGCGTAGGGCTCACATCCGGCCGCGGCCGTTTATGGGCCCGGCAATGAAGAAAGAGAAACCGCAGCTGCCCGGGTTGTGGCGGGACAGCGTGAAATGACCACGGAGGACTGATCATGTCGCAGACGTTCGTGTTGGGCATGAACGCCAAGATCTACCAGGGCGCCGCCGGCGCCGATCTTGCCACTGTTACCGAGATGAGCAACGTCAAGGACGTGACGCTCACGCTCGAGGCGGGCGAGGCCGACGTCACCACCCGGGGCAACCAGGGCTGGCGGGCCACCGCGCCGACGCTGCGGGAATGCACCGTCGAGTTCGAGATGCTCTACAAGCCGGGCGAGGCCGGTTTCGAGGCGATCAAAACGGCCTTCCTCAGCAACGGCTCGATCTGCCTGGCCGTCCTGACCGGCGCCAAGGACGCCTCGGGCACGGAGGGACCGCTGGGCGACTTCTCGATCACCAACTTCTCGCGCAACGAGCCGTTGGAAGAGGGCGTGACGGTGAGTGTCACCGCGAAACTGACCAACTTCGACCAATGGGTGGAGGTCGCCTGATGAAAGCGTTTACCGACCGAGCCGGCCGATCCTGGGCCGTCACGCTGACCCTCGGCACAGCGATGACCGTGAAGGAGCAACTCGGCATCGACCTCTTGCAGCCGGAGGCGGGCGATCCGCCGCTGCTGACCCGCCTGGGGACCGACGAGATGCTCCTGGGCGAAGTGCTCTGTGCAATGTTGCAACAGCAGTTCGACACCCATGGTGTCACAGCCGAGGAGGTCCGCAACGCGTTCGACGGCCAGACGCTGCTGGCCGCCCAGAAGGCGTTCTATGAGGAACTGATCGATTTTTTCCAGAGCCGCGGCCGCACGGATCGGGCGAAGGCGGTCGCCAAGCAGGTGAAGATGATCGACGCGGCGGTGGTGGCCGTGGAGACGCGGATCGACGCCCTGGACATCGAGCGGACGATTGCTGGGGCCATGTCTGGCGAATCGCCGGAGGCCTTGGCATCGACCCCCGGCCGCTGACGCTTCGGCAGTTGCTGCTGATGGCCGAAGGCCGCAACGAGAACCTCTGGATGCTCGCCTCGGCCGTGATGGCGCTGTTGGCCAATTGCCACCGCGAGCGGAAGAAACGGGCGTTCACGCCCGACGACTTCAACCCGATGGTCGATCGTAGTCAGCGGGCCGATGTGGTGCGTGTCACGCCGGAAAACATCGGTGAGCTGCGTGACGCGTTTGTCGGTATGCCCCAGAAGTAAGGTCCCTTGATGGCAGTCTCCTCCACCGCAATCCGAGCCGGCCGGGCGTTCGTCGAGCTGTTCGCCGACGACACGAAGCTGGTGCGCGGACTGCGGCGGGCCGAGGCGCGGATCCGGGCGTTCGGTGACAAGCTCAAGGACATCGGCCGCCGGATGCTGATGCTGGGAACGACGGCCGCGGCGCCCTTGGTGCTGTCCACAAAGGTCTTCGCCGGCTTCGACGACCAGATGCGCTCCGTTCAGGCGGTTGTCGGTGCGACCGGCGACGAGTTCGACATGCTCACCAAGAAGGCCAAGTACCTCGGG
>CAYYNP010000317.1:0-11348 GCA_964472545.1 uncultured Planctomycetaceae bacterium | reverse complement strand
CCCACTGCCCACTGCCTACCGCCCACTTCCCAAGGAACCCCACCGTGACGCGACCCCGGGTAATGATCGTCGGCGGAGGACTGGCCGGACTGGCCGCGGCGATGAAGCTGGCCGAGTTGGACGTCGACGTCGGCCTGATGAGTCTCGCCCGGGTGAAACGTTCGCACAGCGCGTGTGCCCAGGGCGGGATCAACAGCGTCAACGATCTGACGCGCCAACTCGGCGACGGCGAGTGGAAGCACTTTGACGACACGGTCTACGGCGGCGATTTCCTCCAGCACCAGCCGCCGGTCAAAGAGTTGGCCTATTGGGCCCCGCAGATCATCGACCTGATGGACCGTCTCGGCGTGACCTTCAACCGCACGCCCGAGGGCTTCCGCGACCAGCGACGGTTCGGCGGCACGCTCTACAAGCGGACCGCCTTCGCCGGAGCCACCACGGGACAACAACTACTCTACGCGTTGGACGAACAAGTGCGGCGTTGGGAAGTCGCCGGCCGGGTGACGAAGTACGAGTCGTGGGACTTCCTCGGCCCGGTGCTCGATGAAAACGGGCGTTGCCGCGGCGCCGTGGGCCAGGACATGGTGAGCATGGAGATCCGGGCCATTCCCGCCGACGCCCTGATCGTGGCCAGCGGCGGTTGCGGGGCGATCTTCGGCCGGTCGACCAACTCCACCGCTTGCACCGGCAGCGCCGTCAGCCGCCTCTATCAGGCGGGCGTCCGCTACGCCAACGGCGAGTTCGTCCAGGTCCATCCCACGGCCATTCCCGGGGCCGACAAGCTGCGGCTGATCAGCGAATCGGCCCGGGGCGAAGGCGGCCGCGTATGGGTGCCCCGCCAGCCGCAAGACACCCGCCGCCCCAACGATATCCCGCCGGCCGAGCGATACTACTTCCTCGAAGAGCGCTACCCGGCCTACGGCAACCTCGTCCCCCGCGACATCGCCACCCGCGAGATCTTCAACGTTTGTGTTCGCGAAGGGCTCAGCGTCGAGCCCAACCGGATGTGCGTCTATCTCGACGTCAGCCACCTGCCCCGCGAACTGCTCGATCGCAAGCTGGCCGGTATCCTCGAAATCTACGAGAAGTTCCAGGGCGTCGACCCGCGCGACACCGCGATGAAGATTTTTCCGGCCGTCCACTATTCGATGGGCGGGCTTTGGTGCGACTACGACCGGGCGGCCGAAGGAGGACTGGCGGCCGGCTCGCCGCGCAACCAGCAGACCAACGTGCCGGGCGTGTTTGCCATCGGCGAGTGCGACTACCATTTCCACGGAGCCAACCGCCTGGGGGCCAATTCGCTGGTGGCCTGTATCTTCAGCGGACTGACCGCCGCGCCCGGCGTGATGGCGTACGTCGACAACCTGCCCAAGCGGGTTGCGGCTGAAGAGTCGTCGTCGCTGCACGATCAGGCCGCCGCGCGGCACCAAATCGACTATCAGAACCTCTTGGCTCGCGACGACGGCGGGCCGAATCCGTATCTCGTACACGCCGAACTCGGCAACCTGATGACGGCCACGGCCACCGTTGTCCGCCACAACGCCGAGTTGGAAGACGCCTACGGCAAGGTCTGCGATCTCGAGCAACAAGCCCGCACTTGCTCGCTGTTCGACAAAGGCAACTGGGCCAACCAGAACGTGGTCTTCGCCCGGGCGTTGGAGGATATGTTCCCGCTGGCCCGTACGATCCTCAAAGGAGCACTCGCCCGCGACGAATGCCGCGGGGCCCACTACAAGCCGGAGTTCGCCGCGGCGGAGGTCGACGCCGAAGAGCCCGCCGAACGCCGCCGTCAGGCCGAGGCGTGGTGCGAGCGGTTCGAGCAGAACAACCGCAAGTGGCTCAAATCGACCGTCGCCGAACTCGACGGCGAAGGCGAGCCGCAGTTGAGCTACGAAGACGTCGACACGTCGTTGATCCCCCCGCGGCCGCGGCTCTACGGCGTGGTCGGCGGAGAGACGATCGAAGAGGTGTGGAAATCGCGCCGGACAAGCGGCACCACCAGGAAATAGGGGGACTGGCTCCGTGCCCCAAGAAAGTCGAAACCTAGGATACGCTCCGCCGGCGCGGTGCCTGTCCCCCTATTTCCGGAGAGGGAACGGGCTGACTGCCTCCGTGCCGCAAGGGACTCCGAGGCCGAGTTCCCATAGTAGTCATCTCGCTCCGCGAGATGTCACTTCGTCTCGTGGAGCGAGACGACCACTATACGCACGCTATACGCAATCGACAGACTTTGCCGCCGAAGCTAGACCATGAGCAGTCAGACTCCTCCACCCACCGGCGACGTGGCCCAGACACGATCGTTCCTCGTGCGCGTGCTACGCCAAGACGCCCCCGGCCAGCGGAGCTACTGGCAGCGTCATCGCGTCCAGCACGAGCCGGACATGAACTGCATCAGCGTGTTGCAGAAGATCGCCGAGCAATCGACAACCGTCGACGGCGACCGCGTGGCCCCGGTCGCCTGGCAGTGCAACTGCCTGGAAGAGGTCTGCGGAGCTTGCACGATGCTGATCAACGGCCGCGTCCGCCAGGCCTGCACGGCGTTGGTCGATCGGCTCCTAACCGACAAGCCGGACGGCATCGAACTGCGGCCGATGACCAAGTTCCCCGTGTTGCGGGATTTGATCGTCGACCGCTCGCGGATCTTCCAGGCACTCGAGCGGATCAAGGCCTGGGTGCCCGTCGACACCTACCACCACATGGGTCCCGGCCGCCGCCAGTCGCAAGACACCCAGCAGATGGCCTACCTCTACAGCAAGTGCATGAGTTGCGGGTGCTGTCTGGAGGCCTGTCCGCAGTTTCTCAAGATCGAACTCACCCGGCGCGACGGCGAGAGCGAAGACCAGTTCGCCGCCCGGCAGCGCGAGGCCAACCAACACTCCTTCATCGGCGCCCACGCCGTGTCCCAGGTCGAGTTGTTCAATTCCAACCCGATCGGCGCCATGAACGCTCCCGAACGGCTCGACGCGATAACCTCCCTCGGCGGCATCCAGACCTGCGGCAACGCGCAGAACTGCGTGCGCGTTTGCCCAAAGGAGATCCCGCTAACCACGGCCATCGCCAGGGCGGGGCGGAGCAGCACGGTGCATACGTTGCGAAGGTGGTTCGATCGGTAGCGTAGTAGGGTGCGTCGCGACGCACTACGAACCCCATGGCTTCCTGAAGCCCACTCATCATGTTGCGAGGCCCAGTCGGCCATGGTCCATGGTGCGTCGCGACGCACCCTACGGCCTTGACGTACCCGGCTGCGAGGCGGGATAATGGGGGCGTGGGAGATGGGAAGCGGACAGATCTTACCGGGCAAAAGCCCAAAGGGGGTCGATGGTGGAAGAAGCCGCCTTCAAATACGACGTTTTCCTCAGTCACAGTGCGAACGACAAGGACGTCGTCCGCGAGATCGCCAACCGGCTGAAGTCGGACGGGGTGCGGGTGTGGTTCGATGAGTGGGAGATCCACCCCGGCGACAGCATCCCGGCCAAGATCGAAGACGGCCTGGAGCACTCCCGCGTCCTGGTCCTCTGCCTGTCCGCCAAGGCGCTCGCGGCCGACTGGCCGCAGTTGGAGAGCCACACCTTCCGCTTCAAAGACCCACTCAACCACGACCGACGGTTCATTCCACTCAGGCTCGACGACGCACCCACCACAAAACCTCTGGCACAATTCAGCTACATTGACTGGCGAACTGATGCGCGGGAGCAAGAGTACCCGAAGCTACTTGAAGCCTGTAAACCACATGTTGAGTTCGACGGCTTCCACGAAGGCTGTTTGGAACTGTTGACCAACCGAGCTTCAGAGCGGACTCTTGTCGGAGGATTGCTCGACACTCTTGAGTCGCTACGAAATAGTGTGTCTTTCGATCGGGAGAGTTTTCGCTGGCGTGTACTGAGCACGGTCTCGCTCATAGTTGATGAACGTCCGGGATTTCCGCAAGTTGGACACCTAAGGTCTGCACTCGATGAATGCCTGAGCGTCAAATCGTGCACGGCTCACGTATTCGGTGACGCTATCTCACGATTTCGGGAACGACTAGCTGGTTCGCTAGAAGCATTAGCCGAAAACGGCGCCACGCACATTGATGCTGGCGACACAATCCTGCTCTACGCAGACAGCAAATCGGTGCTGGCAACTATCAACACCTGGCTGCAACGTCATCAAGACGAGAAGTTGGATTTGGTGTTTTGCCAATGCGTGGGAAAGCCAGTTGCAAATAGGAATCCGTACTACCACGCCGTGAAAAGCGCCCATGGAATTGAGCACCTGAATGCGAGAATCTTCGCGGTTCGCGATAGCGCGATCGGCACCATGATGAGTTCTGGTCGAATCAAGAAGGTGTTCTTGGGAGCGCATCAATGGGGTTGGCTGTCGTTTCGACGTGCGTGGTTTACGAATACGCAAGGGACTACGGGTATTCTCGCCGCGGCCGACAAGTTTGGCGTTCCGGTCATTGTCCTGGCGGAGACGAACAAGACACAGACCGAGCCGCGAGATGCGCCGGCCCGGAACACATACGACGGGACCCCGGCCACGACCAAGTACGGCATACCGATTGAATACGAGTCACCCGCAGCCGACGAAATCGATTCAAGAAGACTGCCCTTCGTACTGGTAACGGAAAGTGGTGAATTCTCGTGCGCCGATCACGGCCTACGCAAGCGCAACCGTGTCGTGGTCTCCGGTGATCGCTTATCGGTGACAAAGACAACGATCGATGCCGCATCCGCCGCGTCAGAACAAATGACGCTTGTTGCCCTCTCGCGGGTTTCACAATCTGGCTTCCGGACGCCATCGATCGTGGCCAGTCAGAGAAGCCCGTGGCATTCAGTTTCCATCGAGCGCAAGGCTGGGATTCGAATGTATGACTTCGTCGCCACGCTGAATCTGCTGGCACGGAGCGATCGCGCATGGGAGTCGAAGGTAGAGACGTTTCGGAGCTACGCATGCGAATGGGCAATTGAATCGGTGCGATCATGGCAGTCAGAGGAAGTTCAACGGCAGTTGACAAAGGCATTTCGAGACCCGCAAGAAGCATACGATTTTGAAGGCAAACTCAAGGAAGCTGTGGAGTACATTGCGACCGTTGACGGAAATCGAGCGCCTCTGGAAACACCCATCGTCGCCGGAATCAAGACCCTGGCATCACGTGTTGCCGAACGCGCCAGTGTGTTCCTGCGAGACTCCAATCCCAAGAACCAGATTCTAGACGTTGTCGCTTTGCTTGGAGAAGAACGGCCATCACGATGTAACTCCATTGGGTATTTCCCCCCTGTTGATCAACAGTGGTGTGACAGGGATATTGCGGAACTCTTGCTGAAACGCATACCGCAGTCAATCCCCTGGGAACGTGTCCGGAGTCAAATCTGGCAGGTTGATTTCGAGTTATCGTCCCGTCTAACGACGAGAGAGGACGACTTCATTCATGTTTGGATTTCGGAAGTGTTCTGGTCTAGCTATGACGACATCGTCAGGAACGTTCTTGCGCACGTGAACAATGTGTCGGAAGAACAGATTCACGAGCTTGTGTTTTTCCGGAGCATTCGAGCATGGGCTAGGCGCGAGTATTACGCAAATGAGGAACCAAACACGTTTGCGACCCGATACTTTCACGAATCGCTAGCGCATTATCACACGATCGCCCAAGTCGCCGCGCGCGAACTTCGGCGTGTTCTTGGTGAGCCGCTCGTAGGTTTCATCGAGCAATCACGACCATCCCGCTTGGCGTAATGCCTGTCTGTGAGTCCCCAGGAGATCGCCAGCTCTACGCAGATCACAAGCACATTGCCGGCTGGTCTTCGCTTCGCAGGAGGACCAGATCCTACAGACGCTGGGGGTAGTCGGACTGCGACCTCGGCCGGCACGGCCAGCATGCGACGGTCAACTGCCAACGCTGCGACGAGACGTTGGAATTGTGGGACGAACTGGAACGGCAGTTTGCCGACCCGGCCGTCCAGCAACGTGTTCGCGACCTGGCGGAGCAATCGAACATCAAGCTCGACGCCGAGAGCAAGGAGCGGGTTTTGGTGGGCAAGGTGATCTCGACCGTCGCCCTGGCGGGCCAGATCTGCCGCGAGTTGACCGTCAGCGATCACGGCATCGACGCGGAGATCGAGTTCAAGGACGATGACGGCAACGCGACCGGCAAGCGCGTTTACCTGCAACTCAAGTCGGGTGATTCCTACCTGACGGTGCGCAAGCGGGACAAGGCGGAGATCTTCAGAATTCCGGAGCAGCGGCACGCCGAGTACTGGATGAACCACGACTCGCCCGTGCTGCTTGCCCACCGCAGTTCGACGGCCAACGTCCGCTGGATGGAGGTTCGCGACCATCTAAGCTAAGAGAGGTCACCAACAACGGCCAGAAGCAGGTGCGGCAGATCGAGTTCGGCGGCAACCGCTTCGACGTGATGAGCGTACGCCGTTGGCGGGAGAAGGCACTGAAACCGGCTCGGCCGTAACCGATGGGCCCACGCCTTTCTCGGCAACATCTGGAGGGATCCTCGCGTCACTAAGCAGATGGCTGCGGGCCGGGCAAGATTGCCTCGCGACGGCGCAATTACACGATGTTCTTCCTGAGTCAACCCCAAGCGGCGTCGACTTACGGCGATCGGCCAGAACGACGTGGCGGCGCAACATGCAGGCACCGAAGGTGTTGCGTCGCCGAGTTGGCGGAGTGGGGCGACGTAAGTTGGCTGGCGAATTGTTGACCGGCGGGTTCGGTGGGCCCGTTGCCGTAACGTGTTGGCAGAACGTGGGTTGCGATTAGGAACGGCCGTTTGTTGGTCGGCGCCACTAATGGGGGGGTAGACTGTCGCTGCATGCCTCTCGGTGCAAGTCAATGTGGGTCAACGGCTTACGCGCGAACCACTCGGCCACCGAAACACACCCAACCATCAAAGCGTGGCAAGAACTCCATTGCGGAAGTGGTTTGGTCGGCACGGCGAGCGCGAAGATAGCCTGCGCCGTACACTTTTCTAGAGACAATCCCCACCCGCCTCGAGTCGCCCCATGTCGATCCACACGAATCCGTCAACGTCACGCTCGCCGGCGCCCCGCCGCGGCGTTGCCCTGCTGTTGGTGATCTTCGTGATGTCGCTGACCACGGTGCTGGTGGTCAACATGGTCGATACGCAGATGCTCGAGATGACCGCCCTGCGGCATACCGAACGGTACGAACGAGCGCTCTACCTGGCCGGGGCCGGGGCGCATCACGCGTTGGCCGTGATGGAGTATTCCGAAGATGCGTACGAGGACTTCACTATCGGCCCGATCGAGTTTCCTGCCGGCAGCGGGAATACGTACGAAGCCGCGGCCGTAGAATCCGGCAGTACGATCGTCATCACCGGCACAGGCACGGCAGGCGATACTACCCGGCGGGTGGAGGTGACGGTGGAGCAGAACTAGAGGGGGTTCGGAGTTGGGAGTTGGGGTTGGGAGTTGGAGGGTGGAGGGCGGGGGCAACCTCGTTCCCAAACTCCAGCTTGGGAACGCGCGACTGCGAAGCTCTGCTTCGGTGAGCCGGGTCCCCAAGCTGGAGCTTGGGCACCGGGAGTCAACTGGGGCACCGCTGCGCTCTGCCCCAGCCACCCTTCAGCCATGCGGCCGCTCCGGCTTTTGACTTGCCGCGCCGTCAACGTACGTTTGTCGGTGGGCAAGGTCCGGCGCTAGCATTGCGCCGGCTGGAAAACACCGAGGCATCAGGACTGCCATGTCGTACGATTCCCCACAAGTGTTGCTGATCGAGGAAGACCCGCTGCTGGCCGAGGTAACCGGGTTTCGGCTGGAACTGCTGGGCTACCGGATCGAGACGGCCGCGTCGGGCGAAGAGGCCACCGAGGCCATCGAGCGGCAGATGCCCGACGCGATCATCCTCGACACCACGCTGCCCGACGTCGACGGATTCGAGCTGACCAATCGCATCAGCAACGAGCCGCGAACGGCCGAGATCCCCATCCTGGTAATCTCCAGCAACGCCGACCTACACGAGGTCGAGCGGGCACACGCCGCCGGAGCCAAGGACTACCTGGTGATCCCCTACAACCCAACGATGCTCGAACAGAAACTGGAAGCCATGCTGCAAGCGGTGGGCAAATCGCTGTAGATTCGATAGTCGGGTGCCATGCCCACGCTTGCGTGGGCATGCACCAAAAACACGAACGGAGCCGCCCTCATGCCCACCCAAGCGTGGGCATGGCACCCATTATTCAAAGACAGGCAACAAGACCGATATAGAAGGAAACCTCCCCGATGGCCGGACGGCTCGGCGACATCCTGGTCCAACAAGGCATCATTACCGAGGCCCAAGTCGAGAGTGCCCTGGCGGTGCAAGCGACCGAGAAGGGCATGCTCGGGATGGTGCTCTTGCGCCGTGGGCTGGTCACGGTCGAGCAGCTCGGCGACGCCCTGGCCGAACAGTTCGAGGTGCCCTTTCGGCAACTCGTCCCGGAGACGGTCAATCCGCAACTGGTGCGCCTGCTGCCGGAAGAGATGGCCCGCTCTCGCCAGGCGGTGCCGGTCGCCGTGGAAGACGGCACGATGACCCTGGCGATGGCCGCGCCGGACGACATCGAGACGATCTCCGAGACGGAGCTGATCACCGGCTATCACGTCGAGCCGGTGGTTACGTTGGAGGCCGACTTGCAGGCCACGCTCGACCGCGGGTTCGACGACCGGATCGTCGCCCGGCAGACGATCGTCGACATGAAGCTGGCCGATCTCGACCGCACCGGACCGGCACGCGACGACGACGCCTTGCTCGACGCGTCGGAAGAGGAAGACGCCCCGGTGGTGCGGCTGGTCCGCGCGATCCTCACCGGAGCGGTCGACGCCGGGGCCAGCGACATCCACCTCGAGCCGCACGTGCCGGAAATGCGGGCCCGCTATCGGGTCGACGGCGAGTTGCAGCAGGTGATGACCATTCCCGAACACATCGAAGAGGCCGTGGTCGCGCGGATCAAGGTGATGGCCGACATGGACACCACCGAGAATCGGCGCCCGCAAGACGGCCACCTGACGATCGAGGGCAGCGGCACCAAGGCCAACTTCCGCGTGAGCACCATCCCGACCGTCGGCGGCGAGAAGGTCGTGATGCGGATCCTCGACGATAGCGGGCAGATCGCCACGTTGGACCAGTTGGGGCTGAACCCGCACGAACGCGAACTGATCCAGACCTTGATCGACAAGCCGCACGGGATGTTCGTCGTCACCGGCCCTACCGGTTCCGGCAAGACGACCACGATGTACGCGGTGCTGACGGCGCTGAACTCCATCTCTCGAAACATCGTGACCGTGGAAGACCCGGTCGAGAACCGCCTGCCGGGCATCAACCAGGTGGCCTCCGACAACGAGCACGGGCTGGGTTTCGCCAACGCGTTGAAATACATCATGCGGCAGGACCCCGACGTGATCATGGTGGGTGAGATTCGCGACCACGAGACGGCGACCACCGGCGTGCAGGCCGCGTTGACCGGCCACTTGCTGATCAGCACGCTGCACACCAACGACGCCGTCGGCGCGGTGGCCCGGCTGAACGACCTCGGGGTCGACCCGTTCAAGATCGGCGGGGCTTTGCTCGGTTCGATTGCCCAGCGGCTGTTGCGAAGCATCTGCCCACACTGCAAAGAGCCCGTCGCTCCGAATCAAATGCTGCTGGATTCGTTGACCAAAGGCCGCAAGCTGCACGAGGACGCCACGTTCTTCCACGGCCGCGGCTGCAAGAAGTGTTTTGGCAGCGGCTACGCCGGACGGCTGGCGATCTTCGAGATCATGGCCGTCACTCCACCGCTGGCCGAAGCGATCGAGCGGAACATGCCGTCGACGAAGCTTCGCGAGGTGGCCGTGGCCGAAGGAATGGTCGAGTTGGCCACCGCCGGTTTGAACCAGGCGCTGGCCGGCCGTACGACGATCGAAGAGGTCTTCTACAAGATCTCGAGCTAGAAACTCCCACAGTATCTGCGATGTCCACAGCAAAAGGCAACTTCAACGTACCTGGCGGCCGTGCCGCGTCTGCGAGCAGCGCGTCGCCTGCCGGCCTTGCCTCACTGCTGGGCAACCGCTCGAAGCGCGACGCTTCGTTGCTGAAGGTCAAGCGCCACGACCTGAGCTTCATCCTCCGCAACCTGGCCACGCTGGTGGGCCACGGCCTGGCATTGCCGAAGGCCCTGGACACGCTCGCCCGCGAACGCTCGGTACGCAAATACGTCGAGATGCTGCAGACGCTGAAGCGGAAAGTCGAGATCGGCGAGACGTTCAGCAACGCGCTGGGCGAATTCCCGGCCACGTTTACCGAAGTGATGGTCAACCAGGTCCGGGCGGGCGAACGGGCCGGTATGATCGGAAGCTCGCTCGCACGCATCGCCGATCAGGTCGAAAAGGCCAATCGCGTTCGCTCACAAGTCGTTCGCAAGCTGGCCTACCCGATGATTCTGATCGTGGCGGGCTCGCTGGCGGTGACGTTTATGCTGGTCTTCGTGATTCCGGTCTTCGACGAGATCTACGCCGAGGCCCACGTCCCCTTGCCCGGCGTCACCCGGGCGCTGATGACCGCCGGCGAATTGGCGGTCGGCTACGGCTGGATCGTCCTGCTGGCGGGTATCGGCGGTGTGGTGTTCGTGAAACGGGCCCGCCGACAAGCGGACTTCGCCACCGCGATGGATCGCTTCCTGTTGCGGTTGCCGTTGTTGGGCGACTGGTTTCGCAACCTGGCCGTGCTGCAATTCATGGACGTCTTCGGCGACATGATCCAGTCGGGCTTCAAGGTGGTCGACGCGCTGGATATCTCCGCCCGCTCGATCGGCAATCGGGCCGTGCGCCAAAGCGTCCACGACCTGCAAGCGGCGGTTACCCGGGGCGAGCGCTTCGGGCGCGAACTGGAGATGCTCGGCGACCTGTTCCCGCCGGTGGTCAGCCAGTTGATCGCCGTGGGCGAACAGACCGGAAGCCTGAGCGAAGCCACCACCGAGATCCGCCGCCACCTCGAACAGGAGATCGAACGGCACACGAACGTTATGGTCGGCACGATCGAACCGATCCTCACGATCTCGTTGGCTGCTGCGATCGCCGTGATCCTGCTGGCCATCTACTTGCCGATGTTCGACATGATGAGCGCCGTCGGCAACGGGTAACGTGCAAACGGAGTTTCCATGAGTGCTTCTTACTGCCCACCGCAACCGCGAAACCGCAGTATCCGCGTGAAAACCGCGGTTTGCCGGGGGTTCTCGCTGTTGGAGGTGGTCGCGGCGGCAACGCTGATCGGCATCATTTGCCTGATAGTGATTCCGCGATTGACGGGAGATTCATTGGAATCGTGTTTTGTTTCAACGGGTTTGGCACAAAACCGTGGTCCAGCTAAGCAACAGT
>CAYYNP010000316.1:3257-11378 GCA_964472545.1 uncultured Planctomycetaceae bacterium | reverse complement strand
AGCACTTCTTCTGGTTCTACTCCCACCCGGCCGTCTACATCATGATCCTGCCGGCGATGGGCATCATCAGCGAGGTGATCGCGGTCTTCTCGCGCAAACACATCTTCGGCTACAAGTTCATCGCCTATAGCAGCATCGCCATCGCGTTGTTGGGTTTTCTGGTCTGGGGCCACCATATGTTCGTCAGCAGCCAGTCGCCGCTAATCGGGATCATCTTCAGCGCACTGACGTTCCTGGTGGCCATCCCCTCGGCGATCAAGGTCTTCAACTGGCTGGCCACGATGTACAAAGGCTCGATCGCGCTGGCCCCGCCGATGTGCTTTGCCTTGATCTTCATCTTTCTCTTCGGCGTGGGCGGGCTGACGGGGTTGTTTCTTGGGGCCCTGGCGACCGACGTCCACGTACACGACACGGCCTTCGTCGTGGCCCATTTCCATTACACCATGGCCGGCGGCGTGCTCACGGCCTTCCTGGCCGGGCTCTACTATTGGTGGCCGAAGATCACCGGGCGGATGTACAGCATCTCCGGTGGGCAGATCTCGGCCCTGTTCGTGCTGATCGGCTTCAATCTGACCTACTTCCCACAATTCATCATCGGCAACCGGGGTATGCCGCGGCGCTACTTCGACTACACGCGCTTGGAGGAGGCCCATCCGGAGTTCGTCAACTACCAGATTGTCTCCACGGTGGGTGGCTACCTGTTCGTCGGCGGCGTGGTCATCGCCGCGGTCACTCTGCTGCGGTCGCTGTTCACCGGCCCTAAGGCCCCGGATAACCCCTGGGGTGCCGGCACCATGGAATGGCAGACCAGCTCCCCGCCGCCGCACGACAACTTCCCCGACCCGCCCAAGGTCGACGACTGCTACGACTACGACAACGTCGAGTACGACGAAGAAGCCCAAGGGTACGTGAAGGTCCCATGACGGAACCGGAAAGCCACGGCCGAAAGTCCGATTCCCACGGCGATAAGCCTGCGCCGCTGGCCCATCATTTCGAGTCGCTCAAACAACAGTTCGACTCGGCCAAACTGGGCATGTGGATCTTCCTGGTCACGGAGGTCCTCTTCTTCGGCGGGCTGTTCTGTGCCTATGCGGTTTATCGCATGAACCGGCCGGAGGTCTTCGTCGACGGCCACCACTTCCTCGACACGCCGATGGGGGCGATCAACACGGCCGTGCTGATCCTCAGCAGCCTGACCATGGCCCTGGCCGTGCGGGCGGCGCAGCTCGGCCAGCGCGGGGTATTGGTGGGGCTGTTGGGTGTCACGCTGCTCTGCGGCGGAGGATTTCTCGTCGTCAAGGCCTTCGAGTACAAGCAGAAGTGGGACCATCGGCTCGTGCCCGGCCAGGCACGCATCGTCCATTTTTTCTCCGGCGGCCAAGATGAAGACGGCGAAGACCGCCCGGCACCGCAAAAGGCATTTGAACCCGACGAAGAATACGTGCGGCAGCACCTCGAAGAGGCCGGCCATGGAGAACTCACCGACGATCAACTCAAGGCCCGGATCGCCAACCTCCGCACGTTCATGGGCATCTACTTCTCGCTGACCGCGCTGCACGCGCTGCACGTGATCATCGGGCTCGGCGTGATCCTCTGGATCTTCTTCGGGGCGATTGGCGGCCGCTACGGCCCCCGCAATTTCACCCGCGTCGACCTGGTCGGCCTCTATTGGCACCTGGTCGACTTGATCTGGATTTACTTGTTTCCGCTGTTGTATTTGATTCACTAGGACCTTGCCGTCGCCGGAGCCAACTGATGGGTGCCATGCCCACGCTTGCGTGGGCATGCCGGAAAGTTCGAAGAACATGCCCACGCAAGTGTGGGCATGCCACCCGCCTTTTCGTGAGGGCGAAACGCGATCATGGAAAAGACGTCCAAAACGACTCCCGCCCACGCCGAAGACGCCCCCGGCCACGTGGTCGACATCCGCATATTGTTGGGCGTATTCGCCGCACTGATGGTCCTCACGGCGATCACGGTGGCCGTGTCGTATTTCGACTTCGGCGCACTGAATCTGGCCGTGGCGATGGGCGTGGCCACCGTCAAGGCCACGTTGGTGGCCCTCTTCTTTATGCACCTGCGCTACGACAGCGTCTTCAACTCGATCGTCTTCCTGATCGGCGTCGCCTTCCTGGGGCTGTTTCTCTCGATCACCATGCTCGACACGCTCGAGTATCAAGGCGACGTCGAGCGGTATCAGGAGAGCCAAGAATAGTAGTCGTCTCGCTCCGCGAGACGTCACGGGGCTGGCTGGGATCGAAGCGAGGGCGTGAGTGGGGGGGTGGCTGGGGCAAAGCGCAGCGGTGCCCCAGAAGCGTACTCACAAGCCAACGCCCGGGGCACCGCTGCGCTTTGCCCCGGCCACCCGTCGTCGTGACATCTTGCGGAGCAAGATGACTACCTTAGCACGTCCACCGCCAACGCCGCCAACAACAGCGGCAGATGGATCAGCGAAACCCGCCATAGCGCCCGAGCCGTGGCGTCGTTGCGTTGCCGGGCGAATCTCGCAGCCGCCGCCAGATGGGCAACTCCCGTCACGCAGGCCGCCATGCCGTACGTCCAACCGGCCGCCGAGCAGACGTACGGCACCAAGCTCACCGGTAACAAACACGCGGCGCCAAGCACCGCCAAGCGCCCCGCCAAACGGCCCGACGGATCGACCACGGTAGCCACGCGCACGCCGCTGGCGGCGTATTCTCGGCGATAGCGCCAGGCGATGGCCATCGTGTGGGGAAACTGCCAGCAGAAGACCACGCCGAAGAGCGCCCAGGCGGTGGGTTGCAGCAGGGCCTCTGCCGTGGCCGCGCCCAGCAACACGGGAATCGCCCCGGCCACCGCCCCCAGCGGCGTTTGCAGCAGCGTCTTCTGCTTCAGCGGCGTGTAGATCGTGACGTACAGAATCCAACTCAATACGGCCAACAAGACCACCGCCGGCGCCGCCGCCAACGCCAAATAGACCACCCCGCCGACGGAGCAGACCACGGCAAAACCGGTCACCTGCCGCGAGGAGAGCCGCTCGGCCGGCAGCGGGCGTTCGGCGGTGCGGGCCATCTGCGCGTCGCTCTGCCCTTCAAAACGCTGGTTCATGGCCATCGCCCCGGCCACCACCGACGCCGTGCCCGCCAGCGCGTGAATCAGCGCGGCGGTCGGCGGCATCTCTTCACCGGTGGCCACCGCCGCCACAAACATCGACAGCAACACGGCCGCCAACACCCCCGGGCGAACCAAACGCCAATACTGATAGATCGCGCTCACGTAGCCGGCCGTTGGGATGTCGATGTGTTCTATCTCACGAGTTTCCGCTGACAATTCTACGGGAACTTGCGTCGATTGAGAACTCAGGCTTAGGGAGAGTTGTAGGGTGCGTGGAGCAAGCCGCTTCTCGACGGTGCGTTGCGCACGGCAATCGCTCGCAATCTGACGGCACGATCTGCCTTCGGACCGACTGGCTTGCGCAACGCACCAACCGGCGCTGCCGTGCTTCACGCACCCTACCATGAACTCATCCGGTGGGCCGCGGGGCGGGATACCGACAGCGCCTAGCGTGCCGGCTCAAGGAACTCTCGATGGAGCCGCGTAAACGTGATGTACTTGTAGCCGCCCCGCTCCCAAAGTACGCCGACCGACTTATCGGCCAGCACGGTGAGACTCGAATAGGCCGCCGGTTCGGCGGAGATCAGTCGTTCATTGACGAACGTGCGGCCTTCGTCGTAACTGATCCAAACGATCAACTTGTTGCGGCCGGGGCCTTTAGGGCCGGTGAAGAGGATCCGGTCGCGATCGTCGCCGGATGACTTCAGCGTGTAGCGTTCGATCGCACAACAGACCGGCGTCACCGTCTGGCCGGGCGTGGGCTTCGACCAGGTGCGGCCGCCATCGTCGCTGGTGGACGTCCAGCGATGCGTCCCGCCGTGCTGCCGGGCGTCGAGCAAGAGCCGGCCGTCGGAAAGCTCGACGATCTGGTCCTCGTCCACGCCTTCCGAGCCCGGCACGTCGACCGCCGGCATTTCTCCGCCGCGGCTGAACGTACGGCCGTGGTCTTCGCTGGTCAGCACGAACGCCCGCCACGGGGCGAAACGCCACATCGGCACGATCAGCCGCCCCTTGCGGTCCTGGATCGCGCCGCCGGGGCCGGGTACGCTGATCCGCCACTGCTTGTCGTCCATGTCCCGGGCGACGGCCGTCTGGTCGATCGGCTCGGACCAGGTTTGGCCGTGATCGTCGCTATAGCGGGCCAGATTCATCACGTCGTCGGTCCCCGGCCGTGCTGCGAACGTGCCTCGCCCGGGCTTGCAGCGGAGATAGAAGAGCCACACGCGGCCGTTGCTGCGATCGAGCAGCGTGGCCGGATTGGCCGACGAGTAGAACTCGCCGGAGTGTTCGATCACCCGCATCGCCGGCCAGGTGGCCCCGCCGTCGGTGCTTCGCTTCAGCACCAGATCGATCTCTTGGCCTTTGCCGCCGGGATCCTGGAGATCGTATTTCCGCGCCTCGGCAAAGGCCAACAGCGATCCGTCGGCGGCCGTCTCGATCGCCGGGATGCGATAGCCGGCGTATCCGCCGATGCCGGAGACAAACACGTCGACGTGCTTCAATGCCGGTTCGCCCGCGGTGGAGGCGACGGCGGCCAACAGTAGGGCTAGGGTCAGCAGGCTTGTGGATCTCATGGCGGTCTCCGGTGTGGGGCGGTTGGGAACCAGTGGGTAAGTTGGATTGCCTACCTGGGGCACCGCTGCGCTATGCCCCAGCCACCCGTCGTCAACCACCCACAAGTTGCTACCGCTTCTTCATCTCCCAGACAATCGTATTCTTCCCCTGCTTCAAATCCGCCAGCGGACCGGGCACGCGCTGCGAAAACGCCCGGCCGTGGATATCCGTATCGATCGCGATCCGCTTGCCGTGGCGGTCTTCCAGCGTCTGCTTGACCGTCGAGAAGACGCCCACTAGGTCGGCGTCGACGCGCGGTCCGCTCAGGCGTGGCGGCTTCGGGCCGACGGTAAAGGTCATCGTGGCCCCTTCGGCCTGCCCATCAATGGCAAAGTCCGTGGCGTCGCCGTCGACCACGCTCGTGTCGTCGCCAAACGTGCTCTTCTTGGCCCCTTCCAGGAAAGCGTTGAGGTCCGATTCGTACCCTTCGGCCGCCCGCACGTCGTCGAGCCCCTTGCGTATGAAGATGTTGTTGAACCACTTCTCTTCGGCCGGCGTGCCGGTCTTTCGGCCGGCGGTGATCGTGGTGTGCGGCCGGAAGTAGCCCGAGCGGCGGTTGACGTCCGGGTAGTAGATGTAGCCGCAGTCGACGAACAGGTTGTGGGCAAACACGGTCGCCTCGGAGTTGCTTCGCACGGGTTGCCCCACCAGCACGTTGTTGTCGACCAGCGTGGGGCCGTGGTTCATCTCCAAGAACACCGTGGCGGCTTCGGTATCGTAAATCACGTTGCCGGTAATCCGCACGCCCTGGTTGCCGAAATCGATCCAGATCCCAAAAGCCCCCTGTTGCTGGCGGTAGACGCCGCGGATCAGGTTGCCCGCGATGACCGTGTCGACGCTGTTGTGGAACTTGATGGCCGCGGTTTCCCAGCCGCCGAACTCGCGGCGGTAGTTGGTCTGTTCGATCAGATTGCCGGCAATCAGCGAGCGCGTGGCCCCCTTCTGCCCGGCGATGCCCGCCTGGCCGCAACGGCGGATGACGTTGTTTCGCACGACGTGATCGCCGTAGGCGTCGATGTCGGTGTAGTCGACGCCCGGCGCGTGTCCCAGGATGATGCCCACGCAGCGGGCGTTGGTGATCGTGCAGTTTTCGATCACCCAGCATTTCCCCATCCGCGGGCCGACGGCGCCGGTTTGCAGTTCCAACACCGGCGGAGCCCAGTTAGCGGCCGCGTGGGCGAGGTGAAAGCCGTCGACCGTGATATACTTCAGCCCGCTGACCTCGGGCATGAAGAGACTCTCGCGGACGTTGATCTCGGCCAGCCGCTGATTCGGATCGGCGTCGCCGAAGTTGGCCAGGATGATCGTCGCGTCGCCGTCGATGCGGCAGTGCCAACTGTGCTTGGCCGCAGCGACCTCCTCGGCCGTCTGTTTCTCGAAGAACGCCTCACCGTCGAGATAGACGTCGCCGCGATGATGCCAGTCGCCGTAGTTCAGCCAGCCGCCGGAGAGTTGCAATTCGTAGGGGTTGTAGTCGCCGAAAAAGGCGTTGGGGGTTTCCGCCCGCCAAACGCCGTCGCCTTGATGCTTCCAAGACGCGATCCGTTCGGAACCTTTGACGACGACCTTCTCGCCGTCGGCGGCCCGATAGACGATGCGGCTGTTCTCATCGGCTCCGCCGCGCGGCGGCTTGACCCACTCGCGATAGGTCCCCGCGTGTACCGTCACCACGTCGCCGGGCTGGGCAGCGGCTGCGGCACGGCCGATGGTCAGCAGGGGCTTCGACGCGCTGCCGCCGGCGGAATCGTCGCCGGTTGTGGCCACGTGAATCTCCCGCCCGAGTACGCCGGCGCTACCCAGCGCGATGATGAACAGGCACGCCGTGGTGTAGAGAATCGATTGAAGGAGGTTCATTTGTCGGACTCCGTTTGGCGATGGTTGTCTTCAAAGTAGTCATCTCGCTCCGCGAGATGTCTCTTCGTCTCGCGGAGCGAGACGACTACTATCTGCGACTATCTGCCGCCACTCCGCTACCAGCTAGAATCGGACGGTCACCGTGCGCCCGGATTTGTCGACCGTTGCGTTCGACGTCAACTCGCGGCCCGCGTGCTTGACGACGATTTCGTAGTCGCCCAGGAAGGCCGACACTTCGCAGACTCCCGCCGCGTCCGTCGTGTGCTTCTCGTCCGTCCACCACGTCGTGAAGACCAACTCCTTCCACATTTTCCCGGCCGGCTTGATCGACCAGTCTTTCCGCCAGAGTGCGGCGTCCGGGCGCCAATGCCGGCCTTCCCAATAGCCCCACATCACGATCGCGTTGAACGACCGGTGGCTGAAGCTGATCGTCATCACGTCGCGCAGGTAATCGGCCTGCAGTTGCTCGTCGCGGGTGTCGACGTCAAACTCGGTGAGTTGCAGCGGGACGCCGAACTTGGCAAATCGCCCGTAGACCTCCCAGAGGCCTTCGATCGAAGTCAACGTACTATTCTTGAAGTGGCCCATGAAACCGATGCCGTCCGGCGCGGCGTCGTGATCGACGAGAAAACGGATCATCTTCTCATAGTCTTCCACGCGGCTGCCGCCGGGGAGGACTTGCCCCTCGTTGACCCACAGCGGTACGTCGGTCTTCGAGCGGGCGTGGCGGATGATCCGCGCGTAGATCTCGTCGGAACCGGCCACCGTCGCCATGGTGTCGCCCCAGCCGATGATGTGGTTCACGGCGTCCCATTCGGCCAAACGCCCGTCGGTGAAGGCGAGCATCTCGTCGATATGGGCCGAAAGCTCCGGCCAGAGCTTCTCCGGGTGTTGCTTATAGTCGGTCGGCTTGTAGGACTCCTGCGTCAGCGGCGCCCAGGCGAGATAATGGCCACGGACGGCGACGTCGTTGCGCCCGCAGAAGCGGATCATCCGATCGAGCAACCCCTGGTACTCACCCAGCGTGCCCATGCGCGCCGGCCGGTACCAGTTCTGCCAGCGGAAGCCGGATTCGAAGGTCGTCTTGTTGAAGTGCTCGGCGAAGATCTCGCGATACTTGCGCCCGTCTTTCCCGGCCAACATGAAGGCGGTCGGATTGAGGATGTTGCCGAAGCCGAAGGCGTGGCGTTGCTGCCCAACGTGGACCGCGGCCCCGCGGATCGGCCGGCCTTGGGCGTCGACGACCTGCACCTTCAGCGGCGCTCTGCGGAGTTGCTCGATTCTGGCCTGCGCCTCTGCCCGCCACGAAGCGTCCGGGCTGCGGCCTTCGTAGGTCACCGTCGGTTCGCCCGCATGGGCCGCGGCGGCAAACGTGAGTATCGCAGCAGTGAGAATCCAGTTGCGCATCGCAGACACCTCGTATGCAGAATCACCGGGAAGGCCGGCCCACTTCGACCGGTCGTCCAGCAGTCTACCGCAACCGCCACGGCGAGGCAAATTCAGGGTGTTGGGTTGGAGGGGGGCAAAACCCCCGGGGGCCCCCGAGTAAAAAAGATAGGC
>CAYYNP010000316.1:0-3247 GCA_964472545.1 uncultured Planctomycetaceae bacterium | reverse complement strand
GGATTGCGCCGGCGCCGGCTACCTGGGGCACCGCTGCGCTTTGCCCCAGCCACCCGGAAGTCCGACGGGCGCGACGTGCTAGAACCACAGCCGCACGCCGCTGATGAGCGTATTGAAATGCGTACTATCCAGATCGTAGTACTCGTAGCCGACGTAGCTTTCGACGCGCCACAGCACGACCCCGGCGGTGGTGCGGAAGCGGAACTGCTCGGCGTCGCCCAGTGTGCCCCAGTCGAGCGTGGCCGAAAACACCCACGGCTGCACGGGGAAGCAATCCACTCCGTACGTGAAGTTGAAGCCGCTCTCGGTGCCAAGTTCATCATCGAGGAAGTTGAACCCAAGGCCCGTACGCCACTGCATGTGCGGCCCTTGGGCGAAGCGCAGCACCAGGTTGCAGTCGGCCATCCACAGTTCGTCGTAGGTACCGCCGGGCAGATCCTCGCGCCAGCGGATGATCTCCGTATCCAGGCCCCAACGCGAGGTGGTACTCACCAGCAGATGGCTGCCCCAGCGGTTCAGGTCGTCGAAGTTGGTGCCGTAATCGGTCCGCAACCGCGCGGAGAAGCGTCGGAACTGGCTCAGCGAGCGTTCGACGTCGAGATCGTCGGCCGCATCGGCGTCAAAGAGCATCTTCGACGGCCAATTGGCGTCGACCATATAGCCCGGCACGTCGTGGTAAGGGAATCGCGGGAAGTAGTTCTCGGCGACCCAGCCGTCGTCGATGATACAGTGCGGCCCCCAGAACGGCGAAGTGAACGCACCCACCGTCAGCAGGCACGCCAGCCCCGGCTCGTCATCGAAGAAGTCGCCCCAGGGGTCGTCGTCCTCGTACCACTCGTCATCGTATCGCCGGGCGGGAGGATCCGGCCGTGGTGCCGGCGGCGGCGCAGGAGCCGGCGTGGGATCCAGACGCACGTTGTCGCGCAGCCCGTGCAGTTCGCCGGCGCCGGCCGTCGTAGCGACCGACAAGGCCAGCAAGCACAGCACCGCACACAGCACGAGGCGGCGCGTGACGCCAATTGCTCTGACCATCGTCGGCCTTCCGTTGTAGGGTGCGTGGAACGCACCGTCGTTGCCGTGTAGCGTTCAGAACCAATACCGTACGCCGCCGATCAGCGTGTTCAGTTGAGTGCGGTTCCAATCGTAGTATTCGTAGCCGACGTAGCTCTCCACGCGGCAGAGTACGATCCCGGCGGTGGTGCGGACACGAAACTGCTCGTCGGCGCCCAGCCTGCCCCAATCGATCGTGGCCGAGAGCACCCACGGCTGTACGGGGAACCAGTCGGCGCCGTAAGTGAAGTTGAAGCCGAAGTCGCTGTCCTGCCGGTCGTCGAGGAAGTTTAGGCCGATGCCCGTTCGCCACTGCATGTGCGCGCTCTGGGCGAAGCGAAAGACCAGGTTGCAGTCGCCGGTCCACATGTCATCGTGCCCGCCGCCGGGCAGGTCCTCGCGAAGGTAGTTGATTTCCGTGTCGAGCCCCCAACGCGACGTCGTGCTTACCAACAGGTGGCCGCCGAGTCGGGTCAGATCGCCAAAGTCGGTCGCGTAGTCGGCACGCAGCCGGACCGAGTACCGTCGCAACCGACGCTGCGCCCACTCCCAATAGTGGTTCGATCCAGGCAAGTCGATGATCGGCTCCCGCAGTTCGCAGCGCGTCGTCATATAGCCCGGCACGTCGCAGTAGGGATACGGCGGGAATTCGCGGTCAACGGCCCAGCGGTCATCAACGAAATCGCGGGGTACCCAATACGGCGAGGTGATGCAGCCCCACGCCTCTAACCCCGCCAGCAGCCGCGCATCGCGGTGGTAGATGAGCTCGAGGGTACTGTGTCTGCAGTCGCGAGGACACGACCCATGGTAGCGACGGTGGACTGACCCACGGATGTCCCAAGCACCATCGAAGACGATCTCCTGCAGGTTCCGCTGGATCCAACCGTCATCGTCGTCGGAATCGGCGTGATGGCCGCCACAGCCGTTCTTTCCGGAAGACGACAAACTGGGTTCATCGTCGGACGACGAGACGCAGAATGAGCCATGCACGTCGTCGCACGTTGCGTCGAACGGTTCGGCCGAGGCGTGGTCGCTGCAAGCGGCTACAAAGAAGCAAAACGCCCCAATAGGCCAAAGCCGCCGCACGACGTTCTTCACACCTAGAACCAAAACCGTACGCCCCCGATCAACGTGTTAAGCTGCGTGCGATCCAAATCGTAGTATTCGTAGCCCACGTAGCTCTCCAGCCGCCAGAGCACCACGCCGGCGGTGGTTCGCAGACGGAACTGTTCGGCGTCGCCGAGCGTGCCCCAATCGATCTCGGCGGAGACGACCCACGGCTCGGCCGGGAAGACGTCCAAGCCGAGCGTGAAGTTGAAGCCGAAGTCGGTATCGAGCGGGTCGTCGAGCCAGTTCATGCCCAGGCCCGCCCGCCAGACCACGTGCTCGTCTTCCGAGAAGCGATAGATCACGTTGACGTCGCCCAGCCAGAGGTCGTCGTGGGCGCCGCCGGGCAATCGCTCTTCGAGGCGGTTCATCTCGGTGTCGAGCCCCCAACCGGAAAAGGTGCTCAACAGCAGATGGCCGCCGACCCGCTCGAGGTCGTCGAAGTCGGTGGCGTAGTCGAAACGCACCCGACCGGAAAACGTCTTGATCGGCTCCCGGGTCAGGAAGCCGCTGCCGTCGGCGTAGGGATAGCGGCTGAAGAAGTAGGTCGGGCTGGGCGTCGAGCTACTGCTGGAGTATCCGCCGTCGGAACTCGAGGAGAACATTTCGCACAGCAACGCCCCGATCAGGTCGCCCAAGATCGAGTCGTCATCGTCGTCGCAATCGTGGTGATGATCGCGGCTCTTGCTGCTGGACGACGAACTGGAACTGCCGCCGGACGAATCGCGGACGTCGCTGGTCATCGTATCAAGGATTCCGGCCGACGTGCATTCAGCGCAAACCGCTATGAGAAAAGACGTTACGGCAACCACAAAGAGTAGCCGGAGCCACGTTCCGCCCGCTCGATGTCGGCCGCTGGCAGGAGAGATAGGATTTTGGGGCATGGTTCGATCCTGTCGAAACACCCCCCCGAACGTGCGGACTATCGCGATCAGAGTCTTCGCGAAGGGGCGGAACGTAGAAAATCGGCCTCCGCCCGTCAAGGTCAATCAGGGCGGATTGCGATCCCGTGCGTGTCCGGCACGCTGATCGGCGGGGTGGCTGGGGTCGAGCGCAGCGAGCCCCCAGTTCGTTGCATTCTGGGGGCTCG
>CAYYNP010000315.1:0-11392 GCA_964472545.1 uncultured Planctomycetaceae bacterium | reverse complement strand
TTCGTCGTACATGGCCCGGGCGTACATCTTCTATTTGGACGAGGCCGGGCTCCAGGCGGCCGGCAGCGATACTCTCTCCGTCACGTGGTCTAGCAACCCCCTCGAGGTGCTCTACGCGGCAAGGATCTACCGCAACGTCGATCAGAGCACGCCCATCCGCGACTCGCAGCAGGCGAGCACGGAATCGTCCACGCCGAATCCGATCACCACGCCGGCGCTGACCGTCGAGAACGGGGACTACGTCGTGGCCGCTGCGCAATGCGGCAATGCCCAGACGTACACGTGGAACAATAGCTTCGTCGTAGGATCGGACCAGACGGCCGGATCCTGCGATCACTCGACGGCCGACTTGGAAGTGACGAGCGACGGCACGGCCGTCGCCTCCGCGACGAACGCCAGCCCGAACCGGCAGGTCATCGTGGGAGCCGTGTTGCAGCGCTCGCTTACGGTCGGCGGCAACGTCTACTACGTCCGCCCCGATGGCAACGACGCCAACGCCGGCACGGGACCCACGGTGGCCGAAGCGTGGCAGACCGCAGCCCAGGCGTTCTGCAACGACGTCCTGCTACCCGGCGACACGATTTACATCATGGCCGGCACCTACGACGAGCGGATCCGGCCCGACGAAGACGGCATCGCAGGCAACCCGATTCGCGTGATCGCCGATACGACCGGGTCGGTTTCCGGCTGGCCGGCCGGCGACGTGATCCTGCAATGCACCTGGGAAAAGGTGCTCGATTTTGACCGAGACAACTACTTCTACGTACACGGATTCCAGATCGACGCCGTCGACTCGAAGGAGGGCGTCAAGATTAAGGACAGTCTCGGAGTCGAGATCTCCAACTGCGAGATCGACGGCGCCAAAGAGGGAATCAAAGTCGACGACGCCGAGGCGACGATCGTCAACTGTATCGTGCGAGACAGCGTGGAAGAAGGGATCTACGTCCAGGATGCGAGCACGGTTACGATCTTCAACACCACGGTGGCACACAATGCCCACGATGGCCTGGAAGTCGATGGCGGAACGGTCACCGTCACCAACTCGATCTTCGCTTACAATACCGACGACGGCATCGACCGCGACGGCGGCACGGTGACGCATACGTACAACATCTCTTTCGGAAACGGCAGCAACAACTTCGAGGGCGTCACGCAGGACGCTACGGAGTCGACGTCGGACCCGTTGTTTGCCGACGCCGGCGGACGCGACTATCGCCTCTCGTCCGGCTCGCCGGCCATCGACACGGGTACCGACGCCGCCGGAACGGTCGACGACGACCTGGACGGGCTTTCGCGCCCCATCGGCGGCGGCTGGGATATCGGCTGCTACGAATACGATCTGGTCGGCTATTGGGCGTTCGACGACGGCTTCGGCATCACCGCCGCCGATTCCTCCGGCAACGGCCACGACGCCACGCTTCAGAGCGGTGCCGATTGGGTCGCCGCCCGATGCGCCTACGCCACGCTGTTGGACGGCTTCGACGACTGGGTCGACCTGGGCCAGTTCTCGCTCAGCCCTACGGCCTACACCGTGACGGCCTACTTCCGGACCGAGGCCGACGCGCGGCAGACGATCGTCGCCGCCACCGACGCCGGCACCAGCGATCAGGCGATGTTCGTCGAAGTACAGGCCGACGGGACCGTCCGCTTCGTCCACCGCTATCCGGCGGCCACCAGCGGTGGCACGGAGGTCGTCAGCACCGAGACCTACGACGACGGCTACTGGCATTTCGTGGCGGTCACCAAAGACACTGACACGATGACGCTCTACATCGACGGCCAGCTTATCGGCACCACCACCGATACGGCCGACGTCGAATGGCCGTTGGACGTCGTGGCCGGCACCGACGCGAAGTCTTCCGGCGGGAACAACTTCGAGGGCGCGCTCGACGAGATCCGTCTTTACGGCTCGGCGCTGTCGGCTGATGAGGTCGGCCAACTCTACGGCATGATCGGCTACTGGAAGCTCGACGAATCGTCCGGTGCCGTGGCCGACGACGCCAGCGTGTTTGCCAACGACGGGACGGTGGTCGGTGCCCAGACCTGGCAACCCGACGATGGGCGGGTCGACGGAGCGCTGGAATTCGACGGTAGCGGCGATCGTGTGGACGTGGGAAGGCTCGATTGCTCCGGCAGTGCCATGTCGATCGTCACCTGGTTTCGGGCCGACGACTTCGACGTCAACGACTGCCGCATCGTGTCCAAGGCGACGAGTTCGGCCACGGACGACCACTTCTGGATGCTCAGCACGGTCCAGAGCGGCTCAGACATCCGCCTTCGTGCGCGGGTCAAGACCGACGGCAGCACCTCGACGCTGATTGCCGGCTCGGGCAATCTGTCGCCCGGCGATTGGACGCACGCCGCGGTTGTATACGACGGTTCGGACATCGTGCTTTACCTGAATGGCGAGGAAGTCGACCGAACGGGGAAGAGCGGGACGCTCGATGAAGATCCGGCGGTCTCCGTCTGGATCGGAGACAACCCGGGCCCCGATCGGAAGCAGTTTGACGGGCTAATCGACGACGTGAGGCTGTACGACCGGGCCCTGTGCAGCGACGAGATCAACGAGTTGTACCTGGCCGGCCGAATGGGCGGATACCGGATTGTGACGTGGGTGGAGATCCAGTAGGACACTTTTTCATCGTAAGGAACAACCCGATGTGGATGCGCAAAATCCGCGATACGGTCACCAAGCTGACAAATCGGACGCCCGCCGCAGTGCAGGCAGATGCCGACGACGGTCCGCGCGAAGCGCGTCATGACCTGCACTACAACGCCGCTGTTTCACTGACGCGCTATTCGAAAGACATTCGCGAGCAGCCCCACGTCTACCGGGCCCGGCTGGTCAACCTCTCCAAGCGCGGGGCGCGGCTGGCGACCGAGGTGGAAGTCCCCGTCGGTGGGTCGCTGCGAATGGAGCTGAAGCTGGAAGAAATCGGGCTGTGCCTACATGTCGCTGCCGAGGTGTGTTGGGCCAGGCCCGGCGACGACGGGGGCTACGAGATGGGCTGCTCGTTCGATCCCGGGCTGCCCGCGACCGTCCTGGACAAGATGGCCCAGTTTGGCGACCTCGAACGTCGGACAACCGAACGCCACAAGGCGTTGCACGAGTGTACGATCCTGCGGCGCGTCGACGAGACGGAGGAGGCCGCCGTACTGCGAGACTACTCTGAAGGTGGATTCCGTCTGGTAACCGGCCATCCCTGCGAACCCGGCGAAGAACTGCAAGTTCGTCTCGACGCGGGCGACGGCGCTACGATCCGCGCCAAGACGCTCTGGCAGGCAGAAGTCGACGGCGCCTACCTGTTGGGTTGCCTATTCGTCGACCAAGCCGACGCGGAGCGGTTCGGCGCGTTGTGCGAAGCAGCCCCCGGCGGGGACCAGCCGGAGGCTTCCTCGACGGGGGCTATTTGAAGGCGAAGATCTCCCACGTTTCTCAAGGCGTCTTTGGAATCGCGAAGTTCTCCAGCAGTATCACCGCGATCCCCATCAGTGCTCCGCCGGCGATCAGGCCGGCGCAAATCGGTTCCAGGTTCTTCACCAGGACCTTGTGGACCTTCGAGTTCGGGTCCTTCCATTTGAGTCCGGCGGCCCAGAAGAACGCCGAGCCGAGGAACATCGAAAGACAGTACTTGAACGGGATGACCATTGCCAAGCCGACACCCATGCCCGATAGCCAGAAGCGACCTTTGGTCAGCATCCGGATGACCTCCAGCAGCACGCCGACCACGCCTCCCGCCAGTGCCGCCCAGCGGGCCGATACCGCCAGTTCGTCAATGCCTTTTGTCAATGCGTCGGCGACTTTCTTCCAGACGATGGCCGAGGGCATGGGGTAGTCGTCGGTAATCAACTCCCGCGGCGCCGTGGCGGGATCCTGCTCGTCGGCCGGTTCCTCGGAGGCGGCGGAGGCTTTCTGCTCGTCGGCCGACCCTTGTTGTGCGACGGGCGGATACTGTCCGGTGACCAGTTGGTGCGGACTGACGTTCAGGAAGACCATGTAGAAGACCGGTACCGAGACGATCGCGCCGGCGAATATCCCCAACACGTGACCGACCGCCTGCTGTCGGGGTTTTGCCCCCAGCATGTAGCCGGGCTTGATGTCCATCAACAGGTTCGAGGCGTTGCCGGCCACCTCGGCCGTGATGCCGGCCGTGGCCAGATTGGTCGTGGTGTTGCCCCGCGCCAAGAACCCGTACGTGAGTTGGGTCAGTTTGCCCAATGGCCCGGACGGCGTGATCGACGTCAACGCCGTAGAGTTGACCGCAATCAGGGTGAAGACAAAGATCAGCGGGATGGCAATCACTCCCAGCCAAGTCTCGACGTCAAAGAACGCATCGGCCAGGACGACAACCACGGTGCCAATCAAGGGGATTCCAAGAAAGAAGACCCACATGGGAAGCTCGACATGCTTGAGCACGTCGCTCTGCTGGGACTTCTTTCGGCCGAAGAGGCCACCGAACGCGCTGAGGAGGATCTTCGGTCTGGAGAAGAACACGAACAGCGAAGCAGTAGTCATCATGGCCACGCCGCACCAAACCGACCACATCGTGATCTGGCCGAAGCCATAAACGACCTGCATGACGCCGTCGATCTCCTTCTCTTCCGCCACGATGTCTCCGCGCCGGATCATCCAGGGAGCGAGGATACAATAGTTGATAATGCCGCCAACGATCAGCGAGAAGCCGGTGCGGATGCCCATCAGGCCACCTGCGGCGAACATCACCACGTCCGGCTCCGCGCGAACGCCGAGTTGCCGCAGGTCGGTCCCCAGGATCCGCGGCGTGCAAAGCTTGTAGATCCAGCCGTCGAGAAACTTGGGAATGGCCAGGAACTTCATCCCCAGGTAGGCCATGACCTTATGGCTGCCGGCGAAGCTGACCAGCGCCGAGGCCCCCCCGCAAATCATCAGCAGCTTCGCCTTGAACATCCCCTCGCGGGCGTCGCCGGTGTGCAGAGAGTCCATCACGATGCCGGCGGCGCGGCCTTCGGGGAAGGGGTGCTGCTCGTCGTTGATAAACCGCCGTTTCAACGGAAAAGCAAACAACACGCCGAGGATGGCCAAAGCAACGATCCACGCCATGGTGGTTCCGATCGGAATCACCTCGCCGGTAACCATCATGTAGGCCGCCAACGAGGAGATCATCGGGGCGGTCATGTAGCCGGCCGCGGTGGCGATCGACTGCATGCAGTTGTTCTCCAAGACGGTGAATTCACTGCCGAGCCCCATCCGCGTAAGTACCTTGAACATGGCGAAGGCCAAGATCACCGAGGTGATGCCCACGCCCAGCGTCCAGCCGGTCTTGGCGCCGACGTAGAGATTCGTCAGCGAGAGCAGCCCGCCGAGCATCATGCCGGTGATCGCCGAGCGCAGCGTCAGTTGCGGCATATTGCCTTTGAAGACGTTCTCGTGCCACCAACGGTCCTTCTGTTCGAGCGTCCACTGCCGGATCTGCTCGTCGGTGAGCTGTTTGAGCGCCATGCATCGCCTTTCGTGTCTGCGGCCCCGAAATCGGGAAACTCAGCGTCACATGATAGCCCGAATGGGCAAGTATGTCGAGAGAGCCGATTGCCGCGTATCCGTCGGTTTCATGGGCGGCTGGGGCAAAGCGCCGCGGTGCCCCAGGGGTCTACTAAGGCCGTCAGGGGAGAGAATCCGCGGGCAAGTAGACTACGTACTCAAACAGTAAACGTGGAGTGGAAAAGGGGGACCGGCTCCGAGCCGCGCCAGACGGCAAACCTCAGGAAAAACGCTGCCGGCTCGGTGCCTGTCCCCTTTTTCCACGGGGCGCCGGTGTCCGCGCCCGAAAAAGGGGACAGGCACCGTCGGCAATACGAATCACCGCTGCTGCACCGGTCGTCGACGGAGCCGGTCCCCATTTTCGGGCTCCCGCATTTACAGTTTAAGTACGTGCCTACGGTTCCTGCCTGGCAAACTTGAACCCCCGCATATCGGCGGCCGGGTTGGCGAGCATGTTGGCCTTGCCGGTTTCGATGGACTCGAGCATGCGCCGGTAATCGGCGTCGGCCGTATCCTCGAAGACCATCTTCGGCGGCCCTTCGGACGAGGTGGAAACGCCGCGGCCGCCGGCGTCCTCGGCCAAATGGGCCGTCAGCGCGGGGCTGTGATGCGGATTGCTGAGGTTGATCCACGCCAAACGCCCGCCCCAAATCTCGCCGTGACTATTGGGATGCGGCAACCCGCCGTGACACGACTGACAGCGGCGGGCGTAGACTTCGAGAAAGTCCTTCGCGAACCATGCCGAGAATTGGCCCGTTTCGGTGTCCGTACACAAGTCGCGCCGGCCGGGCGAACGAGGCCGGGCGTGGGCGTAGGTGCCGTAGTAGGGTACGTTGGCGTCGATCCACAAGTAGACCCGCCGGCGAGCCTCCGCCGGGATCTCCTGCCCGCAGTGGTCCTCCGTGAGATAATCCACCAGCCGGCTGGCGTGCGAGCCGGTCCACAACGGCCGGTTCACCGCCGTGGGCGTGCGCAGCAGGAAGTAGAAGTGGACCAGCGGCTTGCCCTTCTCTCGTTCGGCGGCGAGCATCTCGCCGGTGGCCATGTCGTGCTGGCGATACGAGCGGCTGCGGCCCAGCAGGTTGTCGTAGGCCATATTGAACAACCGCGTCTTGTCGCCGGTAAGCAGCAACCCGCCGTCGGGATTCCCGCCGCCGTGACACTCGACGCAGTATTTGTCGAGCACCGGCTGAACGACCGTGGGGAAGTCGACGATGCCGTCGATCAGCCCGGCCGGCCGCTCGGGCTGCGACGGCGGCCGATTCGCCGCCAGCGGCCGCCCGGCAATCGGCGGCGTATGCGATCGCGGCTCGTGACACCCGATGCAGGTGACCGTTTGGCCGGGCACGACCTGCGAGCCGGAGGTCATCCGCTGCAGCTCGCGGCCCTCACCGTCGAGCACTTGGAAGTAGATCTCCCGCAGCGCGGGCACCTTGAAGTATGCCGAGCCGTCCTCCTCCAACGGCACCGTGCCCCAGGTTCGCTTGGCGTAGTAGGTGCCGTAGCTCATCACGGGCGACTGGTCGAACGCCCGGGAGACGAGGTCTTCGGTCTTGCGGACTTGCTCCATGATCCGCAGGGTCTTCGCCCGCCCCCGCTCGACGCCGGTCAGTCCTCGATAGGTGTCGATCAACAAGTAGGTACCCCAGGGCCGATCGTCCTCCCGCCGCTTCTCGGCAACCGCCGGCGGCACCCGGGCCCCGCGCAGCGGCAACGGATTGTAACAGCCGAACTCGGGATCCTCGATCAGCAGCTTCTTATTGTCGTGGACGTCCAACAGGAAGATCCTAAACCGGTTCGCCCCGCCGCCGCCGTAGGCGACCAGGAATTGTGAATCGCTCACGGGGAACGGATCGCGATACGACCATTGGTGCGAGCGGTCGCCGATCTCGGGGAATTCCTGGGTCATCCAGGCGAAGCCCTTGCCGCGCGGTGCCTCCAGGCCGTAGCGATTGGTAATCAGCCCGATCGCGCCGTGCGGAAAGCCGTGGTGCGGGGCGAAGGTGGCCACCACCACGTCGCCGCGGCCGGGCAACGGCCGTGCCTGCCAGAAAGTGCCCACGTCGCGAATCGTGTTGCCGAAGTAGAGTTGGTAGCCGGTGCCGTCGGGGTTCTGTGTCCAAAGGCTCTGGCGATACGTCAGATCGCGGTCGATATACTCCCAGCGCGTAAACAACACGCGTCCGTCGGGCAGCATCTGCGGGCTGAAATCCGAAAGCGTGTTCATGCTCACACAGCGGACGTTGCCGCCGTCGGGCGACGCGCGATAGAGGTTCGAGGACGGCCCCGGCTGACAAAGCGTATAGCCGCCGCGGCGCGTGGAAACGAAGACCACGTCGCCGTCGGGCAGCTCCATCGGACTGATGTTGTACGACGGCCCGTCGGTCAACTGCCGCAAGCCGGTACCGTCGATGCCGATCCGATAGATCTGCCAGTTCGTCCGGTCCTTGCCACGATACGAGAAGTAGAGCGCTTGCGCGTCGAACGACACGTTCATGTCGAAGATGCAGCCGTCCGGATCGCTGAAGATCGTCTGTGCCGGTTCGTTCGGTTTCGACGGATCGAGAATACGGATGCTGCATCCGGGCCGCGCCGGTTGGCTCTGCCAGATGGCACAACTGATCGTGTTCGGCCGGCTCAGCGGATGACGCGTAAGAAACGCAATCGGCGGCAGTTCGACGTCGGCGAGCAGGCCATGGGCGCGTGCCGCTGCTTCATTCTCGCGAAACGCGAGCATCCGCGTCTCTCCGTCGGTCTTCACCCACAGATTCCGATACTTCGCCCCGCGCTGCCACGGCCGCAACCCCACGCTGCCCGACGGCAGGGCGTTGGCGCCGTCGTCGTGCCGCAGCACGCTCTTGCCGTCGACAAACACCTCGATCGAGGTCTCGCCGAGCTTGGCCACCAACGAGACCCACTCGCCCACCGGCACGTTGCACGGCACGTCGCGGATCAGCGCGAAGTTGTGCCGATGACGGCCCAGGCGCATCACCTGCTGCTTGGCGTCCAAGGCGATTTCGTAGCCGATGAAGGCGTCGGCCCCCACGCCGGGCTCGCTCACCCGTGCGATCAGGGCCGCGTTGCCGTGGCGATTGTCCGAGAGCATCACCTCGACGCCGACCTCGCCGACGGTAAACGCCGGCGATTCGCTCACCAACTTCGGCCCCGGCCCCGCGCCGGCCGCCAATTCGCCGTCTTCGACGATCCAACTGCCGCTGTGCGCCGTGAAGCCGTCGATCGGCTGCTGAGCGCGCGGGACGAGTGCTTCGGCCTGGGATCGCCCGAAAGGCGGTTGACCGGTCGCCTGCTGTGCACCGGTTGAATCGTGCGCCAATAGCAACAGCCAGGTAAGTGCGAGAACTACGGCCGGTCTCTCGTATCGTCGATCGAACGATCGATTCATGGTCATCTCCGGTGCGTCGCGCCGATCTGAAAGCACTCTCGCGGCATCCGAAACCGCGGGTGCCATGCCCACGCTTGCGTGGGCATGTTGGTGTGATGCCAGTTTGCATGCCCACGCAAGCGTGGGCATGGCACCGAGCATCAGTGATACGTATGTACGTTGTTCTTCAAGTCCCGATAGTCGACGAACTCCCTCGGGTCGGTCCGGTTGAGGTATTCTTCGAGATTGGTGTATCCGTCCCGGTCGTTGTCGGCGGCGCCGTCTGCGGCGTCGGCCGGATTGAACCCGTACTTGCGCTCCCACTCGTCCGGCATGCCGTCGTGGTCCGTGTCGTCGGGCACGTCGTAGGTTTTCAGTTCGGGATACCCGCCGACTTCCTTCTGAGAATTGATGATCTTGCCGGTGCCGGCTTTGACGTCCTCGATAATCCGCAGGTCGACCGCGTCGCGCCGGGGATAGATCGTGCCGGCCTTGGCAAGCACCAGATCGAAGGCCTCTTCGGCCGTATGCGTGGTGATCTGGGCGGTGGGGAACGGTTCGTCGCAGCGGGGTACGCCGCGGTCGACGCCCCGCCAGTTGTCTTCGGTCATCGCCGGGTTGCCGACCATCAGGTTGCCCGCGATGTGCCACTTGCCGTAGCCGAGGACTTTGTGCGCGTACGGCGAAAGGAAATGGCCGCTGCGGGACGAAGGGCCCCGCTTATAGTAGTTGTGAACAAAGTTGTAGACGCCGCCCTCGCCGCCGTAGGCCGAAGTGACGAAATTGTAGACGACGTTGTTGCGGAAGTCGACGATCGATTCGTTGAGGTTGCCACAGCCACCAAAACGTGGGTTGCGAAAGCTGTTGCTGGCGATCAGATTGTGGTGGGTGCTGAGGTTCAGCCCGCCGGTGGCGTGACCGGCGCCGTGGGCACCCTTGTAGTGCAGCGATTGATCCAACGCCTCGGTCATCATGCACCACTGGATGGTGACGTTTCCCAGGGCGTACCACGTGCAGACCTCGTCCATCGTCCAGCCCATCGAACAGTGGTCGACGATCACGTTCTGGATGAAGCGCCCGGAGACGGCGTCGCCGATCGGTTTACCGAGCACGTCGCCGGGCCGGTTGCGGACGAAGCGGATGATCACGTTGTGGGCGTAGACGTCGATCCCGTAGCCTTGCACACAGATCCCGTCGCCGGGCGCGGTCTGGCCGGCGATGGTGATATTCGAGTTGGTGATCGCCAGCGGGTTTTCCAGCCGGATGTTGCCCGACGTTCGGAAGACGACCGTGCGGGGCCCTTCCGCTTCGACGGCCGCGCGGAAACTGCCCGGTCCGGCGTCGTCGAGGTTGGTCACTTCGATCACGCGCCCGCCGCGTCCGCCGACCGTGTAGGCCCCAAAACCCTCGGCCCCGGGAAAGGCCGGGATGGCGGCGAAATCGGCTTCGCCGTCGAACAACAGGATCTGAAACTGCAGCTTCTCTAGCGGCGACATGCGGTATCCCCAGAGCGGGTCTTCGTCGTCGGCCGGGTCGTCGTTGGTCAGCGCCGCCAACAACTTCTTGAAGTTTGCGGCATCGAACTTCTCGCCGAACCTGGCTTTCATCTCGGCAATCAGCGCCGTGACGTCTTCCGCGGCCGGATCGGCCAGCCCCAGCGACGGCAAGTGCAGGAACAAGTACGCATTAGTGGCCAGCTTCCAGCCGCCCATCGCGAGTACGATGTCTCGGGTGGTCGCCTTCTCGGGAAAGACGAAGACCTCGCTGGCCCCCGGATTGGCCCCGCCGTAGGAGTTGGTGAACTTCAACGTCAACTCCGACGTTTCCACTTGCTCGTCGAGCAGGATCGACTGCGGCCCGCTCTTCTTCTCGAACGTCCCTTTCGCCACCGGCGTCTCTGCGCCGCCGACGTAGACTTCGTAGTCTTTCCAACACTCGTCCAGCGTCCAGACGGTCTTGGCGAAGAAGACGATATCGCGGACCTTGACCGGCTTCTCCCAGGTGAACTTCAACCAGCCCGACTCGGCCCCGTCCTTGGCCCCGTCGACCGACCAGACGGTCTGCACGAGCCCTTCGTCGGCGAAGGCCTGATTCTCGACCGGGATCTTCCCGTCGACGGCACACGACGCGTAGTACTTCCGCCGCACCACGTTTTCCGAATTGGCGGTGACCGTCGCCTCGGGGGCAACGTTCGGATTGGCCGGCAGTTCCGCGGCCGAGAATTCGCCCCCCATGCCCGCGGCCAGCAGCAGACTCCCGACGAATAGCGCCACGTGTATGGATTTCATGCCGTCGATCTCCACGATTGGTGAAGGGTTCGCAACCGCAATCTCCGCCTTGAAACCTCGCCGGCCGTAGCGGCCGAAGCACTGCACAAGGCCATGTTATCGCCGCGCGCCACCACGGTCAACGTCGTGTGGGCGGCGGCCGGCGATGAACAGGAGAACTGCAAAGTCGATTCGCGGGAGTGGAAAAAGGGGACTGGCTCCGAG
>CAYYNP010000314.1:0-11393 GCA_964472545.1 uncultured Planctomycetaceae bacterium | reverse complement strand
GCACCCAGTTTCATAGCCTGAACCCAAGAATCAAATGTTGACACGGCACTAGCCCCACGTCTCTGCCGGTTGCGGCCGAAGGTTGCTCTAAGCTCGACCGCTGCCACCCATTGCCGTTCGGCAAGGCCTAGCCCCACGGCGGTTCGCGCGTATACTGTACGCTGGCACAACGAAGAGCGGCCGCACGTCCATTCCACCTTGCCCTGGGAAAGACCACTCCGATGAAAGACCTCAGCACACTCGATTGGGTCGGCGGCACCGACGGACACCTGCGGATGATCGACCAGACGTTGCTGCCGGGCGAGTTTCTGGAGATCGATTGCCGCGACGTGGAGACGGTCTGGGAGGCGATCAAGATGCTGCGGGTCCGCGGGGCGCCGGCAATCGGTGTGGCCGCGGCCTACGGCGTGTGCGTGGGCATTCAGACGGCCGCCGGGCAGGACGAAACCGCGCTGTATGCCCGGCTGGATGAGGTGGCCGACTACCTGGCCACCAGCCGGCCCACGGCGGTGAACCTCTTTTGGGCGCTCGATCGCATGAAGCGGAAGGCGGCCACGTTGTGCGGAAACGGCCCGGCCGCGGTTGCCGACGGTTTGGTGGCCGAAGCCCGGGCGATCCACCAGGAAGACCGGCAGATGTGCCGCGATATCGGGCGTCACGGAGCGGAGTTGCTCTCAGACGGCCAAGGCGTGTTGACCCACTGCAACGCCGGTGGGTTGGCCACCTCCGACTACGGCACGGCGTTGGCCGTCTTCTTCGCCGCGGCCGAGGCCGGCAAGCGGCTGCACGTCTATGCCGACGAAACCCGGCCCCTGTTGCAGGGCGCCCGGCTGACGTCGTGGGAATTGAAACAACGGGAGATCGACGTGACGCTGATCTGCGATTCGATGGCGCCGGTGGTGATGCGCCAGCGCCGCGTTACGGCCGTGGTCACCGGGGCCGACCGGATCGCCGCCAACGGCGACGTGGCCAACAAGATCGGCACCTACGGCGTGGCGCTGGCGGCCGCGGCCCACGGAGTCCCGTTCTACGTGGCGGCACCCACCAGCACGTTCGACATGTCGCTGGCCGATGGCGGCCAGATCCCCATTGAGGAGCGCGATCCCCGCGAAATCACCCACGGCTTCGGTTGCCCCACGGCCCCGGAAGGGATCGGCGTCTACAACCCGGCCTTCGACGTCACGCCGGCGAAACTGGTCGAAGCGATCATCTGCGAACACGGCGTGATCCGGCCGGTCTGCCGCGAGCAGATGGAGCAGGCGGTAGCGAAGTCAACGGCGTAGGACGCGAGCGACGCACCGTCGGGTCCGACAGCCGACCGCCCCGAATCCCCAGCCTCGAGTCCCCAGCCTCGAGTCCCCAGCCTCCGGCGAATTCTGCGGTGCGTTTCATGCACGCTACGAGCAGGCGACTGGCGGGGGCCGCCATTCCACCCACTATGGCGATTCAAGAGGAGTGGCGGTCTGCTTTCGACTGACTACAATATGTCCCAATATCCGGTTCGGGTGTGCCCCGATTTGGGCAGCCCGAGAGAAGAGAGAGCCCGTGTCGAGAGAGAATCGCGGCAATGACGAACGACCAGACACGTGAAGCGGGCGGGAGCGGCCAGGCAACGCTGTTGGCCAAGCGAGCCGACCGCAAGAAGTACTTCTGGATGTGCGCGGGCGTCGCGCTTTTCTGTACCGTCTACTTCTGCCCCTCCTCGTTCTTTCCCGACGCCGTCGATCCGAATAAGCAGACGTTCGAGCTGACCCATCAAGGCAAGGCCGCCTTGGCGCTGTTTCTGGTGACGGCCACCTGGTGGGTCTTCGAGGTGGTCCCGATCGGGGTGACCAGTATCATGGTCGGCGTGGTCCAAGTGCTGTTTCTGATCCGACCGACAAAGGTCGTGATCGATGCCTCGACCGAGGGCGTGAAGAAGGGCGCGGAGTTGGCGGGGCCGTTGAAGGAGGAGCTTTCGGCGGCCCAGATCGTCTTCGGCAACTTCATGGACCCGGCCGTCTGGTTTATCATCGGGTCGATCACGTTCGGGATGGTCTTCTCGAAGACCGGCCTGACGAAGCGGCTGGCCTACCGCATGCTGGTGGTGGTGGGCGAACGCACCAGCATGATCTACCTGGGCTGCTTCGTGGTCACCGCGGCCTTGACGTTGATCATGGCCCACACGGCCGTGGCTGCCACGATCTACCCCGTGCTGATCGCCATCTACGGCCTCTATACCGAGGAGGAGAAACCGACGAAGTTCGGCAAAGGGCTGTTCGTCGGCATGGCGTTCGTCGCCGGCGCCGGCAGCATCATCACCCTGCTCGGGGCGGCACGCGGCGCGGTGGCCATCGGATTCTACAAGCAGATCTTCCCGGCCGAAGACGTTACGTTCTTCCAACTCACGACGTACATGGCACCGGTCGGCGGCGTCATGGTGGTTGTGCTTTGGGCCTACAGCATGCTGGTCTTCAAGCCCGAGAAACGGACGATCCCCGGGCTGCGCGAGCGCGCCCGAGGCCTGCACAAGCAGCTCGGCCCCGTCTCCCGAACCGAGATCCTGGCGTTGGTGATTATCCTCACGGCGATCGCCGTGATGAGCCTGCGGTCGTTCGTGCCGGCGCTGAAGGTCTTGGACAAGAGCGCCATTATCCTGGTGGCGACGATCCTCTTCTTCGCCTTTCGAATCCTCTCGATCAAAGACCTCGAAAACATCCCTTGGAACATCGTGCTGCTGTTTGGCGGGGCGATGAGCATCGGGTATTGCCTGTGGGAGACCGGCGCGGCCAAGTGGTTGGCGATCCAGTGGCTGGGCTTGTTTGAAGGGGCTCACTGGTTCGTGTTCGTGATGGGTACGGCTTTCTTCGTGCTGGTGATGACCAACCTGATCATGAACGTGGCGGCGATCGCCATCTCGCTGCCGGTGGCGCTGGTGATTGCGCCGTATCTGGGCGTGGCCCCGGAGGTGATCCTGTACTCGGCACTGGTTACCGCCGGGATGCCCTTCTTGTTACTGGTCGGCGCGGCTCCCAACGCGATCGCCTACGAAAGCAAGCAGTTCTCCTCCGGTGAGTTCTTCATCGCCGGCGTGCCGGCAAGCGCCCTGTTGATGATCGTGCTAGGGGTCTTTGTGTGGAAGATCTGGCCAGCCATGGGGATGGCGGTGAAGGTAGCGCCGATCGTGGGGATCTAAGGACCCAACCGCCCGTTGAAAGAGTGCGAAACTGGGTGCCACTGCTGGCTTGCCCAGCAGTGCGGAGTGGAAATTGACGCAAAAACACTGCTGGGCAAGCCAGCAGTGGCACCCGAATTCTCAAACTCCTACTTCTTCAACGGGCTGCTAAGGACCCCAAGGCTTCCTGTGGATCGAAAGCTGCTTTGTCTTCGCGCCGGACGCCAAGGCGAAAGCGGCGGCAAAACACCAAGAAATCCACCAGTCGCTTGACACGATGACGGCGTGATGTTAAGTTGAATCAAGATTCAGGCCCCGCGAGAACGGAAGACTCTTGGGTGCCGCAAATTCCGTCAGAACTCGCCCTGCTCTGCTCAGCGCCCCCTGCTCTGCTCAACCCGAAGTGCTCGCAATCTGACTCGCTGCCACGTGGGCACAAAGGGAGACGAACCATGAACGACAACCCAAGAAATGAACAGCTTCTGTTACGGATCGGTCTTGCGGCCGCCCTCATGATCGCCGGCTTGGCAACGCGGGAAGTCCGGGGGGAGATCATACGTTTGGGATACGTCGTCCCGTCGAATCGCACCGCCCAGGCATCCGGCGCCGAGAACTTCGCACAGATGATGCGATCGATTCAAGGGTGGTATGGCGACCAAATGGAACGTTTCGGGTTTCAACGGAAGACGTTCCAGTTAGAGACCGAAGCCGACGGCGTTACGCCTCGAGTTCACGTGGTTAACACCCCCGTAACGGATGAGACCATCCGCAGCGGGACGTGGGGCGAGACCATCGGTGCCGCGCGCGATGCCGGGCTGAGTACATGGAATCGCGGGGAGGTGTGGGTGCTTGTTCCCGAGTCGCACCAGCAACTGCCCGACGGTGACATCACCGGCAGCACCGCATTGGGGGCCAGCTTCGGGTCCGGCAGTGACGCCGGCATCGCCGTGCTGGGAGGCGATATGTTAACGCGTGGCAATCCCGATTATCTATCGGATACCCGCCCATACGACGGGATGATCATTCCCGAGATCGGGCCGTACCCTCTCGCGCAGGACGTGTCCTTTCCTTGGTTTTCGCGCACCACGCTCAGCAGCATTGCCTCCTCGGCACGAGGCGCCATGGCACACGAACTCGGTCATGCGTTGGGCTTGGCCCACGACTTCCGAAACGATCGAAATTTCAACGGCAACCTGATGGGCAACGGGTTGCGAGGATGGCGAGGGTCGGTGCTGCCCGGGTTGTTTCCCGGGGACGACGCGCAGTTGACCTATGCGGCGGCGCTTGCACTCGACACCAGCCGCTACTTCAATTGGGAGACGTCCTTTTCCGACAATACGAGACCGGCCCTGGATATTGCCACAACGGGCGCCGTCGATTCGGTGAGCGGACATTTGAGAATCGAATTCCAGGCCGACGATGCAAGCGGCGTTCGGGCAGCGTTGCTCCGTAAGGGTGGTCAGACGATCGGCGAATTGGCTCTTCAAGGTGACTCGGTGACGGCGTCGTTTCTGACGCCCCATTTCGAGCCGGGCGAGTCGGAGGAGTTCACGATCGTTGTCTACGATGCGGCCGGGAACCTTCGCAAGGAGAAGACGACCATTGAAGTCGCCGGCGGTTCCAACCGGACGCCGCGACCGAAGATCGAGCTATCGGAATCGACGATCTGGGCCGGCGACGCGGCGCTGTTGGACGCGACTCGTTCCAAAGACCCGGATCACGCCACGTCGTTGTTGACCGTTCAGTGGGATCTGGACGGTGACGGCCTGTTCGACACGCTGCCAACCGCACAGAAGGAACTCACGGCAGTGTTCGACGAGCCGGGCGACTATCTCATCTACGCCCGACTCACCGATCCCGACGGAGCCTGGTCACAATCGGCTCCCTTGAGCCTGCGGGTCGTTCCGGAACCGTCGACGCTCGTGCTGCTAGCTGTTGGAGCGCTTGCGATTGGCGTTTGCCTGCAACGAAGAAGAGCAGGTTAATGCCGATGCAGTCTCGGTGGCCGGCCGCGCAAGGTGCGTCAACGTACCTCAATCCACCGCCCACCGCAGATTTCGAAACGCGGGTTGCGAGCCGGACCAGGCCTTGCTGCCGAGCAGTCTTTCGCCGTCCTCGTAGAAAGCCCGCAGCCCGAGCAGATCGAGCTGCGCCCAAGACGAAAGCGCCTGCTCGCCGTCGACCGTCTTGAAGTCGTCGGGCGACAAGGAGACCGTCTGCCAGCGTTCGCCGCCGGTAAGTTTCACCACGGCGACAACGTCACGCTGCCTGCCCCGATACGACCGGAAGAAGTTCTCCGTGAGCACCACCACCAGTTCGTTCGCCGCCTCGGCCCGCACGTCCAACGTCAGCCGATAGCCGGGCTGCCCGCGCCATTTCGGGTCGTTGATCTTCCGCGTCCAGAATTGCCAGTGATGGGGATTGTCCGCCGAAAGCCGGTACCAGTCGCGAAAACCACCGGCGAAATCGTCGATTAGCAGGGCCGGTGTGTCGGTAGTTCGGACGTGCTCTCGTTGCAGGTCATCGGGCGTCGCGGTGTGCATCAGCGAACTGATCGCGAACGTCTCGGTCGGCCGGGCAAACGGCACCGGGTGCGGCCGCGGCAGACGATAATGCACGTTGGCCAATGCAAACAACGGCTCGTCCGTCGACATGATCGGCAGCCGGGCGGTCCACGTGTCTTCCTTCTGCTCGGCGTCGGCCGACCGCCAGAAGCGCGCTTGGGGATCGGGATCGATGGAGTAATAGATGCGCACAGCGGCAATCGGCATCGAGTTGTCCGGCGTAACGCGGAACGTCGGCACGCCGTCGTTCTCGCCAAGCAAGAGCCTCGTGTCGGGCGTGTCGGGAAGCCGAATCGTGCCTTTGAGATGTTGCTCGATCCACAGCGGCCGCGTGACCGCAAACTCCGGCGTGAAACGGTGGTTCATGTGCGGCGTAAAGGCGTAGCGCACCGCGGCTTGCGTCATCAAGGCCCCGGTACGGTACGTGTCGTCGATGATCCCGTGGAAGTCGTTCGTCGCCCCGAGCCACAACAACGGTGCCTTCACGCGCGGGGCGTACGATTGGAATCCCAACGTGGCCCGAAACAACGCCACGTCGCCGTGGATGGTCTGCTTGCGTTGCGCCGGCAGCAGCGGCCAAGGGTACGTACGGAAGCCGGAACCTCCGGTCGACGGCACGGCGACTTTCACCCGATCGTCGCTGCCGGCGACGTAGACGGTCAGGTGGCCGCCCATCGAATGTCCGTAGACGCCCAACTTCTCGGGATCGACCTGCGGCTGCCGCTCGAGAAACGTCAATCCACGCCGGGCCGCCAACGTGAGCAGATACCAGTTGTTGTTCCGCGGCGACTCGAACTCCTCGAGCGTCAGTTCGCCGGGCTTCAGACTGAAGTAGCCCGGCACGTTCTGCTGCGTGGGATCGACGGCGCCCCAGTCGGTGTTGGGATCGTCCGGCTGGGCCTGTTCCATTTCGCGCCCGCCCCAGTTGATCGACAAACACGCGTAGCCCAACCGGGCGTAGAAATCGACCTCATGCCGAAACGCCCGCTGCCCGCCGCCGTGCAAGTGCAGCAGCCCCGGCACCCGCTCGCATCCTTTGGGAAACCCGTAGAAGGCATCCATGCGTGCGTCGACGCCCTTGAACGTGCCGACGTGGAACGTGACGTAGCGGAAGACGACGCCGTCGGCCTCCCACTCGCGCACCACGGAGACGTCGAGCGGTTCGCCGCGCGGGTCGAAGTCGGCCCAGAGCGCCTCGACGCTTCGCGGCACGTATGGCGGCGGATCGGCGCAGGCCGCCGGTGGCGCGACACATATCGACAGAACGACCCAAGACAGCCAATGGCGAAGAACATTGGGCATACGACGGACCTCGGAAGCAAGAACAAGGAACCCAAGCCGCCGGGCATTCTACTCTTGCTGCCTGAGGAACTCAACGATCTCAGGCGTACCGCTTATCAGCGCAGAATCGAGTGGGGTATTGCCCACGAAGTTCCTCGCGCGTACGTTGGCCCCGGCGTTGACCAGGAAACGAACGACGTCGTATTGGCCCTGGGTCGCGGCTGCGTGCAGCGCCGTCTTCCCGTAGGTATCGGCGGCATCCAGCTTCGCTCCGCAATCGAGAAGCAGTTGTGCCACGTCGAGATGACCGCCCACGGCAACGGCATGTAGCGGCGTCTCTCCGGAAAAGGAATCGTCGCATCGGTTAACACCGGCCCCTCGTTTGAGCAGCGCGCGAACCACCTCGATGTGGCCGTGTCTGGCAGCGCGCATTAGCGCCGTACCCTGCTTGTGGGCAAGATTCGATCGGACATTTGGCGTGTTTGGATTCGCGCCGGCTTTGAGCGCCGCAATCGCTCCACGTCGGTCCCCCTTCTCACACGCCTTGATCAGAAGTGCATTCGGGTCACCCGCACTACCCGTCTTCGTGTGACGCCGAAGCGCCGTGACCACCCGAATGCACTTTCCCGCCACCATGCCGACCACGACGATCGCAAAGAGAGACAGGCTCAGAGGCGCGAGCACGCCCATCGGAAGAAACGGCCAGAACGCGTCGATCAGCAGCAACAGCCCGCCGCCGAAAAAGAAGACCAAGAACAACACGAAGAAGACTGCAAGCACCGGATGGCGGAGCTTTCGTTTTGCCATCACCGGTCCTCCGCATGCTGGGCCGCAGAGTCTTGGTCCCCCGGCCGTCTAATCCAACTCCGCCAACTCCTCCAGCCAGAGCCGGATCTCGTTGTCGTATTCGCTGGCCAGGTCGCCCTTGATCAACTGGCGGTGGAAGCTGGCGGCGCCTTCTTCTTTGAGCAGGTCGGCCGCCTCGGCGCTGGGGAAGCGGCGCATCGGGTCCGGCGCGATCAGACGGCGGCAGAAGTTCATCAGCAACTGGTTGCAGGTCACCTCGCCGGGCAACACGCGAGGCAGACGCTGCGCCAGAAAACGCTTGGCTTCGAGCAACTCGTGATACGTGTTCAGCCCGGCGAAGACCGGCGCGCCGGCCAGCATCTCAATCAACACGTATCCCAAACCGGCCAGGTCGCTGCGGGCGGTACACTCGCCGCCTTCGAGGACTTCCGGCGCGGCGTAGGTCGGCGTACACGTGCGGCGCATCGGCGGGCTCTTGAGCTCGAAGGCCGAACCGATATCGACGATCTTGGCGTTGCCGGTCCGCTTGACCATGATGTTCGAGGGTTTTAGGTCGCCGTGGACGACGCCCCCGCGGTGCAGCGCCGCCAGCGCCGCCAGGCAATCGCGAACGATGGCGATGGCGATGCCCGGCTTCAGCCGCGGCTGCAACGGGCCGCCGGTGACGATCACTTCGTTGATGTATTGCCAGCGTTTCTGGCTGACGCGGTCCTTCACCCGATCGAGCATCTCCCGGGTCAAGAGGTTGCTCAGATCGTAGCCGTCGACCCACTCCATGACCATCATGCGGATGCGGCGGCGCTCGACCCAGTTGTGCACGTCGAGCAGATTGTCCTGCTGGATTTGGGCCACCAACGCGGCCACCTGGGCCATCCGCCCCATGGCGTCGTCGTAGGTCTTCTCGGATTCATAGCGCTCCGGCGAGAAGATCTTTAGCGCCACCGGCAGGGTAAAGTTGTCGGTGCCGCGGCGCTCGCTCAGATAGACCACCCCTTGACCGCCGGAGCCCAACAGCCGGGTCAGCCGATGGTGCTCGGTCCAACTCAGGCGCTGCTCTTCGAGGATGGTGTGGTAGCGACCCAGCAGTTCCTCGGAACACCGCGTGGCCGAGCCGCCGCCCCACGTTCGCGTGGCGCTGCCTTCGAGATACGTCGTGTTGCTCATGCAAGGATCGATGGGGTCGGAAGCAGAGCGATACCCAATGCCTTCATCATACCTCGACCCGCTGCCGGGCGTAAAGGCCTACACGTCCCCCCAAAGCGGAGTACCGGAGCCGCGGATGGGGAACCCAAGGCGTTTGTCGGACAGGAGATTGATCAGCGGCCGATCCGACTGCCAACGGCGGAGATTTCGGCAGAAGATCGTCGTGGCCAGGTCGATCCGCCACCGCGCCTGGCCCGCCACGTGGGGGGTGATGATCACGTTGGGCATCTCCCAAAGCGGGCTTTCCGGCGGCAGCGGCTCCGGATCGGCCACGTCGAGGACCGCCCCGCAAAGATGCTCGGCGGCCAACGCCGAAACCAGATCGGCCTCGATCACGATCGGCCCCCGGGCGACGTTGCAGAACAGGGCGCCGGGCTTCATCTTGGCAAAGAAAGACCCGTTGGCCAATCCCCGAGTGGCATCGCTCAGCGGCAACGCGAGTATCACCAGATCGACCTGCGGCAGCATCTCGTCCAAACCGTCGGCCGGTAGCAGGGTCTCGACACAAGCCGGCTTGTCGACCGGGAACATGTCGGTGGCCAGGATTCGCATCTTGAAGACACTCAGCATCTCGGCCAGCCGGCGTCCCACACCGCCCAGCCCCACGATGCCCACGGTGCGCCCGGTCATTTCGAGCGTGGGCCGGCGAATGAACTCCTTCTTCTGCTGGGCGCGGAAGAACGTGGGGAAGCTGCGGTACCAGGCGGTCAGCATGCCGATGGTGTGTTCGCCCACCTGATCGGACAGCACGCCCGAGGAACTGCTGACGACGATATCGGAGTCGATCACCGCGGGCACCAGGCAATGGTCCATGCCGGCGGCCGACGACTGGATCCACCGCAGCCGTCCGCCGGCCACCACGCCGCCCCAATCGACCGGCACCTTGGCGTGGCCGCAGTAGACGTCGGCGGCGAACAACTCTTCGGCCACGCGCTCCTGCCCGGCGTCGACGATCTCGGCCTTTGGCGCCGCCTTGGCAATCTGCTCGATGTGGCGTTTCTCGACGGGATAACAGAGGACGATTCTAGAGGGAGCGGTCAGCGTTCTTACCCTTCTTGCATTCGACCCAACGATGATCGGGTGCATGGGCCGCTTACCGGCCAGCTCACCCGAACAAACGAAACGCCCAGTTTGGCGCGTCCCGTTCGGCCTGTCAAGTGATCTGCCACCCGTCAACTGTCACCCGGCGGTCGTCGAGAGTGCCTGGCTTTTTCCGACAGCCTCAACTGTCGCAAACCGTCTTCGTCTGTCCGCCTTCTGTGGAAAATGACCAACTGGATAGAGTATCGGTGTACGGAGTTGTCTCCACCGTTTCCTTGTAACCCGCCGAGAAACGCTTCATTGCGGCTACGCCCGGTGATATACTGGAAGTCAGTCAACTCAGATATGCACAGGTGGCGTCGTGTTCCACAAGCAGTTGTTCATCGGCCCGTTGCATCAGCTTTACCGCCGCGGGCTGGCCCCTCTGCGAAGATCGAAGTTCTTGGCTCGCCGGCTCTTCGGTGTCGGCGCGTTCGGCTCACGGCGCGTGTGCTATTGGGACTGGGTAACCCTCTGTCTTCGGAAGGCGTTGCGGAACGAGGACTGGCAGGGTCGCAGCTTCCTCGACTTGGGATGCGGATCTGCGGCGATTCTCTCGGTGTTTGCTTATCGTCGCGGCTGCAGGTCGATTACGGCCGTGGATGTGGTGCCCGAACTCGTGGCGGCGGCCAGAGATACGCTTCGAGTGAATGCCGTCGAGGCCGACGTGCTGCAAAGCGATCTGGGCGAGAACTTGTCGGGGGAGACGTTCGACGTGATCGCCTTCAACAGTCCGTATATTCCGGAGTTCTGGGGGAATTCTCAGAACGTCGATCGAGACGCTCCCACGACTTCACATCATTCCGCGGTCACTTGGTCGGGTGGGGAAGACGGCACGGCGAGCATTCGGCGGTTCCTCCAGGAGATGCCGCGCTTCCTATCGCGGCGGGGGAGGATCCTGCTGGGATACAACCGGTTCTACGTAGGCACCGACCACGTCCGTTCGATCGTCCGGGAGCAACAATTGCTCGTGCAGGAGACGATCACCCTTCCCTTGGTCCCACCGGTGGTTCTTTCGATTCGGCCACAATAGACTGGAGTTACGCATGAGTGACGGAGTTGCGGTGTTGTTCTCTGGTGGAAGTGATTCGACGCTGGCCGCCGTGCTTGCGGCCGAGCGCTTCAAGCGCGTATGTCTGGTCACCTACTCCCATCCGTTCATGTTCTTTCACAAGAAAGTCGAGGTGAATATCCCGAAGCTTGAGGAGGCCTTTCCGGACGTTGAGTTCACTCGCCACAAAGAGAGCATCACTGTAGTGTTTCAACTCAAATGGCACAAAGTGGAGGGTAGGTGACGATCTCCT